>NZ_JAIVFW010000028.1 GCF_020829595.1 Nostoc sp. CHAB 5844
TTTGCTAATTGACGTTGTGATATTCCACCTGACAAGTATGTATCAAATATTTTTTGGCGAAAGTCGAGGGAATATGCTTTCATTTTTACTCTTGAGCAGATGCGCCGCTTTATCTTAATCAGTGTACTTCATTAGACTGGGAAACGCTATAGCTACAGGGATATCATCAGAATCGGGCAATTCTGCCGATGAAGGTTAATTCTCGCCATTGAGGCAAGGGAATCACAACTACATCAGGAATTCTTGATGTATCCCATTTGCCAGCACGGGGAGAACGAACACCAATAACCATTTGTTTGGCAGTCCAATCCAAATTGAGTTTGAGAATTTCATTTTGAAAGCATTGAGTGATAAATCCTATTACTACCCCATGTTGTCCACTTCCCAAACTCATGGGGATTAATTCTCCATTAACTAGTTCGTAACGAGTATCAGTGCCATCATTGTATTTTAAGTATTCGGCAAAAGTTAGTTTTGGGGTAGTTGTAGTCATACTTCTTTTGCTGCCATTGTTAATTTTTACTTGGCTTCACCACTAATACCGAACAACTAGCTTCTTCTACTACTTGACTACTAACAGAACCCTGGACAATTCGCTTCATCCCAGTTAACCCGCGACTACCAATGATAATCAAATCAGCTTTGTAAATATTAGCAAGGCGAATAATCTCGTCCGCCGGTTCGCCGGTGACTAATTCTACTGCGCTTTGAATAGATAATTTTTCTTGGTAAGATTGCAGCTGTTTTTCAATTTGGAAATAAGACAACGCTGGAGATTCTGGATGAGGGCGATCTGCGGCTAGTTCCATCTCTGATTCTGGTGTCGGAAACACATGACAAAGAACGACTTTGGTTTCTGGTAATAATACCAAATCATCCAAAACTTGAATTACACGTTCTGCAATATCCGAACCATCCAGAGCTACCAAAATATTGTTTAGCACTGCCCTCGTCTCCTCAAAAGTAGACCTCTGAAACTCTAGCGCTTACACCAATAATATTACTGATGGAAACTGAAGTTTATCTTGTGTTTTCTATGCTGGGCGATCGCAAATCGCTTTTTTGCACTACAGTTTAATTTTTTAGTGTGCAGCCCAGGAGTGCCATTTGCTAAAAGTATAGGAAAAAATTAAGCATTCCTCATCACTCATCATGTTGAATTCGCCGTCGGACTGAATCTGCATGAGATGGTAAGCCTTCAGCTGTTGCCAGTGCATCAATTGCGCCAGCAACTTTTTGCAGGGCAGTTGGTGAGTATTGAATAATACTAGAGTGTTTGAGGAAAGTTTCCACACTTAATGCCGAAGTGTAGCGGGCAGCACCAGAAGTGGGCAATGTATGGTTGGGGCCTGCTAAATAGTCACCTACAGCTTCTGGTGTAGAATAACCTAAAAATATCGCCCCAGCGTGGCGGATTTGTGGCAAAATTGCCCAAGGATCTTTAACTTCTAACTCCAAGTGTTCGGGGGCAAATTCATTAGAGAGTTCTGCTGCTGCTTCTAAAGATTCCACAAGGATAATTAAGCCATAGTGAGCGATCGCTTTTTCGGTATCTATCCGCCTTGGGTGATCAACTAACTGTCTTTCGACTGCGACTTGGACGTTTTTCGCTAAAGCTGTATCTGTAGTCAGCAAAATTGCTGCTGCCATTGGATCATGTTCGGCTTGGGCTAACATATCAGCAGCCACATGCACAGCATTTGCCGATTCATCAGCAATAATTAGCACTTCGCTAGGCCCCGCCAGCATATCAATGCCCACAGTGCCGTAGACGAGTTTTTTGGCTAAGGTGACGTAAATATTCCCAGGCCCGGTAATGATGTTAACTTTCGGAATCGTTTCTGTGCCATAAGCTAAAGCTGCGATCGCTTGCGCCCCCCCGACTCGATAAATTTCTTGCACGCCTGTTTCTTGGGCCGCCACTAGCACAGCTGGGCTAATGACTTTTCCAGCCCCTGGTGGTGTCACCATGACCACGCGCGGTACACCAGCCACTTTTGCCGGAATGGCATTCATCAACACGGTACTGGGATAAGCCGCACGACCACCAGGAACATATATCCCGGCTCGGTCTACAGGGGTGTAGCGTTTGCCCAACACTACATCATCATCGCCGAAGTTTACCCAGCTTTTTGGGACTCGTTGACGGTGAAATGCTTCAATTTGACGAGCAGCTAACTGAATTGCTTGGAGCAATTCTTTAGATACTTGTTGGTACGCTGTATCTAGTTCTGAACCCGTAACACGCAGTTCTTCAAGCTTCAAGGTTTGGTTGTCAAATTCAGCCGTGTAATGTAACACAGCTTTGTCGCCTTGGCGCTTCACCGCTTGCAACACTTCCCGCACCGTTGCTTCTTTGTGAACCACCTGTTCGTCATGGGTACGATCGCAGATCCGTTGTAGTTCTGCTTTAACGTCTGCCTGCTGAGTAATGATTCGCAGCATGGAGTAAGGAAAATGCCAAAATTTTAGATTATTCCCGCTTGAGAATTAGTCTTGCTCTTGACCTCTAAGAGGGACGAGTTTCGCTTTAATTCTCATCTCTAGCTTAACCTGGATTTTTTTGATACTCCCAAGGCTGCCAGCACATGGGTTACTTAATTAGATGATCAAAGTTGCTCAGTTCGACTTATCTAGTTGGCTCACGACAGAAAGCGGACTGCTAATTCTCCCTATCCTTGCCTTACTTCCTGTAGGTTTCATATGTTGATACATTCTGATTTTCCCATCCAGAAGTAAGAATAGGGTCTGAGTATAGTTTTTACTTAATTTTCCTAAGTTAATTGACTAACATACTTACAAAAGCAGTGAGTCAGTTGTGTACATATAAACACCTGGAATTTAACTATATTTATAGTTACTGTTTACTAAGAATACATCCTGATTTGGCAGCGACATTAGCAGTCACACCACTGGTTCAGGTGGTAATTAGTTAGGTAGATAATTTATTGAAGTACTTTATTTTAGCTTATTTCCTAGGTTCGGCATACAAATTAAATAGACTCAGACGATCACAACTGTCACGGCCCTACATCTCATATCTCCAGTTTCAACAGACGAGTTTTTGCCTAAGTTTTAGGGAAGCAAGATTTTTTTTGAGAAATTCTGACATTGGCAAGATGAATGCTATATTAGTAAATCTAGTAGTGTGTGTACATATTAATAGTCTTTTTGGAATCGACTGTGGCGAATACAAAGTCTGCTCTTAAACGCGCCAATATCGCAGAACGCAATCGGCTGCGGAATAAAACCTACAAATCAGCTGTTAAGACGCTGATGAAGAAATACTTGACTGTGGTAGAAACTTACACGGCTAATCCTACGCCCGAACTCAAACAAGAAGTAGAATTACGGCTGGCTGAGGCTTACAGCAAAATCGATAAAGCTGTCAAGCGGGGCGTTCTGCACCCCAATAACGGGGCTAGGAAAAAATCGAGATTGGCTCACAGACTCAAGCCACTCGCACAAACAGCACAGTAAGTAGTCCAAAGTCAAAAGTCCAGAGTCAATAGCTAAGACTTTGGACAATTGACTATTGACCATTGACTAAAATGCAACTGATTGATACCCACGTTCATCTTAACTTTGATAACTTCCAGCCAGATTTAGCAGCAGTGCGATCGCGATGGCAAGAAGCGGGAGTAGTCCGTTTAGTACACTCCTGTGTAGAGCCATCAGAATTTTCTAGCATACAAACAATTGCCTACCAATTTCCTGAACTGAGTTTTGCTGTTGGGTTGCATCCATTAGATGCCGAAAAATGGCAAAGTGATACAGCCGAGAAAATTAAATACTTGGTGAGTTCAGAACCGAAGGTAGTGGCGATTGGGGAGATGGGACTAGATTATTACAAAGCCGAAAACTATGAGCAACAGCGCATGGTATTTGCAGCGCAATTAGAAATCGCAGCCGAACTGAACCTCCCAGTAATTATTCACTGTCGAGATGCGGCCAGTGATGTCAGGGAAATTTTGCAAAAATGGCAGGAAATCACAAGGGGAAAGATTCGGGGTGTGATGCATTGCTGGGGTGGAACACCAGAAGAAACCCAATGGTTCCTTGACCTGGGTTTTTACATTAGCTTTAGCGGGACTGTCACATTCAAAAACGCTAAAGAAATTCACGCCTCAGCCGCGATGGTAAGTAGCGATCGCCTATTAATTGAAACAGACTGCCCTTTCCTTGCTCCTGTTCCGAAACGGGGCGAAAAACGCAATGAACCTGCTTATGTTCGCTATGTGGCGGAAAAACTAGCCGAATTGCGGGGAGAGACAGTAGAAGCGATCGCGCACCAAACCACGCAAAATGCCTGTCAATTGTTTGGGTTGGCTCTATAAGAGTTAACTATTTAGATTGCTGGGTGTGGTAAAAACAATTAAAAGCTCAGGAGGATAAAAATATGTTAATATTAATCCCTCCAAAACATTTTGCTTGCGTCATAATGATAAAGGAAGAAACTGAAAACTTTTAAGCTGGATATTGTATTGTTATCAACTTGACCATCCTCCACTCTCCACATACGGATGCTCTGAATACATGAATAACCGTGGCAACCGACATTAGTAGCTCAACTTTGGCAAAATATACCCTGCTTTGTATCTAAAACTATAGAAAATTGTTAAAAGTAATTGTCTTGTGAGTAAAACCCACCAAAATAAAGCCATTTTGACTCAACGCCCACATCAAGCGGTCAATGATCACAGTCTTTTGATATTGCCGTCAATATAAACGGTGTATTTAAAGATGCAAAAATTTCGAGCGGCGTAAGCAACTTTACGCACTTTTGGGAGGGGAAGTGAGGAAAGTAAATCAAATGCAGAAATATCTCAACCTTCTGTCGTTGAGAAATCAAGTTAATAGCTGGGTTTTAACAGCTATTAACTGCTTGCAAGGGCGTTTACCCTCCTTGTCAAAATCACCCTGTCCAGATTAAAAAATTGCTGCGATTACCCGCATGAATAAATAACAAGGTGGCACAAGGAGAAGTTGCCAAACAGCTACGGACACTGGCTAGTAAAAGGAACCATCCCACAGCAGTGTCCTCTAAAAGTTTAACCAGGTTGACAAAGGTAGAGGCATGAATAACGACAAATATATGGAACCCGCCTTTTTGTTGCCCGACTTGATTGAAATTCAGCGATCAAGCTTTCGCTGGTTTTTAGAAGAAGGGTTGATAGAAGAACTAAACTCCTTTAGTCCTATTACAGACTATACAGGCAAATTAGAACTGCACTTTTTAGGACATAATTATAAACTTAAGGAGCCAAAGTACAGCGTAGAGGAAGCAAAACGACGGGATAGCACCTACGCAGTCCAAATGTATGTCCCCACACGTTTGTTGAACAAAGAAACAGGGGACATCAAAGAACAAGAAGTATTTATTGGTGATTTGCCTTTAATGACTGATCGCGGCACGTTTATTATTAACGGAGCCGAGCGGGTAATTGTCAACCAAATTGTGCGATCGCCTGGAGTTTACTACAAATCAGAAATCGACAAAAACGGACGACGGACTTATTCTGCCAGTCTCATCCCCAACCGAGGAGCATGGCTAAAATTTGAAACAGACCGGAACGACTTGGTGTGGGTACGCATTGACAAAACCCGCAAACTCTCAGCACAAGTACTTCTGAAAGCCTTGGGTTTATCAGATAACGAAATTTTTGATGCCCTCCGCCACCCAGAATATTTCCAAAAAACCATCGAAAAAGAAGGGCAATTTTCCGAAGAAGAAGCCCTCATGGAGTTGTATCGCAAACTCCGTCCTGGTGAACCACCAACCGTACTAGGTGGACAACAACTCCTAGACTCCCGTTTCTTCGACCCGAAACGTTATGACTTGGGTCGTGTAGGTCGGTATAAACTCAACAAAAAACTGCGGTTGTCAGTTCCCGACACCATGCGCGTCCTAACTCCGGGCGATATTTTGTCAGCTGTCGATTACCTCATCAATCTAGAATATGACATTGGCAGCATAGATGACATCGACCACTTAGGTAATCGCCGTGTGAGAAGTGTGGGCGAATTGCTGCAAAACCAAGTAAGAGTAGGCTTAAACCGCTTAGAAAGGATTATTCGGGAACGGATGACCGTATCGGATGCTGAAGTACTTACTCCAGCATCATTGGTCAACCCCAAACCATTAGTCGCAGCCATCAAAGAATTCTTTGGTTCCAGCCAATTAAGTCAGTTCATGGATCAAACCAATCCTCTGGCTGAACTGACCCACAAACGCCGACTTTCAGCTTTAGGCCCTGGTGGTTTAACCAGAGAACGGGCAGGGTTTGCGGTGCGAGACATTCACCCCTCCCACTACGGACGGATTTGCCCAATCGAGACCCCAGAAGGCCCCAACGCTGGTTTGATTGGTTCCTTGGCTACCCATGCTCGCGTTAACCAGTATGGCTTTTTAGAAACCCCATTCCGACCTGTAGAAAACGCACTGGTAAAATTTGACCTACCTCCGGTGTACATGACCGCCGATGAAGAAGACGATTTGCGGGTAGCACCAGGAGACATACCTGTAGACGAAAATGGTTACATTATTGGCCCACAAGTACCAGTCCGCTATCGCCAAGAATTCTCCACCACAACACCAGAACAGGTAGACTACGTAGCAGTTTCACCAGTGCAGATTGTATCGGTAGCGACAAGTATGATTCCTTTCTTGGAACATGACGATGCTAACCGAGCGCTGATGGGTTCTAACATGCAACGCCAAGCAGTACCCCTGCTCAAACCAGAGCGTCCCTTAGTCGGAACTGGTTTGGAAGCCCAAGGCGCGAGAGACTCTGGGATGGTGATTGTCTCCCGTACTGATGGGGATGTCACCTACGTTGATGCTACAGAAATTCGTGTGCGTCCCAAGCCGAATGCATCGGAAATCAAGTACACCGTTTCTAAATACCAACGTTCTAACCAAGATACCTGTTTAAACCAAAAACCCTTGGTGCGGATGGGTGAACGAGTTGTGGCTGGACAAGTACTAGCAGATGGTTCATCTACAGAAGGTGGTGAGTTGGCGCTAGGACAAAATATCATCGTCGCTTATATGCCTTGGGAAGGCTATAACTACGAAGATGCAATTTTGATTTCTGAGCGACTGGTACAAGATGATGTTTACACCTCAATTCACATTGAAAAATATGAAATTGAGGCTCGACAAACAAAATTAGGCCCAGAAGAAATTACCAGAGAAATTCCCAACGTCGGGGAAGATGCTTTGCGCCAGTTAGATGAACAAGGCATTATCCGCATTGGGGCGTGGGTAGAATCAGGAGACATCTTAGTAGGGAAAGTTACACCCAAAGGTGAATCTGACCAACCCCCAGAAGAAAAACTTTTGCGTGCCATCTTCGGGGAAAAAGCGCGGGATGTGCGAGACAACTCGTTGCGTGTACCTAACGGTGAAAAAGGTCGCGTAGTTGATGTGCGCTTGTTTACTAGAGAACAAGGCGATGAACTGCCACCCGGAGCCAATATGGTAGTGCGGGTGTATGTGGCGCAAAAGCGGAAAATTCAAGTCGGGGACAAAATGGCAGGTCGCCACGGTAATAAAGGGATTATTTCACGGATATTACCACTGGAAGATATGCCTTACTTACCTGATGGTTCTCCTGTAGACATCGTACTCAACCCCTTGGGTGTACCCAGCCGGATGAACGTTGGACAAGTATTTGAATGTTTGTTGGGTTGGGCTGGTCATACCTTGGGAGTGCGGTTTAAGATTACTCCTTTTGATGAAATGTACGGCGAAGAATCATCCCGCCGCATTGTGCATGGCAAATTGCAAGAAGCAAGAGATGAAACAGGTAGAGATTGGGTATACAACCCAGATGACCCTGGCAAAATCATGGTGTTTGATGGTCGGACAGGCGAACCATTTGACAGACCAGTGACGGTAGGCGTGGCTTATATGCTGAAACTGGTGCATTTGGTGGATGACAAGATTCACGCTCGTTCTACAGGCCCGTACTCCTTGGTAACACAGCAACCCTTGGGTGGGAAAGCACAGCAAGGTGGTCAGCGGTTTGGAGAAATGGAAGTGTGGGCATTGGAAGCCTTTGGTGCAGCCTATACCTTGCAAGAATTGCTGACAGTGAAATCTGACGATATGCAAGGACGGAATGAAGCGTTAAATGCGATCGTTAAAGGTAAGGCTATTCCGCGACCAGGAACACCAGAATCTTTTAAGGTGTTGATGCGAGAATTGCAATCTTTGGGATTAGATATTGCTGTTCATAAAGTAGAAACCCAAGCAGACGGTAGTTCTTTAGATGTAGAAGTCGATTTAATGGCAGACCAATCAGCTCGACGCACACCACCACGACCAACTTACGAATCTCTCTCCCGTGAGTCGTTGGAAGACGACGAATAAATAAGTCAAAAGTTAAAAGGCAAAAGGCAAAAGAAGAAAAGAATAACAGTTTTCCTGGTAAATTTTTTCTGTTTTTTATTTTGCCTTTTGACATTCTCTTTACTTTTGCTTTTTTACTTTTTACTTTTTACTTTTAAGTATGAGATCAGCCCAAACTAATCAGTTTGACTACGTAAAAATCGGCTTGGCATCACCAGAACGCATTCGGCAATGGGGCGAACGCACCCTACCCAATGGTCAATTAGTCGGTGAAGTCACCAAACCAGAAACGATTAATTACCGGACTCTGAAGCCAGAGATGGATGGCTTATTTTGCGAACGGATCTTTGGCCCCGCAAAAGATTGGGAATGTCACTGTGGTAAGTACAAGAGAGTCCGCCACAGAGGTATCGTTTGCGAACGCTGTGGCGTAGAAGTCACCGAATCTAGGGTGCGCCGCCATCGTATGGGTTATATAAAACTCGCAGCACCTGTAGCTCACGTTTGGTATCTCAAAGGTATACCCAGTTATATTGCTATTCTGTTGGATATGCCTTTGCGAGATGTAGAGCAAATAGTTTATTTCAACTCTTATGTTGTTCTTAGCCCTGGTAATGCCGAAACTCTAACCTACAAACAACTACTGAGTGAAGACCAGTGGTTGGAAATAGAAGACCAAATCTACAGTGAAGATTCTACCTTACAAGGGGTAGAGGTAGGAATTGGTGCTGAAGCACTGTTGCGCTTACTAGCTGATATTAATTTAGAGCAAGAAGCGGAAAGCTTACGTGAAGAAATTAGTACTGCCAAAGGACAAAAACGAGCCAAGCTCATTAAGCGCTTACGGGTAATTGATAACTTCATTGCTACTGGTTCTAAACCAGAATGGATGGTAATGACAGTTATCCCCGTAATTCCGCCTGACTTGCGCCCAATGGTACAACTAGATGGTGGACGGTTTGCTACCAGCGACTTGAATGATTTATACAGACGGGTGATTAACCGCAACAACCGTCTGGCACGTCTACAAGAAATTTTGGCACCGGAAATTATTGTGCGGAACGAAAAGCGGATGCTGCAAGAAGCAGTAGATGCTTTGATTGATAACGGTCGTCGCGGACGCACGGTAGTTGGTGCTAATAACCGACCGCTAAAATCTTTGTCTGACATTATTGAGGGTAAGCAAGGACGCTTCCGGCAAAACTTGTTGGGTAAACGGGTTGACTACTCTGGACGTTCTGTAATTGTGGTTGGGCCGAAGCTGAATATTCACCAGTGTGGCTTGCCGAGAGAAATGGCAATTGAGTTATTTCAACCGTTTGTCATTAACCGCCTGATCCGCAGTGGGATGGTGAATAACATTAAAGCGGCGAAAAAGCTGATTTCTCGTTCTGACCCAAGTGTTTGGGATGTGCTGGAAGAGGTGATCGAAGGACACCCAGTGATGCTAAACCGCGCACCAACGCTGCACCGTTTGGGTATTCAAGCTTTTGAACCAATTTTGGTGGAAGGACGAGCAATTCAACTGCATCCGTTGGTATGTCCGGCGTTTAACGCTGACTTCGACGGAGACCAAATGGCGGTACACGTACCACTGTCCTTGGAAAGTCAGGCAGAAGCACGGTTGTTGATGTTGGCTTCTAATAATATTTTATCGCCAGCTACAGGTAAACCAATTATTACGCCTAGCCAAGACATGGTATTGGGGGCTTACTATTTAACCGCAGAAAATCCCCACGCGACGAAAGGTGCTGGTAAGTACTTTGCTTCGCTAGAAGATGTAATTATGGCGTTTGAGCAACAGGCAATAGACTTACACGCCTATATCTACGTGCGGTTTGACGGTGAGGTGGAATCAGACCTGCCCGATACAGAACCTTTGGAAGTGACCAATAACGATGACGGTACTCGGACATTACTGTATAAGTTCCGCCGAGTCCGAGAAGACTCCCAAGGAAATTTGATTTCTCAGTACATACGCACAACACCTGGCCGCGTTATTTACAACAAGGCAATTCAGGAAGCACTAGCAAGTTAAAAAAGTCAAAAGTCAAAAGTCAAAAGTCAAAAGTATTTGACTGATGACTGTTGACTATTGACCAATGACTATTGACTAAGGACTATTGACTAATGACTAACGAAAAAAAAGTTTTTCGCAATCGCGTAGTGGACAAAGGTCAACTGAGAAATTTAATTTCTTGGGCATTTACCAACTACGGTACGGCGCGAACCGCAGTGATGGCGGATAAACTAAAAGATTTAGGTTTCCGTTATGCTACTAAAGCCGGAGTGTCAATCAGTGTTGATGATTTGATGGTACCACCTAGTAAGCGTAGTCTTTTGGAAGCCGCAGAAGAAGAAATTCGGGCTACAGAAGCTCGTTATCAACGCGGAGAAATCACAGAAGTTGAACGCTTCCAAAAAGTAATTGATACGTGGAATGGTACTAGTGAAGCTCTCAAAGATGAGGTAGTTGTTCACTTCAAGAAAACCAATCCTCTCAACTCTGTGTATATGATGGCGTTTTCTGGGGCGCGGGGTAATATTTCCCAAGTCCGTCAGTTAGTGGGAATGCGGGGACTGATGGCTGATCCGCAAGGGGAAATTATTGACTTGCCGATTAAAACTAACTTCCGAGAAGGTTTGACTGTAACCGAATATATTATTTCTTCTTATGGTGCGCGGAAAGGATTGGTAGATACTGCCCTGCGGACGGCGGACTCTGGTTATCTAACTCGCCGTTTGGTGGACGTGTCCCAGGATGTGATTATTCGGGAATTTGATTGCGGTACGAATAGAGGTATTCCTCTGCGTTCAATGACCGAAGGCAGCAAAACTTTGATCCCTCTAGCAACTCGCTTGATGGGACGGGTGATTGGCGAGGATGTAGTACATCCCACCACAGGAGAAATTATTGCACCACGCAATACCCCAGTGTCTGATGATTTGGCGAAAGAAATTCAAAAGTCTGGGGTGAAAGAAGTTGTGGTGCGATCGCCTCTGACTTGTGAAGCCGCACGTTCTGTTTGTCAACACTGCTATGGCTGGAGTTTGGCTCACGCCAAAATGGTAGACTTGGGTGAAGCCGTCGGGATTATTGCTGCTCAAAGTATCGGTGAACCAGGTACTCAGTTGACCATGCGGACATTCCACACAGGTGGTGTGTTCACTGGGGAAGTCGCTCAACAAGTGCGCTCAAAAATGGCTGGGACAGTTAAAATTCCGCGAAAATTACGGACAAGACCCTACCGTACCCGTCATGGTGAAGATGCTTTGTATGTGGAAGCTAACGGCATCCTGATGTTAGAACCCAAAAAAGAAGGTTCGGAAACGCCAGTTGCCCAAGAAATTCAAGTTACCCAAGGTTCCACACTATATATAGTTGATGGTCAACAGGTAAAACAAGGTCAATTACTAGCAGAAGTGGCAATTGGTGGACGGACAACTCGTACCAACACTGAAAAAGCAGTCAAGGATGTAGCCTCTGACTTGGCAGGGGAAGTCAAATTTGCTGATGTAGTTGCTGAACAAAAAACAGACCGTCAAGGTAACACCACAACCACAGCCGCCCGTGGTGGTTTGATTTGGATTTTGTCTGGGGAAGTTTATAACTTGCCCCCTGGTGCAGAATTGGTAGTTAACAATGGCGATCGCATTACAACTAACGGTGTTTTAGCAGAAACTAAATTAACCAGTCAGCATGGTGGTGTAGTGCGTTTACCAGAAGCTACTCCAGGTAAGAGTACCAGAGAAATTGAAATCATCACTGCTTCAGTAGTTTTAGACCAAGCAACTGTTACAGTCAACAGTTCTCAAGGACGGAACAACTACCTGATCTCCACTGGCAATAACCAGGAATTCAACCTCCGGGCTACTCCAGGCACAAAAGTGCAAAATGGTCAAGTAGTTGCTGAATTAATTGATGACCGCTATCGCACTACCACTGGTGGCTTTTTGAAATTCGCTGGGCTAGAAGTCCAGAAGAAAGGTAAAGCCAAGCAAGGTTATGAAGTGGTACAGGGAGGCACAATGTTGTGGATTCCTGAAGAAACCCACGAAGTCAATAAAGATATCTCCTTGCTGTTGGTAGAAGATGGTCAGTTTGTGGAAGCTGGCTCGGAAGTTGTTAAAGATATCTTCTGCCAAAACAGCGGTGTAGTAGAAGTCACTCAGAAAAACGACATTCTGCGAGAAGTGGTCATTAAACCTGGCGAACTGCTGATGGTGGATGATCCAGAAGCTGTCATCGGTCGAGATAACACCTTTGTGCAGCCAGGGGAAGAATTGTTAGGGCAAACCTTTACAGAATTGCGCTACATCCAGTATGTCGAGTCTCCTGAAGGCCCAGCTTTGTTGAGCCGTCCGGTAGTGGAATTTGCTGTACCTAACACCCCAGATGTACCTTCTACCACATCTGTGAGTCAGCAAACCGGACGTTCAATTCAATTGCGAGCAGTACAGCGTTTGCCTTACAAAGATGCTGAACGCGTCAAATCTGTAGAAGGCGTGGAACTGCTACGTACTCAGCTAGTGTTAGAAATTGAGCAAGAAGGTGAACCAGATCATAATGCTTCTCCGCTAGCAGCAGATATTGAATTAATTGCTGATGCAGAAGACTCCGATGTACAGCGCTTGCAGCTAGTAATTTTGGAGTCATTAGTCATTCGGCGTGACATTGTGGCTGATGCCACCCAAGGTAGTACCCAGACAAGTTTGGAAGTCCAAGATAGCCAAACCATTGCCCCTGGTGCTGTAGTCGCACGTACCCAAATCTTGTGTAAAGAAGGCGGTATTGTGCGGGGTGTCCAAAAAGGTACAGAAGCTGTACGCCGTTGCTTAGTATTGCGTCACAGCGACATGATTAAGATGACTACTGCCGCTAAACCCAAGGTGAAAGTTGGCGATTTGATGGTAGAAGGTGCCGAATTTACTCCCGGAGTATTTGCGGAAGAGTCTGGGGAAGTTGTAGAGGTTAAGAACGCGGCTCCGGCAGCGGCTGGTGATGAGTCAGCACTCAGTACCCAGAACTATACTGTGACTATTCGGGCTGGTCGTCCCTACCGAGTCAGTCCTGGTGCAGTATTGCAGATAGAAGACGGCGATTTGGTACAGCGCGGTGATAACTTAGTACTGTTGGTATTTGAACGAGCTAAAACCGGAGACATCATTCAAGGTTTGCCTCGGATTGAAGAACTTCTGGAAGCTCGCAAACCAAAAGAGGCTTGTATTTTAGTCCGGCGTGGTGGTGAAGTTAAGGTAGTTTATGGTGATGGCGATGAAGCGATCGCTGTTAAAGTTGTGGAATCCAATGGTGTAGTCAGCGACTATCCCCTTGGCCCAGGACAAAACCTCATCGTACCCGATGGTTCTCACGTCTCAGCCGGACAACCAATCACTGATGGCCCATCTAACCCCCACGAAATTTTGGAAATCTTTTTCAGCTTGGGTTCTGACGATGGAGTTTACGCTTGCGCCAGCCATGCTTTGCAGAAAGTACAAACATTCTTGGTGAACGAAGTGCAATTGGTGTATCAATCCCAGGGTATTGATATTGCCGACAAACACATTGAAGTGATTGTGCGCCAAATGACCAACAAAGTGCGGATTGATGATGGTGGAGATACTACTATGCTTCCCGGTGAGTTGGTAGAATTGCGCCAAGTTGAGCAAGTCAACGAAGCAATGGCAATTACAGGTGGTGCTAGGGCGCAATACACACCAGTATTGCTTGGTATCACCAAAGCATCCTTGAACACCGATAGCTTTATCTCGGCGGCATCCTTCCAAGAAACAACAAGGGTTTTGACTGAAGCAGCGATTGAAGGTAAATCCGACTGGCTGCGTGGTCTGAAAGAGAACGTAATTATCGGACGCTTGATTCCGGCAGGTACGGGATACAATACCTATGATGAACCTGGTGCGATCGATGATTATGCAACTATAGATACTACCAGTGTCTTGGATGAAGTTGATGATCCACTAGATATGGTCTTAGACGATCGCACTGCTCGTGCCTACAATTTAGATACGCCTTCTCTGACAGAAGGTACATATGGCAGTCGTCGTACAGGATCAATTCTGGATGAAGATGATTTGATTGCTGATGAAGTTCATGACCTCATACCCGATGAAGAAGAGGATGAATATGAGGAAGTTGACGATGACGACGATGATTTCGATATCTAAATCAAAAGTCAATAATTAATTAACAAGGCAGAAGAAAGTTTTCTTTTGCCTTTTTCTTTTGACTATATTGCAGAAATTATGGTCAAATTATTTAATAGCAGGACTTATACCAATTCACAATTCGCAATTCGCAATTAAAAAACGCAAGATGCAGCAAGGCTTTCATGGTTTATATCTGTATCATATTTTTCGGGCAATGGTATTACGCAGTAATAACGAACAACAAACCGCAAAGGACACAAAGTACACAAAGAAAAGAGTTTTCAGAGAGATTTTGCGTCAGTCATAAAATTATTAAATATAAAAGTTTATGTAACTTTTACTTATACAAGCAATTTAATCAGCAAGAAAATAGATTTGATATATGACTAACGAAACACATATTCCATCTTTAACAAACCTAGAATATTTTTCCTACATTGATGAACAAGGTCAATTACCTGAAATATTTCAGGGAAAAATCGGTGTATATGCTATTTTTGACCAAAATAAATCGCTACAATTTGTGGGATATTCTCGTGATGTATATTTGAGTCTGAAACAACATTTAGTTCGTCAACCAGAACAATGTTACTGGGTGAAAGTCCAAACTATTGAACGTCCTAACCGGACAATTTTAGAAAATATTGAGAATGCTTGGATTACAGAAAATGGAAGTATCCCTGTAGGCAATGGAGAAAATAAAGAAAAATGGACACAACCTATCAATGTTAAAAGCTTAATGACATTAGAAGAACAGGCAAGTTATCAAAATCCAGCTAATGATGAGTTAGCGCAAATAAAAATTATTAAGAATGTAGCACGACGAGTAGAAGCAGAAATTGTCAAACTTTTAGAATCTCGTGGTTTGCAAACACAACTCCGCTTTAATCCTAAATTAAAAGAAGAAGGTTTGCTGGATTTGAAGTCTTGAAGAAAAATTTAGAAGCCAAAATCAATAGAAAATTATTCAGACTTACGCACGAGTCAGGGAAAATCGTAGACGCGCCAGCAGCTTCCCGCAGGATACCACAGAGAATACAGAGAAGACACAGAGAAGTTGGAGCGTCGGCTTCCGCCGATCTGAACTTCGTTGGGAAGAGAGTTTGAGAGGTTTTTTGCGTAAGTCCTGTTCTTACTGGAATTGCTTAAATTTATTATTTGCTGATAGCAATAACTCTTGAGCTTTTAAATAAACAGTTGTACCTTTTTCCACCTTTTCTAATTGGTTAATAATACTGTGTAACTGACTAACTACACGATTGCGCTCCACATTTTGGGTGTCAGAAGGAATTGAAGCCACTAAGTTTTCTATTTCTCTTTGCGCTCTGGCTAAAGCTTGTACAGAATCTGCTTCAGCTTGTCGTCTAACTTTGACCTGACCTAAATTAGTCTCATAAGTTGCTAGTAACTTTTGTGCTTCTGCATAACCTACCACATCTTCGGAAGAAATCTGTTTTAATCGATTAATGGCTTCTGACCACAAATTTTCTATTTGTTGCCATTCGGTGACTGTGTGCGGTGGATTTTGACCAGCTTTAGCTGCTTGCCAAGAAAATTGCTGTGCTGCGGTAATCAAAGCACTGACGCGTTCATTGTCAGCTGCTAATCCCACAACTTCCTTAAATTCACGCTTGTAGCCATCTAGTTGATTTTGAGCAGTTTTGCCAGCTAAGGTTTGGCTGGGAATTTCTTCTAACTTATCGAGTGCTGAACGCCAAGCTGCGATCGCTGACTTTTTATCGGTTATTGTTGTAGCTTGTTGATACTGCTGTTTTGCATTTAATAATGTCTGGTTATGCTCAACCAACAAAGTTTGTGCATTTTTTTCCTGAAAAACCTTGGCTTCTAGTTGTCCTACTTGACGACGCGCCGCATTTAAACCATAAACACTGAACTGCCAGTCATACCACCAATATTTATATTCTGGCAAATCATTAACCAACCCAGTGGGTAAATTATTCAGATGTGTTTTTGTCTGTAGCAGTTGCTCTGCACCCAACGCCAAATCTGCTGCACTAGTTGGCTTTTCAATCAAGTATTCAGCTTGCTCAATTGATACTAAAGCCTGCCGATAGTGTTGTTCCATACTTATGTAACTGGGTAGTAACAAAAATGGAGCATTTTGCACCACATTCCGGCGAATTATCGGTGAAGGCAGATTTGCCACCCAAACCACACCTGCGGGAATGCCAATAAGTATTGTTATCCAAATGAGTTTACTACCTATACCTTTGTTGGCTTTGCTAGGTCTTTGTTTAGGGGATGTACTGCTTACCTGGGCTTGTGCTGCTATTTCTTGTTCTAATTCAGCCAGAGTTTTTGGTTGTAATGGTTTTGCTGGTTGCTTCAGCACTGTTGGTGGTTGACTGATTCCTGATAGATTTATCCCAGAGCTATTACGTAAAAAAATTTTAGTAATTTCGTGTAAAAAAGCCATAAGTATATTCAATGCTGAGTTTAGTATTCCCAAACTCGGCTCGTAATAAAAACAAATTTTTTCGTTTTATATTATGTCTGGCTGATTAATTGGAATTCGATACATCTGTGCAGAAACAGCAAAACCTTCTCCCCTGCTCTTCTGCGGTCTTAATGACAAGTATTTTACAGTACACGATATTACTTCCACTCACCTTGTAAAGTAAAGCCAGCCCAATAATAAGGTGCAGAATAATTTTCATCTTGCGACAATTCCAGCCTAGCCGCTCGTAGTGCCGCCGCAGGTGTCATTCCCTGTTTCAAGATTTTGGTGTAAAATGCCTTCATCAATTTTGCCGTCGCTTCATCATCCACATTCCACAAACTTACTAACACACGCGGGCTACCAGCATACATAAATCCTCTGGCTAATCCGACTAATCCTTCGCCCTTGATTTCTTGGCTTAAGCCAGTTTCGCAAGCACTGAGAACGATTAATTCGGCAGGCAGTTTGAGGTTGAAAATATCTTGCAGACGCAAAAAGCCATTTTGTAACATTCCTTTTTCGTCGTATAGTGACAGCACCACGCCTGATAAAGCGGGGTTTTCGGTATCCAAAATGCCGTGGGTGGCAATATGTACCATGCGGTATTGACTCAGTTTGGAACTAGTAACAAAAGCACGGTTAGCAGCAAAGTCTAATGCTTGCAGAGTCTGAGATTTAGGTACTAAAGCTAAAATTCCCTCTGCTTCTTGACGCGTGAAAGATAAACGCTCAAAAGAGAAATTGGGATTGATGAATGGAATGTTTTGCTTGGGTATGGGCTGATGGATAATTTTAGTGAGGCGATCGTCATCATGACTAAATACAGCATCTGCTATGACAGCTAAAGTTTTAGGAGGAATTTTGCGTTCTCTGTGTTCGCGCCTGATAACGGCTAGAGTCGAAGCTGAAGGTACGTAAATGACTTCGTGTGTTTCTAGCAGAGGTTTAATGTTCTTACCTGATGTTCCAGGTTGAGCTAGTGCAGAAAATGGCAGATATTGTAAAGGGCCGTCACCAACGATAACCAGACGTTTGTTTTTAATTTTGTCAGCAACTGGTTGTAACAGCATTTGATTGAGTTTTTCCAGCACTTCGTAACTACTAAAAGTACCTAAACCAGAGCTTGCATCTATCTTTGTGTTGGCATTGAGGCGGTAGTAGCGGATTTTCAATAAATAGTTAAATTGCTTAACAGCTTTTTCAATATCTGCGCGTTTGGGTAACTCATAGCTGCTCATACTAGTTTTACTAACTGCCCACAAATAGCTGCGTTCTTCACCCAGAGCGTATTCTAACAACAGAGTATCGTTATCAAGTACTTGCTGTTGAATTTCTTTGAGAGAAAGCGGTTGAGGCTGAGTTAATGCGGCATACTTGGGACTGGTAAATCTGATTTGTGCCTGTACTTCTTGATAGTCTTTAAGAAGTGAGGCCAGTTCGTTTTCTACGACATGGGCTTGTTCTGGAGTGTATTGGCCACTGTTGTAGAGTTCTAAACGATGTTTCTCGGTTGCATCCAGTCGCTTTTGCAAGTTTTGTTCTGCTTCTAGTAATTTTGGCTCTACACCTTGGCGAATATCAGCATTAGCTTCTGTGAGTAGTTCCAACAAACTACGAGAACGATATTTTTCACTGTTTTGTAGCGCTAAAGCATCGTAGCCTTGGGTTGGGTATTGCTTGTGCAACTGCATTAATAAGTCGTTGCAAAACTGGTAAATGGTTTGCTGTGAGGCAAAATAAGAGGTACGCAGTTGCTCGTTAGTGATTTTTGTACGTAAGTTTTCGATGAGATGAATAGCTGCTTCAATTTGAATTAGGGATTTTTTGAGGTTGCCTTGGTTACGTTCTAGATAAGCAATATTATAGAGAGTAATTGCTTCGCCAGCTTTATCTCTCATTTGCCGTCGTAGGGGCAGAGACTGGTTGTAGTATTTCAGTGCTTGCTGTCTATCTCCCAATACGGAGTAAACACCGCCAATATTGTTGAGGGTGGTAGCTTCACCTGCTTTATCACTTACTCGCCGTGATAAGAGTAGGGATTGATTATAGTGTTTAAGTGCTTGCTGTTTATCTCCTAATGAGTCATAGACACGGCCAATGTTATTGAGAGTAACGGCTTCGCCAGTTTTATCGCCGACTTGTCGCCTTAAGGGCAGAGATTGGTTGTAGTATTTGAGTGCTTGCTGTTTGTCTCCCAAGCCATCGTAGACACGGCCAATATTATTGAGAGTGACAGCTTCGCCAGTTTTATCGCTGACTTGTCGCCTCAAGGGCAGAGACTGGTTGTAGTATTTGAGTGCTTGCTGTCTATCTCCCAAGGCATTGTAGATACCGCCGATGTTGTTGAGGGTAGTTGCTTCACCAGCTTTATCCCTCACTTGTCGAGATAGGGCTAGGGATTGGTTATAAAATCCTAAAGCCTGCTGTTTGTCTCCTAATCCGTCGTAGACACTACCAATGTTATTGAGAGTGGCGGCTTCGCCAGTTTTATCTCCTACTTGCCGTCTTAAAGGCAGAGATTGGTTGTAGTATTTGAGTGCCTGCTGTTTGTCTGCTAAGGCATCGTAGACGCGTCCGATATTATTGAGAGTAACTGCTTGCCCAGCTTTATCGCCTACTTGTCGTGATAGGACTAGGGATTGGTTGTAATATTTGAGTGCTTGCTGTTTATCTCCCAATGCATCGTAGATACCGCCAATGTTGTTGAGAGTGATGGCTTCGCCAGTTCTATCTCCTACTTGCCGTCTTAAGGGCATGGACTGGTTGTAATATTTGAGTGCTTGCTGTTTGTCTCCTAATGCGTCATAAACACCGCCGATGTTGTTGAGAATAACTGCTTGTCCAGATCTATCTCCTGCTTGTTGTGATATTGGCAGGGATTGGTTGTAGTACACCAGTGCCTGCTGTTTGTCTCCCAAGGCATCGTAGACACCACCGATGTTATTGAGGGTGATCGCTTCTTGGGCTTTATTTCCCATTTTTTGCGATATTGGTAGGGACTGGTTGTAGTAGTTAAGTGCTTGCTGTTTGTCTCCCAAGGCATTGTAAACACCGCCGATGTTGTTGAGAATAACTGCTTGTCCTGCTTGATCTCCCTCTTGTTTTAATAGGGCTAGGGATTTGTTGTAGTACACTAATGCCTGCTGTTTGTCTCCTAATGCATCGTAGACACCGCCGATATTGTTGAGAGTAACTGCTTGTCCGGCTTGATCGCCTACTTGCTGTCTCAAAGGCAAAGACTGTTTGAAGAATATTAGTGCTTGTTGTTTTTCACCTAGGGCATCATAAATAAAACCAAGCTCGTTGAGAGTGATTGCTTGTTGTTTAATATCGCCAATTTGTTGCCATAGTTTCAAGGCGGTTTCAAATTTAGCGATCGCTTGTCTTAAAGATATGGCTGTTCCTCGCTGAAGTAAATCTTCTCCTTCTTGAAAGATTTTCTCTGCGTTAGTACGGTTAACTTCTGGTGAAATTGTTTGTGTTTCTTGGGTAATATTTAGGTTAACTTCTGGTGAAATTGTTTGTGGTTTTTGGTTAATAGTTGGTACAGATTGCCCCCCAGTTACACTTGATTCAGCCAACATTATCATGCTAACTAAGAGAAGAGAAGTGTGACTTGTGAACGCTGCTAAAAATCTTCTTAGCTTCTGGTGAAGTTCGATTCTCTTAGTCATAACAGCATTTTTTAACAAGAACTTGTAACTGATTTACTATACTTTTAGGTACTGTATAGCTGGGAATTTTTAATAAAAAAAACCGACTTATAGCAGGTAACAGGTAACAGGTAACAGGTGACAGAGTTAAAAGACTTTTGGTGTTTAAGTTTGATCATCTAACGATGTTCTAATTACCTTGATTATTGCTACATAGGAATCAAATAGGATTCCTGAAAAAATCTCAGTAATTTTGTAGGGTGTGTGCTCAGCGAGAGTACGCACCGTCAATCTTTGGCGGTGCGTTAGGACTGCCGTCCATAACACTACTACCAAACTGTAAGTGTGAATAGTCAAGTGTCGTCTTTAATTAAAAATCCAAAGTATACTATCACTATTGCCAAAATATCTTAGTATTCTGTGCTACTTCCATTCGCCTTGTAATGTAAAGGCAGCCCAATAATAAGGTGTGGAATAATCTTCTTGCCACAATTCCAACTGGGCGGCTCGTAGTGCCGCCGCAGGTGCTAATTTTTGTTTCAGGATTTTGGTATAAAATTTCTTCATTAATTCTGATGTCGCTTCATCATCCACATTCCACAAACTCACTAACACACGCGGGCTACCAGCATACATAAACCCTCTTGTCAAGCCTACTAATCCTTCGCCTTTGATTTCTTGGCTTAAGCCAGTTTCACAAGCGCTGAGAACAACTAATTCGGCGGGGAGTTTGAGGTTGAAAATATCTTGCAGACGCAAAAAGCCATTTTCTAGTCTGCCTTTTTCATCAAATAGTGACAGCACTACCCCAGATAAGGTGGGGTTTTCGGTATCAAAAATGCCGTGAGTGGCAAAGTGAACAATGCGGTAGTCACTTAGTTGAGGATTGGTGACAAAGGCGCGGTTAGCGGCAAAATCTAATGCTTGCAGAGTTTGAGATTTGGGCAATAAGGCTAAAATTGCTTCGGCTTCTTGGCGGGTAAAAGGTAGACGCTCAAAAGAGAACTTGGGATTGATGATGATGGGGACGTTTTGGGTGACAATAGATTTGAGGCGATCGTCGTCGTTGCTAAAAACTGGGTCTGCAAGGATTGCTAAGGTTTTAGGTGCAATTTTGCGTCCTTTATGTTCGCGCCTAACAATTGCTAGGGTAGAGGCTGATGGTAAGCTGATAATTTCGTGCTTGACTATGAGAGGTTGAATTTTCTTTCCTACGGTGTCAGGTTGAGGTAAGGCGGCGAATGGTAGATATTGCAAAGCACCATCACCGACAACTAACAGACGTTTATTACCTAATTTATCAGCGACTGGTTGTAACAAAATTCGACTAAGTTTTGCCACCACTTCGGAACTACGAAAAGTTCCTAAACCAGATTCTGCACCAATTTCTCTGTCACCACGTAACTTGTAATAGCGGATTTTTAATAGATAGTTAAATTGCTTCACCAGGGTTTCGATATCTGCGCCTTTGGGTAACTCATAGCTGCTGATGCTAGTTTTGCTGACTAACCATAAATAGCTGCGTTCTTCACCGAGGGAATATTGCAACAACAAGGTATCGTCATCGAGGATTTGTTGCTGAATTTCTCGAACTGAGGGTGTTTGAGGTTGAGTTAAGGCGGCGTAACGGGGACTGGTAAATCTGATTTGGGCTTGAATGTCTTGATAGTCTTTGACGAGGGAAGTAAATTCGTTTTCTATCGCTTGTGCTTGTTCTGGGGTGTATTTGCCACTGGTGTAAAGTTCTAAACGGCGTTTCTCTGTTGCATCAAGTCGCTGTTGTAAGTTGCGTTCTATTTCTAATAATTTTGGTTCTACACCTTGGCGAATATCGGCTTTTGCTTCTGTCAATAATTCTAATAAACTGCGAGCGCGGGATTTGTCGCTGGCTTGCCAACCTTTAGCATCGTAGCCTTGGGTTGGGTGTTGCTTGTGCAGTTGCATGAGTAAGTCGATGTAGAACTGGTAAACGTCTTGCTGGGAGGCAAAGTAGGAAGTCCGCAGTTGTTCGTTGGTGATTTTGGTGCGTAAGTTTTCAATTATGTTGATGGCGGCTTCAACTTGGGTAAGAGCTTGTTTGAGGTTTCCTCTGTCGCGTTCTAGATAAGCCACATTGTAAAGGGTAGTGACTTCTTGCTCTTTATTTCCGACTTGCCGTGTTAAGGGTAGGGACTGGTTGTAGAATAAGAGCGCCTGCTGTTTATTTCCCAAATTGTCGTAAACAAGGCCGATGTTGTTAACGGTGACGGCTTCCACGGCTTTATTCCCGACTTGCCGTGATAGGGGTAAGGACTGGTTGTAGAATAAGAGCGCCTGCTGTTTGTCTCCCAATGCGTCGTAGACACCGCCAATGTTGTTGAGGGTGAGGGCTTCCCCAGTTTTATCCCCGACTTGCCGTGCTAAGGGTAGGGACTGGTTGTAGAATAAGAGCGCCTGCTGTTTGTCTCCCAATGCGTCGTAGACACCGCCAATGTTGTTGAGGGTGACGGCTTCTCCCTCTTTGTGTCCGACTTGCCGAAATAGGGGTAGGGACTGGTTGTGATATAGTAGCGCTTGTTGTTTATCACCCAATGCGGAGTGGACAAAACCTAAATTATTCAGTGTTCTAGCTTGCTCTCTCGCATCACTAATTTTCTGCCATAGCTTTAGAGCTGCTTCAAATTTTTCAATTGCTTGTTTGAAGGATTCGGCTGTTCCTTGTTGCCGTAACTTTATTCCTTCTTGAAAAACACGTTCCGCCGCAGCACGATTTGCATCTTGTGTGTCTGTCGGTAGCTGTTGGGCAATCTTCACTGCATAACGCCCAGCCGTCGCTGCGCCTGTTTCGGCAAATACCATTATGCTAACCAAGAGAATAAAACTGCGACTGGTAAATGCTGCTAAAAGTCGTCTGGGCTTTTGGTGAGGCGCGATTCTCTTGGCCATAACAGCATTTTTATACAGGTGGTTGTATTTGTTTCAATATACTTCTCTGTGCTGTGATGGTTTGGATTTTTAATGAAAGTTTTTTCTCTTATGCAGAAGCGCGGAGTGTCATACAAGTTATCGAATTACTACCAGTTCTCGAATTACCCCACCCTAACCCTCCCCTTATAAAGCTATCCATTACCCGGATCTTTCTCAACATTTGCGAGAGTATTAACTCACGTTTTCTATAACCCTGATTCGTTCGTCTTTAATTCTCAATAAAAACATAGTTTGAGCGAGGAGATTAAGCGCGAGTTTGTCAAGTATGTTTAACCCCTCAGTCTCTAAGATGGTTGTAAAACCAGGGTTTCAAGATTGTAAAGAAAGATGTGACTAATGGATAGCCTTATAAAGGCAGGGCTGTTTCATTCCACAAGATGAAGGAGTTTGTCAATATCGTGAGAGAGAAATCTTTGTGCAATTGTGATGGAATGATAACCATTGCGCCGGAGGATGTTAAGAGCGAGCGCTCTTAACATGGAAAGATTTGCTGGAGCGTTGCCAAGACGGATTGTGGAACAATCTTCTTTGAAAACAACATCTTTTACCGGCAGTGGCCTCAAGTCGGGAAACCCGCCCACGGCAATGCCTCCCCAGTGCAAGGAGTTTTCGATTCATTGTTCCCATGATCACCAACAGCAACACTAGCCACAGTGGATGCTTTCGACCGTCAGTTGTTCTGAAGTCTTCCACTTGCTTCAATTGTTCAATCAGTGACGCACCCATTATTTTTATCCCCTCAACTCTTGCAATTTTACCTGTTTTAGCGAATGAAACAGCCCTGCCTTTTTAAGGGGGAAATTCAATTCAAAGTCCCCCTTTTTAAGGGGGATTTAGCTGACTTTTCACGTCATGTGGAAAAGCCGACGAAAAACCTAACCCCCTAGCCCCCTTCCCGACGCGGGAAGGGGGAAGATTCAAAGTCTCTCTCCTTGTAGGAGAGAGATTTAGAGAGAGGTTTTCCAGATCCCGTGAAAAGTCAGGGACTTAGGGGGATCTCAAACTTTTTGCTACCAACAAGAGGACTTTTAAAACATCCTCTTAGCTCGGCATCAAATGGTGATTGATGTTAATATCAGCTAGACTTAAACCTGATTTGATTTGCTTCTAAGTAGATGATTTGCTCTTTTAGTCCTTGAGCTTCAGCCGCAGTTAAACCTTGCCATTGTTGCTGTGCTTGTTTGACACTTGGCACTGGTTTTAACACACCTGCTAGATCTAGTTTCTGTCCTTGCTTAACAACAACTTTATTTTCAGCAGTTCCCGCATCTAGATTGGGAGCTAAAACCACAAATACTCGTTGATTATTACTTGAACCAACCCAGAAGGTGCGATCGCCTACTACACTTTGAACATTCACATTTTGAAACTGTACTGGTCTATTTATAAGGGACTGTTTGTTTGCGTTAGTAATTACTAATACGTCTGTAATTGGTTCAGTTTGAACAACTGTTGTGACTTGCGGAGTGGGGGTTACGACAATGGCAGTTGTTGGTTCTGGTGTAGGAGTAGCAGTAACAGTAACAGTTGCTTGCGGTGTAGGAACAACTACAACATCAGGTTGCTTTGGTTCAGAAGTACAAGCAGTTAGCCCACTTACTAGCAGCGTTAGCAGAGTTGTTTTATGGAAGCATGAATTTTTCCTGATAAAATTAGCATTCTTTGGCATAAGATTTAAACCATACTTGTGACTATACATTTAACTATTAGTTAATTAATACTGAGTCTATTTAACCATTAAGATTTATACCATTAGATAGTTATGAAAAATCTACGTTTAGATGCTCTCAGCATCAATAAACAGATGGTATTACCTTAATATGTTTATTTTAAATAAATAGCAAGCAATTTTGCTTCTATCCAATGGGATACTACAGGGTAGAGACAATTTCGGCATTATGGTGTGGTACGTTCACTCTGATTAGTTCTTATGAAAATATTTTTAAAATCTTACTTTTTATCCTTAAACGGCAAATTCTCATGTTGCTTTTTCAATCTCTTTAGTACAGTTGGGCGCAGAGAAATTGCGGTAATATTGTTCAATGATTAATCCCAAATCATCAATTAAATCAGAATGAGGCAATTCCTCTTTTATACCAATTCACCAAAATCTCGATACATATACAAAAACTTGTAGGGGCGTAGGCTCCGCCTTCGGGCAGGGTACGGCCGTTCGCCCCTACACCTCACTGTTGTTTTATCGAACAGAATTCAGGAGTCAGGAGTCAGAATTCAGTTGGGTATTTTGTACGAAGCCGCAGATGAATAACCGGGTTTAAGACCCTCACCAAATTGGAAATTTGGTGGTCTTCAATCAGTCGCGGGTCTGAATCCCCGACTGATATCATGTCCGGGTAATTAGTTATAATTCCCGAATCTATGCAGAGAACCCAAAAACCCCTCCCCTCTGCTCACGCCAGTTGCTACAACTCTTGGAACCTCCCTTCGGGTTCACAGTTGCCTGCGGAGGGAGGGTTTCCCTCCGCACTGATTCACCGCAACGCACTGGCTCCCCTGCCCCTCTGCACCTGAAGCTGCCTTAATGATCAGTCTTTCACCGGACACGATATGATTGATTCTGACCGGAGGCGGAGCGTCTTCGGCTCCGCTCCTGAATTCTTCTTCAAATTTAAATAGTTTGACCTACTTAATATCATCGAATTGACCATAATAAAAACACCCCACCCCCAACCCAAGAGAGCAAGCTCTGAGGGGAGGCAAAGCGCAGCGTTGGCGGGGTGGGGTTCTGAGGAAATTATGGGTAATTTAGCGGACATGATATTACCTAATACCGATTCTTTAGCAAAAAAATTCCCATCCAAGCGAATGCATGGATGGGAAATATTGAGTAGGGAATTTCTCACTTTCCCTACTGCATTGGAGGAATTATTTGCTTTCAGTGAAATCTGCGTCAATTACATCATCCCCGCCACCGGAAGAAGTAGAAGCACCACCATCTTGAGGTTCAGCGCCAGGTGCAGCACCGCCAGCTTGTTGATAGATATTGCTACCAACTGCGAATAGTGCTTGTTGCAATTCTGGCATGAGCTTGGTGATTTGCTCATCGTCTTCTTTTGCAACCGCTTCCCGCAGCTCTTTTACCAAACCTTCCACTTTGGTCTTGTCAGCAGCAGGAACTTTATCACCTAATTCTTGCAGTTGCTTCTCGGCTTGGTATGCCAAGGAATCAGCTTGGTTCTTACGTTCAATTTTCTCACGACGCTCTTTATCAGACGAAGCATTTTGTTCTGCTTCGCGCACCATCCGGTCAACATCAGATTTATCTAAGGTAGAAGCACCAGTAATACTGATGGATTGTTCCTTACCAGTACCTTTATCCTTAGCAGTAACGTTGAGGATACCATTAGCGTCGATGTCGAAGGTGACTTCGATTTGAGGTACGCCACGAGGTGCGGGAGGAATACCATCAAGGCGGAAGGTTCCCAAACTCTTATTATCGTTAGCAAATTCCCGTTCACCTTGGAGGACGTGAATTTCTACGTTGGTTTGACCATCAACAGCAGTGGAGAATACCTCTGATTTCTTGGTAGGAATGGTAGTGTTGCGAGGAATAATCTTAGTCATCACACCACCCAAGGTTTCTACACCCAAGGATAATGGTGTTACGTCTAACAACAAGATACCTGTAACATCACCAGCCAATACACCTGCTTGAATCGCAGCACCAACTGCCACTACTTCATCAGGGTTAACAGTTTGGTTAGGTTCTTTACCCAACAACCGCTTCACCAACTCTTGGACTGCGGGAATACGGGTAGAACCACCAACTAGTACGACTTCATCGATATCATTTTTGCTTAACTTGGCATCACGCAGCGCATTCTCAACAGGAATACGAGAACGGTCGATTAAGTCAGAGCAAAGTTCCTCAAACTTAGCACGAGTCAGCGTCATATCCAGGTGCTTCGGCCCGTCCTGGGTAGCAGTAATGAATGGCAGGTTAATTTCCGCTTGGGTAACGCTAGAAAGCTCAATTTTGGCTTTTTCTGCCGCTTCAGTCAGACGTTGCAGTGCTTGTCTGTCTTTGCGGAGGTCAATACCTTCGTCTTTGCGGAACTGTTCTGCTAAGAAATCAACGATTTTTTTATCGAAGTCGTCACCACCGAGGTGAGTATCACCAGAAGTAGCTAACACTTCAAATACACCGTCGCCTACTTCCAGTACAGATACGTCGAATGTACCACCACCTAAGTCAAATACCAGGATGGTTTCGTTGCTCTTCTTATCGAAGCCGTAAGCCAAAGAAGCAGCGGTAGGCTCGTTGATAATTCGTAGAACTTCAATACCAGCGATTTTACCAGCGTCTTTGGTGGCTTGGCGTTGAGAGTCATTGAAGTATGCCGGAACGGTAATTACAGCTTGAGTGACAGTTTCACCCAGATATTTGCTTGCGTCTTCAACGAGTTTACGCAGAACTTTAGCGGAGATTTCTTCTGGGGCAAACTGCTTACCAGCACCAGGAGAGTCTAGCTTGACGTTACCGCCACTGCTCAACACTTTATAAGAAACTTCTGTAGCTTCGTTAGTTACTTCGTCGAAACGGCGACCGATAAAGCGCTTAACTGAATAAAAAGTGTTTTCTGGGTTCATCACCGCTTGGCGCTTGGCGATTTGTCCTACCAAAGTGTCGCCATTTTTAGCAAACGCTACTACCGATGGTGTTGTGCGAAAACCTTCTGCGTTAGCAATAACCGTGGGTTTACCACCTTCCATTACTGCGACGCAGGAGTTAGTTGTACCTAAGTCAATTCCAACTACTTTTGCCATTTTAGGTGCTGGCTCCGTATAACTACAAATGAATGAATGGGAATATAAAGGACTAAATCTTGAACCAACTGGTTTATGAAAGCAGTTACTTCAGCATTAATAACCTTTGGCTCGGTTTTGCTGGGGTTATAGCCCCCAAGTTCTGCTGATATATATACTGAGCTTGTATAGCCAATCCATGAAGGGTGGTTTCCCAAACCTTATATGGGACGGTTAATTTTAAAGATTTGTTTAGTTGGTTCATGGATTAATTTGCTTTCACTTCGTCTAATTTATGAGAATTAATACATTGAGTAATTAGGGTGAACCGTAATCACAATGTGGTGTTTGCCGTCTTTAAACAACATTAATTCCAGAGGTACAGAGAATAAATGAGCTATAAAAGGAGTCTTTGTCTGATAAATTCAGTTAAAACGCGGATACTTACTTATAAGACTTACGTATGAAAACGAAAACTCAAGGCTTGGGACAAGGGTGTAGCGGTGCAGGGGTTTAGGTGTTCAAAACCCTTACACCCTCGCACCCAGTCTAAACAGACAACTTTGGTGTGCAAGTCTTAACTTAGTCAAGGGTAGATTTTGTAGCGTTTATGTATTAAAAATGTAATAGGACTTACGCACTGTACAAAATAACTATCTTGTGTATCAACGTCAATACGTTGTTTCAGGCTTTGGTCAATCACCCTTGATTGGGTGCGATCGCTAAAATATCATTGAAAAATCTAGCTATAAGCCTTGAAAACTCTACCTGTTATTTTGGCTTTTCTGTCAATGCGTAAGTTCTATGTAATTAAAAAATATTAGTTATGCGTCGTGCCTCTGGATGTTTATTTGGGCTGGCCTGTGGTGATGCCTTGGGTGCTGCTACAGAATTTTTAAATGTTGAAGAAATTCGCCGTCGCTTTGGGCCAAATGGGCCGCAAGAAGTTGTCGGCAATCCCGCACGAGTAACCGACGACACACAGATGACGTTAGCAGTAGGGCAAGCCTTGGTTGAGGTTGGTACGTCAAACTTGACTGTAGCTAGTTTAGAACCTCTGTTAAGACGTACTTTTGTTGAATGGTTACACAGTCCAGACAATAATCGCGCCCCAGGAATGACTTGTTTGCAGGCTTGTGAATATCTGGAAGCTGGTTTGCCTTGGCTACAAGCAACTAGGCCAAACTCTAAAGGGTGTGGTGCAAATATGCGTGTCGTGCCTGTGGGTTTGTTACCAAACGATGATGCAACTCGTGCGGCAGTTGCTCAATTCCAAGCAGCATTAACACATGGTCATCCTACCGCCCTTGCCGCCTCCGATTTAACCGCAGCAGCAATTACTTACCTTGTCAAGGGTGGCGAACCGCAAAAATTGCCTGCTCAACTCCGCAACTATGCTTTAAGTCAGCGCTTAGTTTATCATGCCGATTGGCTGGATTGTTTATGGCAACGCCCAGGCATTGATACACCAGAAGAATTTATTAGTCGTGGCTGGGATGAATGTTTAGCGGTGCTTGACCGTCTTGATGCAGCATTAGTCAACCCCAACCGCGATATTGACCCCTGTTTAGCAATAGGTGACGGTTGGGTAGCAGAAGAAGCTTTTGCAACAGGTCTATTGTGCTTTTTATTCTTTCCAGAAGAACCATTAGCTGCACTGCGACGCGCTGCACTCACAGCAGGCGATTCTGACTCTATTGCTTGTTTGGCAGGTGCTTTTGCTGGGGCATATTTAGGGATGGCAGCTTGGCCAGAAGACTGGGTAATGCGGATTGAATACCGTGACCAATTAGCTGCCTTGGGTAAACTGTGGGATTAACTAATACCTCTGCTTGTTCTGTACTTAGGCTGGCATCAAAGTACAGCAGTTTTCTTTTACATGAAGTACAAAGCTACGGGTTTTGAGGCAGGAGGCAGGAGGTCACTGAGCGTAGTCGAAGTGAGGCAGAAGGCAGGAGGTAGAAACTTTTTATATTTAATTTTGAGTCCTGCATTTGTACCTCATTTACTTGCAAACTGCTGTATCTAACCTGCCAAATACTGCCATATCTTCTGCATCTAATTCTACCGGTGTGCCACTGCGAATTAATTCAGCAAAGTCCTCATTGGGAACCATAATCGTTAATGTATACAAGCGACTAGAACCTGTATTTTTAATCAAATGTGTGCCGGTGGGCGGCACTAACAAACTATCTCCGGCTTTAATTGCTACTTTCTTGCCATCACAAATCGCCACTCCTTCACCTTTGAGGACGAAAAACATTTCTACTGCCCATTGATGGCGATTGGGTGGGGTTTGTCCACCTACATCAAATATTTCTACGCAACAAGTAAGAGATGTATTAGCGTTGGTCGAATCAAAGATAATTGCTAACCGATTGGTATCATGGGGACTAATGCGGTATGCTTGATAATCTTTGGGAGATTTAATAACAGGAATTACGCAACTAGTAGAGTGCATTTTATTAACCCCCTCCTGTTAATTCTGGGTGATTTAAAGCTGTGAAAATTGCTTGCGAGTCGGTGACAAAACCAAAGCATTGTTTGACGTTGTATAACGTTGCTAACCAACAATAATCAGGTGAGGTTGTCGCGGTACAATCTTTAATTAAAATGCAGTCATATCCTAAAAAATTCGCATCACACAGTGTAGTTAACACACATTGATCAGCATTCACACCAGCAAAAAATATTGTAGTGATTCCTAGATTCCGCAGGATACTATCTAAGGGCGTGTCCCAAAAACCACTCATGCGGTATTTATCTACACGGATATCTTCTGGTAACTGTTGTAGTTCATCAACTACAGCAGCGGCCCAACTACCTGCCATCAAAACTTTAGCACTGTTTTTCGGTAAGGGGTCGCCTAAGCCGACACCATCGCCTGTAGGGTTGTAGACGTGACGCGAAGCCGCACTGATATTGAGTAAGTCGGGACGATTACCCCAATTTATCCAAACTACGGGGACGTTAACATGACGTAGTTTGGGCAGTAAACTGTTTAACGGTTCAATGGGTTGACGTGCGGGGGTGACATCTACACCAATATGCGCCAACCAGCCATCGGGATGGCAGAAGTCGTTTTGCATATCAATGACGAGGATGGCAGTTTTTGCCAAGTCAAGGCGCAGGGTTTTAGTTTCGGTTGATAAAATAACGGGTTGTGGGGTTTTGGGGGGACGAGTAATATCTGCGATCGCATGATCTACCATCCAAGCATTTGGCGCAACTCCCAAAGTCCGAAGAGGCTGATTCATAAATTGCAACACCCAACACCTTTTTCTATTTTGTAACTTGAAATGTAGTAGAGCGTTCAATTACTTAATTAAGGTTTAAATCGTGAACTTTACTATTAAAAATGTCTTAATTGCCACAGATGATGCTTATACAACTACAGATGTGCAGGTTGTAGAGGGTAAAATCTCTGCCATTGCAGCCAATCTTGGTGTTTTCAAGACAGCAGTTAATGGTGAACACAAACTGCTACTACCCGGTTTTGTTAACGCCCACACTCATTCTTCGGAAATGTGGCAACGGGGAATTATGTCGGTTTTACCGTTAGAATTATGGCTGGCGGAACTGTATGATTTTGCCCCCCTCGACACTGAAAAAGTCTACCTCAGCGCGTTAGGAACGGCGGTGGAAACTTTACTTTCCGGTGGTACAAGTGTGGTAGATCATTTGGTGCTAATTCCTGGACAAGAGTTAGAAACTATCGCTACCGCAGTTCGCGCTTACCGAGAAACTGGAATTCGGGCTTTTGTCGCGCCTTTAATTCAAGATGAATCTCTCACCGCCGGTATTCCTTCTGGGGAGACTGAACGCAATCACGAACCTTATTTTCGCTCGACTGCGGACACTCTAGCAATTATTGAGGAAGCGGTAAGACAGTTTCATCGTCCAGAGGAAGGGGTGAATATTTTAGTTGCACCCACGGGAATTCAGTTGTGTAGTGATGCTTTGTTTACTGGTTGTATTGAGTTGAGCGATCGCTATAATTTATGTCGTCACTCGCATTTACTCGAAACCAAAGCCCAAGAAAAACTCGCCCAAGAAAAGTACGGTTGTAGTGCTGTTGAACATCTTAAACGAATTGGGTATTTAGGCGATCGGACTTCACTTGCTCATTGTGTTTGGTTAAATAATTCTGATATTGAAATTCTCGCTGCCACTCAATCTACAGTTGTTCACAATCCTTTAAGTAATTTACGTTTAGGTAGCGGCATTGCCCCAATTTTAAAATATCGCCAAGCAGGGGTAAATGTCACTTTTGGTTGTGATGGTGCTTCAAGTAATGACTCTCAAGATTTGCTTGAAGCTATCAAAATTGGTTCGATTCTGCACAACACCACAGAACGAGATTATCAATATTGGATTACACCTCGACAAGCAGTAGAAATGGCAGCTTTAGGTGGTGCTAAAGGCTTGAATCTAGCAGATAAGATTGGTTCTCTTACTGTTGGAAAACAAGCTGATTTAGTTCTTTATGACTTAACAAGTTTATCATTATTGCCTCGTACAGATCCCATCGGTCTATTAGTTTTAGGACGACCTACTAACGTTGTTAATAGTGCATGGGTGAATGGCAAACAAGTAATAGCTGACGGTAAAGTTACGACTATTAATGTAGATGAGTTGCGGCAAGAATTATTTAACCACAGCCAGTGGAATACACAACGCAAGTCGCAAACTGTGGTGGAAATTGAAGCTCATTATCGCACTGTGATGGGTTTGTAAAACATAAAAAACACGGTTATGTCTCCACATACCGTGTTACTATCCTACTAAATTAAAATTGATTACTTATGAGTGAAGAAAATAATCAAAATCAAATAAACCAGCAATTACTGGAAAAAGAGAATAAAAGTCGCAGAAATTGGTGGATTGAAATTGTTTCATTGTTAGCCTTAAGTTATTTGATATTTAGCTTAATTAGCCCAATATTTTTCAAACAAGAACAACGACCAAGAAAAATAGAAGCGCCTGATATTATAGTTATTGCTATTATTTTATTGTTCAACTCTGGGTTACTTAATAGATTAGAAGATTTTGCTATTTCTAAAGAAGGTGGTGTTACAGCCAAATTTAGAGAACTAAAGCAAGAGGTCAATAAACAGAAAAAAGAAATCGATGAACTTCAAGCACAACAGCTAGAACAATTAGAAAAACAACAAAAAAATTTAGAGGAAATGCAAGCTTTTATGTATAGTTTTTTGCTTGGAGAAAAAGATTGCGAGAAGATACAACAACTCGATAAGCATTCTCAAGCAAAGACGAGTTATGACTTTTATGTAACAGAAAAAGTAGGTGATGAGTTAAGACGTTTACGAGACTTGAAATTAATTCAGACGAACTCTGGTTATATCAATGATTTGGTTCGAGCGAGTGAGCATGGTAAACAATCAATTGATTTAACTAAATACCTTCATGTTACAAATTTGGGTAAAAAGTTTTTGATAAACCGTGAAAGATTACAGTCTAGCAGTCCGCAAGAAATGACAAATTTTCAGAAAACTCCAAAAGTTGAATAGATCATTGTGTCTATAAAAAGCTTCTTGATTGTCTCGATGAGCAAGAACGTATGCATGCAATTCTTTTTGGCTCATTGCTTTGAAGTCAGGCTGGCTCATCTTAAATATCTCCATTTACTATTGAGATAGATCTCAATAATATTTTCCTCACCTGTTAATACCAATTCTGTATGAAGATGCATAGAATATTATACGAACCGCCCTTTGGGAGAAGACTCGCTAACGCTGCGCTAACGCCGCAAAGCGCCAAGACGGCAAGTGGACTCACCAAGTACGCCAAGAGCGCCAAGAATGGAGAGTTACCCATTTAGTGCAGCTTCACATTAAATTGGTATAAGAAGAAAAAGTTTTGGCATAGTTTTAAATTGGAAGTTTTATTACAAATTCTGAACCTTCACCTTGTATAGAGTTTACTTCTAAAGTACCGTTGTGTTTTTCTACAATAATTTGACGTGCGATCGCTAATCCTAATCCTGTACCTTTACCGACAGATTTAGTTGTAAATAAATGGTCGAAAATCCTGTTTTTGACTTCCTCTGGTATGCCTACGCCATTATCGCTAATCTGGATTACAACCTGAGATTTATCATCACTTAAACTCGTCTGAATGGTAATTTGATTAGATTGAATTTCGCTAAATTTTCGTCCGATATTAGATTCTTCTAAAGCATCAATAGCGTTAGCCAGCAAATTCATAAATACTTGATTGAGTTGTCCAGGAAAGCATTCTATTTGAGGAACATTACCGTAGTTCTTGACAATATTAATTTCTGGACGATTCTCTGATGCTTTTAAACGGTGTTTAAGAATTAACAGTGTACTGTCAATCCCTTCGTGAATATGATAAGTAACTTTAGATTCTGTATCTAATCGAGAAAAAGTTCGCAACCCAGCACTAATATTCCGAATTCGGTCAACACCTACTTTCATCGAAGAAATGAGTTTTGGTAAATCTTCGCGTAAATATTCTAAGTCAACTGCGGCAATTTCTTCTGTGATTTCTTCGCCTGGTTCTGGAAATTTTTGCTGATAAAGGTCGAGGATATAAAATAAATCTTGGACTAACTCTATAGCAGGTTGAATATTCCCAGCAATGAATCCTACAGGATTATTAATTTCGTGCGCTACGCCTGCAACTAAATTACCCAAAGCTGACATTTTTTCACTTTGGATGAGTTGCAGTTGCATTTGCTGCGATTCTGTGAGGGATTGGGATAATTTTTGGGCATAATCTTGCGACTGTTGATATAGACGAGCATTTTCTAAAGATATTGCGGCTTGGGAACAAAGTAACTTAATAATAATCAGGCGATCGCTAGTAAATGCTTGCACCATTAAATTATTTTCTAAATATAAAATACCAATCAATTTACCTTGATTGAGAATCGGTGTACATAATACACTTTTTGGTTTATGACGAATAATATATGTATCAGCAGCAAAGTTCTTTTCTTTAGTTGCGTCATCAATTACCAAAGATGTTCTGGTATTTTTGACATAGTGAATTATGGTTTGAGGTACATCTTGACTGATATCAAGGGGAAGAGATTGTAGGATATTTGATAATTTGTTAACTGTAGCAAGCGCCTCAATTACCCAACTATTTTCTTTAGGTAAAACTAGCACGGCTTTTTCCGCACCAGCGTTTTCCATTAGCACTTGCATTAAGGTAGTTAACAGCTTATCTTGTTCAATTTCACTAGAAACTGCTTGTGAAGCTTTCAGGACTGTATCTAAATCTAATGCTTCTGAAATGCTGTTATTAATAGAAGAATCAGTTGTAGCCCTACTAAAAGTAGAGCGAGTAATTCTGCTAATACTAGAAATAGTATCTTGAGGATTAAGCTGGGTTTTTTCCCATTGCAGTATGGGTGCGAGTAACTGGGGATAGCGTTTTTCTAAATCTTCGACTTTAGCTTTTGCACCCCAAAGGGCATAACAGTAGTAAGAATTTGTCAGGTAAATTTGGGCAATTTGCTCTCTACCCCATTCTAAATAAAATTGGGTAGCGATTTCGTGGATGAGAGCTTCTTCTTGAATATATTCGTTTTCTTTAGCCTGAGCGATCGCGCGATCGTAAAGTTCAGCAGCTTGCCAATACTGCCCTAGCACGCGCAGTCTTTCTGCTGCTACTAAATTATAGCGATGCTGATTGTTCATTGGGGCGTGTTCCGCCCAGAATTTCATTTTTTCTTGGTTAGCTTCAACTTGCTCTAAATACCCTTGTTTTTCCTTAATATCTACTTGAAAATAATGTGCTAACAAAGCTAAAGAATGATAAAAATTAAGAATCACAACTTGCATGAAGCCAAAAGCCGAACCTGCTTGTTCATTAGCTAACTTGACTTGTTCTATCGCCTGAGCATAATCTCTAAAGTGGTAAAGCAGAATTGTTTTAGCAACATAAAAAATAAATAGTACTGTACCACTTTTAGCTGCTATTAACTGCGGCAGCATTTGCAATTCATTAAAGCTTTCCCCGACTAATAAATATTTGTCTGGCGACAACCCTTGTAAATTTAAACCTAGTTGTCGCCAGATTTGTGAAAAGTGAATCGGAATTTCTTGTTTAATTTTAATGCAGATATCTATATATGTTGCTTGCTGTGAAACAGCATACTCCAAGTTATTTGCTGAGAAAAATAGATAACTGCATAAATTAGCAGCAGAATATCCTCCCCACTCAATATCTCCAGCTTCTAACCCACTCTGTACAGCTTCTTGCAAGGGTTGCACACTATTTTTTGTATGTTCTTTCCAAGTTCTAATGTTGGAATTAAACAAGTTATAAATTTTGGCTTTTAATTCTTTAGCTGTAAATTTATCCAATAATTTTACAGCGATATGCCCTGCATGATAGCCTTCTGTTAGTTTCCCAATTCCAGAAAGTAACAGTCCATAAAAACCATAGGCAAAAGCCGATAAACTTGAATTACCATGTTCAATACAGAGATTAACCATTGTAATAATGATTTGGGGAAAAATTTCTGGTTTAGCCATAAAAATAGGAGCGCAGAGAATTTTAAAAATTCCCATTGCTGCTAGTTTATCTGGGTCAGTCATTACTAAAAAGCTATCTATATCAACTAAGTTTGGTAATTTAATTAATAAACTTTCATCTCCTGTTATATTTACTAAATCAATTCCTAATTTTTCTATAACTTGCAGTCCAATTTCTACTGCTTGCACCATTTGTAATTGGGCAATACAAATTTGCATTTTTAATTCATATATCTTTACTTGATCTAGCAAGCTTTTAGTATTTTGCAGCGCAATCTCAGTTAGTTCAGTAGCTCTAGCAAAGTTAATGTTTAAATATTCAGCTTCTGCGGTTTCTATATACAATTTTAAAGTAAAATCATATTGAGATTGCCAACTATTAGTCTCTAGCAATTCTAAGGCAGTATTTAGATACTTTATTGCCGTCTCATAAGCTGTAGCAGACTTAGCTTTATAACCTGCGATTAAATTAAGTTGAGCTAGTTGATTTTTTTCTATTTGTTCACCAATTAAATCTGCGCCGATGTTTAGCTGATTAATTATGGCGAAAATATTTTCGGCTTCTTCAATTTGGGGCGTATTTTCGAGCAGAATTTGACCAATCTTTAGGTGTGTTGCTTTTTTCTGTTCTTCAGGAATCAAAAAGTATGCAGCTTGTTGTACTCTATCATGGAGAAATCTGTAAGTTGGCGATTGGCAAGCTTGCCATTCATCAGCCACTAGTTCTTCTGTATCTTGAAAGAATTTATACACTTCACTAGTAGGAATAATCAATTCTTCTTGTAATGCTTTCCATAAATCATCAGCAGTTTCTAGTAAAGATTTTCTGTAGACAGTAGCTAGATTTGCTAAATCAAATTGGTTGCCAATACAAGCAGCTAATTTTAATACTTCTAAGGTGGTTCGTGGTAGTTTTTGCAGTTGCAGTGCGAGAAATTCTACTACATCATCAGTCAGTGCTAAGGCTTTTACTTGAGCAATATCACATTGCCAATATCCGATATCAAAGTTAAAGCTGATTAATTTTTCATCGTAGAGAAACTTTAAAAATTGATGGATAAATAAAGGATTACCCTGAGTTTTTTGGTATACGAGTTTTGTGAGGGGAGAAGCAATTTCTAAAGAACAATTTAGGGTATCAGCTATGAGATGATTTAAATCTGTTGACTGAAGTGCAGCTAAAGTAATATTGTTAATTTTGATATTATTTTTTTGGATTTCTGCTAACGTCAACATCAATGGATGAGTAGTTGAAACTTCATTATCTCGATAAGCACCTATTAGTAATAAATAACCAGTATCTGTGTTACTGATTAGGAGTTTAATCAATTTCAAAGATGCTGAGTCTGCCCATTGTAAGTCATCTAGAAAAATGACTAAGGGATGATCTTTAGTAGTAAAAACTTTGATAAATCTATGCAATAGTAAATCAAAACGATTTTGAGCGGCACTTCCTGATAATTCTGGGACAGGAGGTTGTTTTCCAATAATTGTTTCTAGTTCAGGAATAACATCAATAATGACTTGGGCATTTTCTCCTAATGCTTGCAGTATTTGATTTTGCCAATATTGCAACTGAGTATCGCTTTCACTGAGTAATTGCCCAATTAAATCGCGGAAAGCTTGGACAAAGGCACTAAAGGGAATATTGCGTTGAAATTGGTCATATTTTCCGGTAATAAAATAACCACGTTGTCGGACAATTGGTTTATGAACTTCTTTGACAACAGCAGTTTTACCAATACCTGAAAAACCTGCGACTAACATTATTTCGGTGTTACCTTTGGCCACTCTATTAAAAGCTGTTAGCAAGGTTTTGACTTCTGCTTGTCGTCCGTAAAGTTTTTCGGCGATTTGAAAGCGATCGCAAATATCTCGCATTCCTAATCTAAAATCTTTAACAGTGCCAGTTTCTTGCCATTGACGTTGACACATTTCTAAGTCATACTTTAACCCCAAAGCACTTTGATATCGGTCTTCAGCATTTTTTGCCATCAATTTGCTGACAATATCAGAAACCATTGATGGAACTTCAGGATTTAAACTTTCAACATTTGGCGGCAGCTTTGCTAAATGACAGTAAACTAGTTCCATTGGTTCATGGCTACAAAAAGGTAACTGTCCGGTTAGCAATTCAAAAAAGGTGACACCTAAAGAATAAAAATCACTACGGTAGTCAATACCGCGATTTGTTCGACCAGTTTGTTCAGGTGACAAATACGCCAATGTTCCTTCTAAAATATTTGGATTACTAGGATTTTGGGTTTCTCGCTTCAGTAAAGAAGCAATACTAAAATCAATGAGTTTTACTTCTTTTGTGCTGTGATTAATTAAAATATTAGCTGGCTTAATATCTTTATGAATAACTTGATGGCGATATAATCTGTCAAGTATAGAAACGATTTGAGTTGCAATGTGAAAAAAGCTTGATAAGTTGAGTGTATATTTAGCAATGTATTCTTGCAAAGAAATAGCCCCTGAGTCTTCCATAATCAGGGCATAGCTATTTTGATAAGTTTCTAAACTATGGGGTTTAACAATGCCTTCAATATCAAGATTTTTGGTAATTGTATACTGATTACGAAATCGCACGAGTTCTGGAAACGTCGGATAGTCTCGCCGCAATAGTTTAATAATTACTGATTTTTGATCTGATTCTCTCATTCCACGATGCACTAGGGTATTAGAACCTGAATAAATTAGCTCATTTACACGATAACCAGTTAAGGTCAACATAAGTTTTTCTACCAAGAATTTTTGTTTTTTAATTTAGAGAAATAATTTCCATTTTTAGATTTTTTTTAACATTTAAAGATAAACCTTTGTAACAAAATATCAATTTGCGATCGCTCTGTATTCTTATAGTGGCGCAATTAACTACGAAAAAGTTAAAAAAGTTACATTTTTATGTATGCTTGATGACCAAGTATCATAGCTGTAGATTTTCACAAGTCAATATGGAACGTGTTATTTCCGCTCTCGGAATATTAGTGTTTATGGGGATATCTTACGCTTTGTCTGTTGAACGTCAAGCAGTCCGTTGGCGGACAGTTGCTTGGGGTTTGGGATTAGAGTTTATTTTTGCCCTGCTAATTTTGAAAACACCGTGGGGTTTAAATGTATTTAAATCTCTAGGAGATATTGTGAGCAATTTTTTAGCTTTTTCTGATGTTGGTGCTAAATTCGTCTTTGGAGAAAATTTTAAAGATCATTTATTTGCTTTTCAAGTACTGCCCACCATTATCTTCTTTTCTGCCTTTATTAGTGTTTTGTACTACTACGGAATTTTGCAGCGAGTTGTAAATATGCTGGCTTGGGTAATGATTAAGACAATGAAAACATCAGGGTCTGAATCTTTATCTTGTGCAGGTAACATCTTTTTAGGGCCGACTGAATCTGTACTCATGGTCAAACCATATGTAGCAAATATGACTATATCTGAACTCCATGCTGTGATGACTGGCGGCTTTGCCACAATTGCCGGTGGAGTGTTAGGCGCTTATCTTTCTTTTGGTATTCCCCCGGAACACTTAATTGCGGCTTTTTTTATGACTGCGCCCACATCGTTAGTTGTCTCAAAATTAATGTACCCAGAAACAGCAGTATCTCAAACAGCAGGTAAAGCCGAAATAAACGTAGAAAGCAATTACGTCAATGTTATTGATGCTGCCACTACAGGAGCGATTGATGGCGTAAAATTAGCAGTTAACGTTGGAGTCATGATTATTGCCTTTTTAGGATTACTAGCTGCTTTGAATGCTTTGTTGGGATGGTTGGGTTCTCTGGTGAATTTGCCGCAGTTATCCTTGCAATTGATCTTGTCTTTTGTGATGGCACCAGTGGCATGGTTAATGGGTGTACCGTGGAATGATTGTCAACAAGTGGGGGCGCTGTTGGGAACAAAGACAATTTTGAATGAGTTTATTGCTTTTTTAGATTTAAAACAGCTAATTGCCAGCGGCAAAATTTCTCAACGAGCAGTCATTATTGCTACTTACGCATTATGCAATTTTGCCAATATCGGCTCTATTGGCATTACTATTGGCGGACTGACGGGCATGGCTCCTAACCGTCAGCATGACTTGGCTCGTTTGGGCGTGAGAACAATGATTGGCGGATTACTTGCAAGTTTTATTACCGCTTGTATTGCTGGAATATTAGTATAAAATTGAATTATTTTTTTATTCTTTCGGCATAGCCTAATCGCCAATTTTGTGGTTGTTTTAACTCTCTTTCCTTACCTTGAATAATTAACAAAAGAGCCAGGCGAGTGTTTAAATATCCCCTGATAATCCGATTTTTAGGCTTCGGATAAAACCCTGGAACTATGAAACCACCAACAGTTGTAATTTGTCCACAGTAAGTTTTGTTTTCCGGCAATGTGAAAGTAATAAAACCATCCATTCTATACTTATGTGGAATAACAAATGTTCCATAAACTTGATGCTGTCCACGCCAAGGTTGAACAACTAGTTCTGTAGGATGAGCATAGTATTTTTTATTTGATGCAGTAATATATTTCCATTTATCGCAACTTACTATCGGCGATAAATCAGAAAACCAAGAAAAGCCAAGAATACCAGCAAGGGTAAGAAAAAATAGTAAATAAAACAATTGATATCTTCGCACTGTTCAGATATTTAGGCTACTTCTTTTTGGTTATATTTTAGCAAGTTAAGAAATCTGGCGATCGCAATACATCTTATGTATGCAGTGTATGATTGATGCGATCGCACATATCTACCACATCAACGCACAAGTTTTACAAGGTTGGGTGCAGCGATTTTTTTGGCTGCTGACTGTGTTGTTTAAGAGGTTGTGATATTGTTCGGGTAAGTAATACCAATTCCACCTTCACCCAGCTTTTTCTCAATTATGTAGCGATCGCCAAAGAACTGCTACCCTGAATTCCACATCATTGGTCAAGACCGTAGTTCTACTGATATCTTATTTTGGCACAAGCAAAACTCGGTCTTGTGGCCAGAAAGATTTAAGGTGTTGTTGATCTAGCTTAATATAGCGATGTATTCAATTGGCATAAATCTATGACACCAGCAGTATTTAAACCCTCATCCTGGCTAGAGAATGGGATTCAAATTCAAAAAGTCAATAATCTGAATCTGTTTAAATTGACAGACGCATTGCAAGCTCGAATGCAAGAACTTGTAAATGGAAAAACATCTGATTCGCTGACACTAGAAGAAGCGGCTGAACTAGAAGCAATTGGGGAATTAGTCATAATTATTAGCTACATCAATGGGATGATTGCTTCTGAAGCACAAAAATCTCAGGAAACTGAAAACTGGGAACAGCGAATAGAGAAAAACTAATCTCTAAAAATGATTGATTTGTATTTCTAGTAGTTTACATAAAGGCGATCGCCAGCTCTTGCCGGACAACCATCGCCTTTATCATGCTTCTATATAAAAGTATAAAATTAGACTTTTTAAGTATAAGTATAAAAATTTAATATTGACTTTCATTCCTAAAAGTTTTAGATTCATTTGTTGAGATAGTTGAAACTTTTTATCAAAAATACTACTAATAGTTCCTAACGGAGAGTTAGAAATGAGTGTGAGTAAAAAGGGCGTGTTGGGTGCTGGCGTTGCCTTTGCGACGCTAACAGGTTTGGTTATCGGCAATTTTGGGGCAATGCAGGCAACTAATGCTAACTCCATTCCTAATCAACAAGCGCCACGCATACTTGCCCAAGCCAAAAGACTAAGAACTCTAACAGTAATTTTTCCTAGTCGTTCTGACTCTACAGACTTGCAAAATAAAGCCAACGCTGTAGCAAAGTTTCTCTCTAACGAGTTAAAAATTCCCGTCACAGCACAGATTGGTGATGATACTGCGGCGGTGGAAGCTTTAAGGGCTAATCGCGCTGATGTAGCTTTCTTAAGCAGCCGTCCAGCTTTGAAAGCTGAACAATTAGCAAATGCTAAGTTGTACTTAGCTGAAGTGCGTGATAATTATTCTGGTAGATACACTTATAATTCGATATTTGTTGTTCCCAGCAATAGCTCTTTAAAAACTAGAAATAATGCCAAAGCAACCTTAGAACAACTGCGGGGTAAGCGCATAGCTTTTACTTCTCCGACTTCTGGTTCAGGGTTTATTTTTCCGGTGAGTGAGTTAGTAAAACAGGGATTTGTCCCTAACCGCGATCGCCTGGATGGTTTCTTTGGTCAAGTTGCTTATGGTGGTAACTACAGTAAAGCTTTGCAAGCAGTTGTGCGCGGTCAGGCTGATGTAGCAGTTGTTTCTGAATATGCCATGTTCCCTCCGTATATCACTGCGGAAGAAAAAAGCAAGTTACGCATATTGCATAGAATTTCTGGTGTTCCAGCCCACGGTATCGCCATTGATGATGATGTGCCAGTTCAAGACAGAGAAAGATTAATCAACGCTCTACTGAAGTTAAATCAATCACAAAATAACCCACTATTACGCAACTTATACAACTCTACCGAATTGGTAAGAGTTGATCATAACCGTCACCTGTCGCCAATTCGTACTGCACTTACTCGGATTGGGATTGCACCTTAGTTAATAGTGCTGAGTGCTGAGTTGAAAGTGCTGAGTTAAAAAGTAGCAGGTTATAAGTAGAACGGCGTAGATATTTGTAGTTGGAATGAGGCAGGAGGACGACACTTTGCTCAAGTCGGGAAACCCGCCCACGCAAGTGTCTCCAGAAGGCAGGAGGAAGAGGGTTTTAGCCTCATTTACCTTTCTTCACATAGTTGTGTTTTTTCTCAACGACTTACTTATACCGAACATATCAGTCCTGAGTACTTTTTATTTACGCAACACTCAGCACTCAGCACCTAGCACTTTTTGAGAGAAGCATAGGATGAGTAATTTTGTAATTGAATGTCATAACTTAGAGACAGCTGATGCTGCTTCTTTAAATCGTCCTATCCTGAATGGTATTAGTTGCCAAATCAAACAGGGTGAGTTTGTTGTTTTGCTAGGACTCAATGGCGCAGGGAAATCAACATTATTACGATCGCTTGTAGGATTAGTCCCTTTGACCAAAGGCGAAATTAAAATCAACGGTGTAATAATGTCTCCCCGTACTCTGTCACAAATTCGCCGCAATGTCGGGATGTTATTTCAGGGAGGCGGATTAATTCGGCAGTTGTCAGCTGTTGATAATGTATTGTGTGGCAGACTTGGCGTAAGGACAACTTGGCAGACATTATTTGGATTTCCAGGGCGCGATCGCCTTTTAGCAATGGATTTACTCGCACAGTTGGGTTTAAAAGAACAAGCTGATCAAAAAACTAGTCAACTCAGTGGTGGACAGCAACAACGAGTGGCGATCGCCCGTGCATTAATTCAATCTCCGCAGATTCTTTTAGCCGATGAACCGATTACAGGCTTGGATGTTGTCGCCTGTCAACAGGTAATGGAAACTTTATCAGAATTACATCAGCAAGGCATGACGATTGTGACAGTGTTACATGATTTAGGCATAGCCGCGAAATATGGTCAACGTGCGATCGTCTTAGAAGCGGGACGCATTGTTTACGACGGACTTTGTGAAAACTTGCAAGCCCAATTTGTCAAATGTTAAATTCAAAAATTCTTCGCCGTTATCCTTGGATGAGTCCTCTACTCATCCTTTTAATTGTCGTTGTAGTTTATGCTTGGGCTTTGCGAGGTATCAAAGTCGATTTTGAATTAGTGACATCTAGCTGGCCTTACATCACCGATTTTATCTCTCGCTTATTTCCCCCGGATACTACAGTTGTCGATATAGCAGTTAAGGCACTTGTTGAGACAGTGCAGATGTCTTTGTGGGGAACCACAATTGGCGCAATTTTATCTTTACCCATTGCTGTCGCTAGTGCTAGTAATGTTGCGCCTCGTTGGTTGCAATGGTTAGCGAACTTATTGCAAAATGCTGTGCGTTCCGTCCCTTCAATTATTCTGGGGTTAATTTTCGTCGCCGCCACTGGCTTAGGCGCACCCGCCGGAACTTTAGCCTTAGCAATTTACACCATTGGCTATTTAGCGAAGTTTTATCAACAAGCAATTGAAGCGGTGAATGCTAGGTCTTTAGAATCTTTACAAGTAATGGGTGCATCCAGATTTCAGATTGTGCAGTACGGAATTTTACCTCAAGTCTTGCCTTTAGGATTAGGTTACACATTGTGGATGTTTGAGTATAATATCCGCGCCGCTTCAGTGTTGGGTGTAGTTGGTGCTGGGGGAATTGGCTTTCAATTGAAGAGTTACATCGATGGTTTTGAGTACAACAAAGCAACAACTATGATGTTAGTGCTGTTGGTAGTTGTGACTGTAATTGATGCTTTTAGTAGTAAACTACGCCAACGACTAGATTCGATGTAGCTTTAACTATAGTGTCGAGACAGATAAGTATTCTGTGCGATCGCACTTTCAGAGTGTAGATTGATGATGAAGGGCAGAACAAAGGAATTTAGTGAATGATTCAGTAGGTGAGCAGATGCGGCGAGTTTTTCTGAGCGCTTATGCTGGAGAGTAAGTTTATTAGTGTGTGTATATTTAACCCAGCTATAACTCTTGCATATTTTTGCAAAAGTTATAGCCAAGTTTTGAGGGAACACACTAATCGTCTAACTTCATGATTTTCTCATTAAATTGCAGAAATTTTTGCAGAAACTTCATTGAAATCAGAGATATTTATTGCTAATTCTTCTAGATTACTAGTTTGCTTATCTTCGCGCTGATCAGCAAAGTGCTTGTCCATCAGTGTAGAAACTTGGGATGCTTGAATGCGGCTGTAGCGGGTTTTATCTGGCATCACTATATTAGGGCCTGCTTTGCAGTTTTTCATGCAGCCTGTACCTTTGATGGTAACTTGGTCTTCTAAACCGCGATCGCTCAGTGCTGCTTCAAATGCCTGACAAACTCCTTTACCACCACGTTTCCAACAGTCAGACTTTTGACATACTAAAATCGTCTGTTTTGTCTTTGCTGGTTTGGCCTTAACATCATTGCTGGCGGGAGGTTCCTGTAATGCAGTGCTGTTAGTACTTCTACCCAAATCAGACCGCGCTGCCATGACACGTTCAGCTTTGAGAGTAAACTCATCTTTTTTTACGTCGTATTTTTTTGTACCAACAACTTGCAACCAAGTACCTTTTGGTAAGCGCCAATCAAAGGCAATCCTTAAATGTTTAGCTAATTTAACGTAGCATTCACCCTCAGAAGTCTCTAATTTTAAACCTTTAAGCTTATAACCATCTTTAATAACAAAATCTATAAATCTGCCTTCCAGGCAAAATTCCGCAATTTCCGTACTGTAGATTGTACCCATAATTTTTGCCCTATTTTTTACTAAATCATTCTGGTTTAACTACGTAACCTGTTGCAGACATCTGTCCTTGGTTATTACTTTTGATAGCGACTGTGCCAGCTATTTTCCAGAATCCGAATTAGTTCTGGACGGCAGGCAGTAAATCGCTGCATCACACACCAAAATTGAACCATTGCTAAAGGGTTAGCAATTTCAACTTGCAATGGCTGGTTAGTCTCACAGCAACAGGGAATATCTAGCTCGTGTAAACGTTGATAGACTTGCCAGCGGTCTGCCCAACTAACTTCAACAACGTACTTCTGGTCTATTTCTGAACCGGAACTATACGATTTCAAGAGACGAACCCTCAAAAGTGCGACAAATTTGCAGTAACTAGCGTGCCTTTGCTCCCTGATTTTTAGAATCTTGGGATTACAGCCTCTTTAAACAAGGATAACCTAAGTGCGAACAATTCTCAGTTATTTCTGAGAAAAAATATAAAAGTTTCTCATTAATTTTGGTGATGACAACAAGCTCAACAGCTTATGTCATCAACTTTTGACCTGATTTGAGATTTGCAAAAAATTTTTTCAAGAATTTGGGTTACAAGGCTTTTGCTGATTTACACTCGAACTCCACATCCCTAAATACCTTGATTTTTCTTCTCCTGCCCGACTTTCCTATCTACTGAATTCTGTTATGAGTAAATATTTCTACAATCTCAGGATATATAGGACTCTTATTTGATTTTTGAAATATACGTAGCAAAAAAATGTAGGTTGGGTTTCCTTACGTCAACCCAACCTACGGCTAATGCACAACTTTAGCCTTGCCACGCCAGTAGTGGACTGTTTCAGCTAAAACAGTCCACTACAGATACTTAGATTTTTTCAGAAATCAAATCGGATTCCTATATAGACCCTATGTAATAGGTATAGATTGAATCTACAAGGAGTAAAAATTTGCAATTATATCCACAAAAAAAATTTAAAATTTATGATATTCTTTGGGCTTGCTTCTATTTTTAGAATGTTAATATGTAGAAACTAAGCAGTTAAAAACTATAACTGTGAAAAAGCGAGGAGAACCATGTCTGATACGCAAACTTTGTTACAAAATTTTGGTCAGGTTTATGACAATCCTGTATTGTTAGACCGCAGTGTTACCGCTCCAGTTACAGAAGGATTGAATGTTGTATTAGCTAGTTTTCAGGCACTCTACTTGCAGTACCAGAAACATCATTTTGTCGTAGAAGGTGCAGAATTCTACTCATTACACGAGTTCTTTAACGACAGTTACAACGAAGTACAAGACCACGTTCACGAAATTGGCGAAAGACTTAATGGATTAGGTGGTGTACCTGCTGCTTCCTTCAGCAAATTAGCAGAATTAACCTGTTTTGAACAAGAGTCTGATGGCGTATATTCTTCCCGGAAGATGGTAGAAAATGACCTAGCCGCAGAACAAGCGATCATTAATGTGATTCGCCGTCAAGCCGCTCAAGCAGAGAGTTTAGGCGACCGTGGCACACGCTATTTGTACGAGAAAATTCTGTTAAAAACCGAGGAACGAGCTTACCATTTAGCTCATTTCTTGGCAAAAGACAGTTTAACTTTAGGTTTTGTACAACCTGCTCAAAACTAGAACTCTTATCATCTAGTTCAGTCTCTGTAACGTTGAAACAAAATCTCACAGTACACGATATTAAGAAAAAGTAGAAGATGACAGAGAGGCTGATGATTTCTCTGTCATTTTTTATTTAAATACACAAAAAATAACAAGATGAAATAAATCCTATTGATAAATATTAAAAATTATTAGCAATTAACTAAATGAGAAATATTTTTATTTAAAACATATTTTTGATATTGTTCAAGAGTAATTTAAGCTGACAACTGATATCTAATAATTAGAATTATGAATAGTTTAAATAAAAATTTGTGGCAGACAAGCGAGAATTTACTATATGAGAATTAATTAAAACTGTATACACAAAAAAATCGAGATACTGAGTCAGTAAACAAGAGCGAGGAGCATGAGATAGTAAAAGATATGTATTGGTCAATAGTCATTTGTCAATAGTCCAGAGTCAATGGTCAAAAGACAGGATGCAGGAGGACGTAATTTCAGACTTCAGGCTTCATACCTCAGACTTGGGACTTTTTTCTCCTCTACTTACTTTTCCGTCTCTGCTACGATCGCATCCGGAAAACTTGATAATAGACAACATGACTGAGGGCAAACACCCTTAAAATAATCAGGATTTGTATTTTCTTACTCCAACCCCAAGACTATGCCCCGCCGTCAAGACCTCCAAAAAATACTGCTGTTAGGATCTGGCCCAATTGTGATTGGGCAAGCTTGTGAGTTTGACTACTCTGGAACCCAAGCCTGTAAAGCATTACGAGAAGAAGGCTATGAAGTGGTGTTAGTCAACTCTAATCCAGCAACTATTATGACTGACCCAGAAACGGCCGATCGCACTTACATTGAGCCGTTAACACCAGAACTGGTGGAAAAAGTCATCGCCAAGGAACGCCCGCATGCTTTACTCCCGACAATGGGTGGACAAACCGCTCTCAACATCGCTGTTGCCCTAGCGAAAAACGGTGTCCTAGATCAATATAATGTGGAATTAATTGGTGCAAAGTTAGCTGCGATCGAAAAAGCGGAAGACCGCAAACTATTTAATGAAGCGATGGCCAAGATAGGCGTGGAGGTTTGTCCTAGTGGTACAGCCTCATCCTTGGAAGAATCAAAAGCGATCGCTCGAAAAATTGGTACTTACCCTTTAATTATCCGTCCTGCCTTTACAATGGGTGGTACTGGTGGGGGTATTGCCTACAACCAAGAAGAATTTGAAGAAATGGCTCAGGTGGGGATTGATGCGAGTCCAGTTTCGCAAATTCTCATCGACCAATCTCTCCTCGGCTGGAAAGAATATGAATTAGAAGTGATGCGCGATTTAGCAGATAACGTTGTGATTATCTGCTCAATCGAAAACCTTGACCCGATGGGTATCCATACTGGCGACTCAATAACTGTTGCACCCGCCCAAACCCTCACTGACAAGGAATATCAGCGGTTGCGGGATATGTCCATCAAAATCATCCGCGAAATTGGCGTGGAAACTGGCGGTTCTAATATTCAGTTCGCCGTTAACCCTGTGACTGGGGATGTCGTTGTAATTGAAATGAACCCCCGTGTTTCTCGCAGTTCGGCGTTGGCTTCTAAAGCTACAGGTTTCCCCATTGCCAAGATTGCGGCGAAGTTAGCGGTGGGTTACACCTTGGATGAAATTAACAACGACATCACCAAAAAAACCCCGGCATCCTTTGAGCCAACTATAGATTATGTAGTTACCAAAGTTCCTCGCTTCGCTTTTGAAAAATTCCCTGGTTCCGAACCAGTGCTGACAACCCAAATGAAGTCAGTCGGGGAAGCAATGGCTATCGGACGGACATTCAACGAATCCTTCCAAAAAGCGCTGCGTTCTTTGGAAACAGGACGCGCTGGTTGGGGTTGTGACAAAGCCGAAAAATTACCTAGTGGCGAACAAATCCGCGCCTTGTTGCGGACACCGAATCCCGATCGCATTTTTGCTGTGCGTCATGCAATGCAACTAGGACTCACTAATGAAGAAATCTACGAACTTACAGGGATTGACCCTTGGTTTTTAGATAAAATGCAGCAATTGTTGGAAACAGAAAAATTCCTCAAGCGCACACCTTTAAAACAGTTGACAAAAGAGCAACTGTATGAAGTAAAGCGAGCAGGATATAGCGATCGCCAAATTGCTTTTGCCACCAAAACCACAGAAGATGAAGTTAGGGCATATCGCCAACAGTTGGGAGTTGTACCAGTTTACAAAACTGTAGACACATGTGCGGCTGAGTTTGAAGCGTTTACCCCATACCACTACTCCACCTACGAATCAGAAACAGAAATTTTACCCACAGATAAACCCAAGGTGATGATTTTGGGTGGCGGCCCCAACCGTATCGGCCAGGGAATTGAGTTTGACTATTGTTGCTGTCACGCTGCTTATGCATTGAAAGGCGCAGGCTATGAAACCATCATGGTCAACTCTAACCCAGAGACAGTTTCTACTGACTACGATACTAGCGATCGCCTCTACTTTGAACCGCTAACTAAAGAAGATGTTCTCAACATCATCGAAGCCGAACATCCCGTCGGAATCATCGTCCAATTCGGTGGACAAACCCCCCTAAAGTTAGCACTACCCTTACAACAGTATCTTGTAAAAATAGCAGGGGAGCAAACTTTTTCAATTCCCAAAATCTGGGGAACATCCCCCGATTCCATCGATACTGCTGAAGACAGAGAACGGTTTGAGCAGATTTTGAAACAGTTAAATATTGCTCAACCACCAAATGGAATTGCGCGGAGTTATGAGGATGCACTGATTGTTGCTAAACGCATTGGTTATCCAGTCGTGGTGCGTCCTAGCTATGTATTAGGGGGACGAGCAATGGAAATTGTCTACTCTGATACAGAATTGGAACGCTACATGACCTTTGCTGTACAAGTAGAGCCAGAACATCCAATTTTAATTGATAAGTTTTTAGAGAATGCGATCGAAGTTGATGTAGATGCGATCGCAGATCATACTGGACGTGTGGTGATTGGTGGCATCATGGAACATATCGAACAAGCCGGAATCCACTCTGGAGACTCCGCTTGCTCTTTACCTTCGATTTCTCTCCCACCAGCCGTTCTCAATCAAATCCGCACTTGGACTGTGCAACTCGCGCAAGCACTTTCGGTTATCGGGTTGATGAATATTCAGTTTGCTGTTGTAGGTGTCGGTACTTATTCTCCCCAAGTCTACATTCTCGAAGCTAACCCCCGCGCATCTCGGACTGTACCTTTTGTTTCTAAAGCAACAGGTGTCCAACTAGCGAAACTGGCATCCTTAATTATGTCGGGTAAAACTCTTGAGGAATTGGACTTTACGGAGGAAGTGATACCATCACATATTGCCGTGAAAGAAGCAGTTTTACCGTTTAATAAATTCCCTGGAACAGATACAATACTAGGGCCAGAGATGCGCTCTACTGGTGAGGTGATGGGCATAGATAGCGACTTTGGCCGCGCCTTTGCCAAGGCAGAGTTAGCTGCTGGTGAGCGTTTACCCTTGAATGGTACTGTATTTGTCTCCATGAGCGATCGCGACAAAGCAGCAGCCGTTCCGGTGGTGAAGGAATTTATTGACTTAGGCTTTACCGTCATGGCAACTTTCGGCACACGCAAAGTACTTCAGGAACATGGGTTAAATGTTGAGTTGGTGCTGAAACTTCATGAAGGTCGTCCTCACGTGCTGGATGCGATTAAAAACCAGAAAATTCAACTAATTATCAACACACCTTCTGGGGAAGAAGCTCACACTGATGCTCGACTCATCCGCCGTACAGCCTTAGGTTACAAAATCCTCATTATTACCACTATTGCTGGTGCTAAGGCTACCGTTGCTGCTATCCGTTCTCTCCAAAATACCACTTTGGACGTAAAAGGCATCCAAGAATATTGCCTAAAACGTTAGTTTCATCTTCGCTCGGCGTGGCACTGAATTTGACTGGAGTATGAAGGGTTTGGAGGCATTTTAAAGATTTAGCTTGTCTCCTAACCTTTTTTTATGAATCTGCTTTAAGTAGTATTTACAAGAAAAATTAAGTAATTATTATAGAAGAAACATTATAGTTTTTATTGAGATATTTTAACAAATATGAGTAAACTATTTTTTCTCTCTAAGAATATTTATTAAGGGACTGAAGCGATCGCCCTCAGCAAGATGAAGTAATTATACTTATGTCAAAAGCTTTATTTGTGATTTCAGCACAAACACCAGAGCAAAAACAAGCAAATGACTTTTCTATACTCATTAACCACAGTCTACAGTTCCCATAATTGCTGGATAAGCAACAAAGGTTTGTTAGCTACTGTGGTTAGCCGATCACAACTATTCTTAAATCCAATCATTTTCCGGCTGTGGGGCTTTTCAAGATTTCTCAGAAATGTTACAATTTTTAATAAAGCTAAAGATAAAAGGTGTTCTTCTAGCTACCTTTATCTAACCGTAGATACTTGTACAAACTCAGAAAAAACTGTAACGTCTAGCAGTTAAGAGCCCAATTTGATTAATAAAAGCAACCGATACCAACGGATGCGTAAATCGTAAACAATAACATGCGTTCCCAGCCAAACTGGGCAGTACCACGAACAAACATTTATTGATCAGTTATCTACTAGTTGAATGACTCAAGCAATCAACCCAACACCACCAATGAGTAGCGCCATGAAGACCGCTCCGACAGCTACAGACCTCGTGCGGACTTATCTGCGTGAGATCGGCCGTGTACCACTGTTAACCCATGAAGAAGAAATTCGTTATGGCAAACAAGTGCAGCGTTCAACCACTTTACAAGAAGTCAGAGAATCCTTAGCTAGTCAGTTGGGACGCGAACCGACTTTAGAGGAGTGGGCAGAAGAGTCAAAACTAGAAATTGCTGAGTTAAATGAAGCGATCGCCCTTGGTGAAATTGCTAAACGTAAAATGGTCGAAGCCAATTTGCGCTTAGTAGTATCTGTAGCCAAGAAATACATTAAGCGTAACGTAGACTTACTTGACCTCATCCAAGAAGGTAGCATTGGGATGCAGCGGGGTGTGGAAAAATTTGACCCCACCAAAGGATATCGATTTTCAACTTATGCTTACTGGTGGATTCGGCAAGCAATTACGCGGGCGATCGCCGAAAAAGCCCGCACCATTCGCCTACCCATTCATATCACCGAAAAACTCAATAAAATTAAAAAAGCCCAGCGTCACTTATCGCAAAAACTTGGACGCGCCCCTTCTGTAGGAGAATTGGCTCAAGAATTAGATTTAACTCCTAAACAGGTACGCGAGTATCTTGAAAAAGCACGTTTACCCCTATCCTTAGATTTGCGATTGGGAGACAACTACGACACCGAACTGGGAGAAATGTTAGAAGATCCAGGCGCTTCTCCCGAAGAGTTTGTTATGCAAACCTCTCTTTCTCATGATTTAGAGCGAGTCATGGAAGAACTCACCCCCCAGCAGCGAGAAGTAATTACCTTACGCTTTGGGTTAATTGATGGTCAAGCTTTAACTCTCGCCAGAATCGGAGAAATCCTCAATATCAGCCGTGAACGAGTTCGACAAATCGAACGCGAAGCCTTAAACAAACTTCGCAAATCCAAAACCGCTATGAATGAGTATTTGGCAAGTTAGTCATTGGTCATTAGTATTTCACAAATGACCAATGACTAATGACTAATGACTATTAGGTGAGAAAATACTCTGGTTTTGGTACGGTTACACCGACTTCTAAGTGAGAATGTGCCTGTTAGATTATTTAATAGGAACACCAAAACGGCAGCTAAGTTAAATACACACAGGCACTTATTATCTCAGTTGCAAACATAGCAGCCAGCAACGGTAGTACAGGAGGTAAAACGTGAGTAACCAATCTAATCAAGTCTCAGAATTTTTTAATAGCGACGCAAGCGATGCATCGGAAACCAGCAACTTGCTGTGGCAGTATGTTAAATCATTAAGTCCTGAAACAGTTAGCCAATTATCAAAACCAACATCTGCCGAAGTCTTCCAAGTTATGGAACGTAATATTGTTGGTTTGTTAGGCAACTTACCACCCGAACACTTCAATATGACTATTACTACCAGCCGGGAAAGTCTTGGTCGTTTGCTGGCTTCCGCAATGATTAGTGGTTATTTTCTGCGTAACGCTGAACAAAGAATGGACTTTGAAATTGCCTTACAAGGTACTGAAACCAATAATCAAGAAATTGAATAACCCAAAATTGTTGAGTGTATCTCCAGTCCAACCCACGGTAGATAACTCACAAGCTAGTTTCGTGCAGAATCCTTACAACTTACCTTCCCTAAATTCCAAATCCCTTGCGTTAGCGACATCCTCAATACAGTTACTAATCGCTAGCGCAGTTAGGATTTTATTAATTGAGTAAGCATTCTGATTAATAAATAATAGTTAAATCATAACTTGAGACTTTGAGGAACATCTGCGACAATATTTAATTAATTACAAGTAATTTTGGCTATTAATAATATAAACTCGGCAGACAAAAAATTAACCTGCCGAGTTTTTTGATTAGTCATCTATACATTCCTATAAACTATGACTGAAATTAGTTCTATTCCACATAAAATTATTGGTGTCGCTGTAATTTGGAACGACCAGCAGCAAATTTTAATTGATCGCCGTCGTCCACAAGGTACAATGGGCGGTTTGTGGGAATTTCCTGGTGGCAAAATTGAACCAGGAGAAACAATTGAAGAATGTATTCGGCGGGAAATAGCTGAAGAATTGGGTATAGAAATTGCCGTCAAAGAACATCTCATCACCATCGACCACACCTATACCCATTTACGCGTTACTTTAACTGTGCATCACTGTCACCTTCTAGCAGGTATCCCTCAACCTCTAGAATGTGATGAAGTCCTCTGGGTAAGCTTAGATGAACTAGAAAATTACACTTTTCCCCAAGCTAACAGTCAAATTATCACTGCCTTGAAAAGTGCTGAGTATAGAGTGCTGAGGAGCCACTGCGTTGCGGTGAGCAGTCCGTTGGGCGGCTTTGCCGACAGTCACGGAACTGCGAACCCGAAGGGAGGTTCCCTCCGTTGAAGCAAGTGGCGTTGCTGAGTAAAGCTGTCTTTTAACTTTTAACTTACTTATGCCTTCTCCATTTCCTGGGATGAATCCCTATTTAGAGCATCCAGCATTATGGTCTGGTATTCATCATCGCTTAATAACTGCGATCGCTAATGATATAGCTCCTCAAATTCGACCGAAATACATTGTGGCGATTGAAGAGCGAGTCTATCAAAGCAGTGGGGAAGAATCTTTATTAATTGGTATTCCTGATGTTTCAGTGCAGCGAGTTACGACTAATAGAAACCAGCCTAATAATATAGCTGTTGTTACCCCAAATGTACAACCAATAGAAGTAACAATTCCTTTGCCAGAAGTTTTTACAGAAGGTTATTTAGAAATCCGTGCAGTCCAGACCAACGAAGTTATAACAGCCATAGAAGTTCTTTCTCCTAAAAATAAGCAATCTGTTATTGGTCGCTTGCAATATGAAACTAAACGTCAAACTGTATTAGGCAGTTCTACTCATTTGGTAGAAATTGATTTACTCCGTCAGGGAAAACCAATGCCGATTTTGGGTAAGACTGTAGAAAGCGATTATCGAATTTTAGTCAGCCGGAGTGAAATCCGTCCTAAAGCAGAACTGTATGGTTTTAATCTCAAGAATAGTATTCCTCAGTTTGCCTTACCATTGCACTCAGAAGACCAGGAGCCATTACTGAATCTTCAGCAGGTAATCAATGACATTTACGACCAAGGAAGTTACGACTTGAGAATCGATTACACTCGTGATCCCATACCCGCATTATCAGCAACGGATACAATTTGGCTGAATGAGTTGTTACATCAGCAAGGTTTAAGGTGAGATGGACAATAACAAAGGACAAGTGACAAATGACAAATGACTATTGTCCACAAGTAACAATCTATTAACTCAATTCAGTTCATCCCGGCAATTTTCTACAATAAGCGCAGGGACTGTAAAAAATGGTGTCAGCAAGCAAATGTCTAAAACTGTTGCCGACGTAATGAGCCGCGACCCGATTGTTGTTCGGGTGGAAACTCCTCTTAAGGAAGCCATTCAAATTTTGGCAGAGAAACGCATCAGTGGGCTACCTGTGGTGGATGATGTCGGTAAATTGGTAGGGATTATCTCAGAAACTGATTTGATGTGGCAAGAAACTGGTGTGACTCCACCTGCTTACATCATGTTTTTGGATAGTGTCATCTATTTAAAAAATCCTGCTACTTACGATCGCGATTTACACAAAGCTTTAGGGCAAACTGTTGGGGAAGTTATGAGCAAAAATCCCGTCACAATTTCTCCAAACAAAACATTAAAAGAAGCAGCACAAATGATGCACGATCGCAATGTACATCGCCTACCAGTATTAGATAGTGAAGGTCAAGTAGTGGGCATTCTTACGCGTGGTGATGTGATTCGGGCAATGGCAGCAAGTTAATAGTAGTCAATGGTCATTTGTCAATAGTCATTTGTCAGTTTCTTGACTATTGACTATGGACATTTGACTATGGACTATGGACTATTTTTTAAAACAACTTTGAAATTAGGATAATTAAATGAGTATTACTCCTGAGTCTGTAAGACAAATGCTCAGTTCTGAGGATTTGGGCGATCGCTTGCGTGCGGTAAATAATATCCGCGAATTAGAACCTGCTGTAGGTTTGGAACTGGTGCAAATTGCTATAGGTGATAGCAACTCTAGAGTTCGGTACTCAGCTGTGAGTCAGATGGATACACTCGGTACGCAAGATTTGCAATTATCTTTGGATATTTTACGCGATCGCTTGCTCAATGACCCCGAAGCTGATGTGCAAGCTGCTGCTGCCGACTGTTTAGGAGCGCTGAAGCTACATGATGCTTTTGCCGATTTACAGCAGCTTTACCACTCTACTGGTGAATGGTTAGTTCAATTCAGCATCATTGCCACATTAGGAGAATTGGGCGATCCGCGTGCTTTTGAATTACTCAAAGAAGCACTTTCATCCGAGAACGAACTAGTCCAAACAGCAGCTATTAGTTCCTTTGGAGAATTAGGAAATACTGAAGCGATTCCTTTATTAACTCCCTATGCTACCAATCCTGACTGGCAAATTCGCTATAGAGTTGTTCAGGCTTTAGCGCGGTTAGGTGGCGCAGAAGCCAAATCGATATTAGAAAGTCTAGTCAATGATGAAGTCGAAGCAGTCGCCACAGAAGCTCAAAAATCGTTGGAGACTGTTTAGTTATTTGTAACTTTAGCTGATCGCACCATTGTGAATTCCAGGTGCGATCGCGGCAATTATTCTGGTGTTATGAGAGAAGGGCTTTATTGGTATGATCAATCAGAAAAACGCTATCCTACGCCGCAAGAAAAGATTCAAAAGTTAGCAGAGAAATTGCGTTCATTAGACTCATTGAGTTTGTCGATATCTTCTGCCAGATAAGTTTTACCAAATCCCCCGCCACCTATTGATTGAATTGGACGATAGCGGTTTCTCAACGCAATTAAGAACCCACCACAGTTAGAGCAGTACATTACGCCATCAGGATGGGGTGGGTTGTGGCAAGCTGGATCTAGGCAGCAGGTCATGACTGTAATTTTACTGGCAAGTATATTTAGGGCTTGCTGAAATACATCCTACTTTAGGTATAAACCGCAAAATAATTTATAAAAACTTTATGGTAGGTTGAAACAAGTCAAGCCAATATCCTGCTTGTTCAATGTTGGGTTAACTTGTCGTTTCATTCAACCCACTGGCAGGACTTTTGAACTTATCCGCCAAATACTTGCGGCCAAGTTGTGACGAGAAAAACTGCAACGGCTGCAACTGCTAACAAACCTTGAATCAAATTCCCGACTAGTGTACCGACGACAATTCCAATTCCTGCTTTCACTGCTGGCCATAATTCTCTGCGGTAAAGAAACTCGCCAATAATTGCTCCCAATAATGGCCCAATTAACATTCCTAACAAAGGGCCACCAAAGGGTAAAGCTGGTAATAATCCTAAGATTCCTAAAACTAACCCGACAACTGCACCAATTTGTCCCCATTTACTAGCACCTGCTTGTTTTGCTCCTATGTAACTTGCTAAAAAATCAACTCCGACACTTAAAAGCAAAACAATCACTGTCATTATTAACGGTATCTTAATCGCTGCAAAAGAACCACTAACAAATCCCCAAATAATAATGGCAGTTAAAATTAAACTGCTACCCGGAATTGCTGGTACTACAGCACCAATAATTCCTACAACCATCAAGGCAACTAATAACCAATAAATAATTTGCATAATTTGTAATTTTTAATTATTAAGCTTCAACTCCTAATTGTTGCAGAGTGACAGCTAATTTATCAGCAATGCCAGCAATCCAATTTTCATCTTGTTTGGTGTAACTTCTCGGCGCATTTGCTCCTAAAATTATCACACCTTTATCCCCAATTGGTTGACAAATTACCCCTTGAGTATTTTCGGGTAAATAATCAAATTCAATTCTGCCGGGATAAACTTTTAATGCCACTAAATAAACTGGCTGTTGTTTTTCTAAAACACGTTTTAAGATTGGCCCTGGTGTTACTTCAGATTTAGGCCCCAGAATACCGCGACGTAACAAAACTTTGCCTTGATATACAACTACCAGCGATCGCGTGACTGTGTTAGTTAATATCAAATGAGATGCCCAAGCTAGTTCTGTTTTCACGGCTTCTGGTAAGTCGCTTGCAAGCACAAAACCTTCTTCTCCAATTAGTTCGATAGCATCAGGCGATCGCGGCTGTACTTGTTGCCAAATTAAACCCGTTAAAATTAACACAGCACTCAAAATTACACCCAACACATCGCCACGAGATTGGGATTGAGTTAGTTCTGGTGTTAATAAACGATTAATCAGCAAAAGTATAGCGCCTAACCCACCAACAACTATGGGTAAACGGCGCAAAACTAGATTGGGATCAGGTTTAGTCATCTTTCTAAATTCTGAAGGCTAAAGTCTGAAGTCTGAAAAATCAGAGTAGGGAACGAAGAATAGGCTTGAAAGTGTTTTGCTGTCTATTTTTCATCCTTAGTTTTTGCCCTAATCACCTTAGCGTCTGCTATAAAATTTCACACTTCATACTACCCTTCTCCCAAAGGGAGACGCTACGCGAACGGGAAGCCACCCAAAGGGTGTCTACACACTTCATACTTTTCCTTTATTCTTCTCCTGGTTCAATTATGCGTTGAAACAAATAACCTGTACCTCTTGCAGTCAGGATTAATTCTGGGTTACTGGGATCGTCTTCTAATTTTGCCCGTAACCGAGATATATGCACATCTACCACACGCGTATCTACATGACGTTCTGGAGTATATCCCCAAACTTCCTGCAAAATTTCGGAACGGGAAAAAGCTTCTCCGGAACGGCTTACCAACAATTCTAATAAGCTAAATTCCATTCCCGTCAAGCGAATACGCTCATCGCCTTTGTAAACTTGTCGCTTGTTGGTATCAATTTTGATATTACCTACGTGAATTACTCCAGAACTGGGAATTCCCGAAGCACCCGTTTTATCGACGCGGCGTAATACTGAGCGAATCCGCGCTTCTAGTTCTTTGGGGGAGAATGGTTTAACTACGTAGTCATCAGCACCTAATTCTAAACCAGTGATGCGATCGGCAACATCCCCTAAAGCTGTTAACATAATAATAGGGACATCTGATTCTTTACGTAATTCTTGACACACACCATAGCCATCTAGCTTTGGCATCATCACATCCAAAACCACTAAATCAGGATCAGATTTGCGAAAAGTGTCCAACGCTTCTTCACCGTCGCCAGCAGTTACAACATCGTAGCCAATCATTGAAAGGCGCGTTTCTAAAATCCGGCGAATGCTGGCTTCATCGTCTACCACCAGAATTTTTTCTTTATGACTTTCCAAGTTTCTCAACGCTCCTTAACTAAAATTTTTCATGATTAATTTTTAATACCATAATATTAAGATATCATTCTCACAATTGATTTGAAAAATGCTGTAAAAACGACTTTTCTTTGACTTTAGTTTTTTGTAAGAATTAAGAAAAAATTAAGAATAATTAACTTAATTAAGATTTAAGAATGCCTAAGCCTAAAACCTTTTACATTTGTAACGAATGTGGTGCAGAATCTCCCCAATGGTTTGGTAGATGTCCTAATTGCGGAACCTACAATTCTTTAGAAGAACAAATTGCCATTCAATCTTCCGTTGATGTACCCACAAGAGGCGGAGTCGGCAGTTGGCATAAAGAGCAAAATAATGGTAAATCCAATAATAAACCAGCAAAACCACGAGCTTCGCTGACATTTGATCAAATAAGCGATCGCCAAGTCACTCGCTGGGAATCTGGCTATGGAGAATTAGATCGAGTCTTGGGTGGTGGCGTTGTTCCCGGTTCAATGGTATTGATCGGTGGTGATCCGGGAATTGGTAAATCGACGTTATTGTTGCAAGTATCAAATCAATTAGCGCAGAGATACCGAATTCTCTACGTTTCTGGTGAAGAATCAGGACAACAAGTAAAATTGCGGGCTTTGCGTTTGGGTGTTTCCAAATCAGTGAGTGTGGTTGGTAATGGTAACGGCAAACCAGCAGAAGCAGCCTTAGACATTGATGAATCGGCAGTCACCGTAAATGCCGAAATATTAGAAGTAAAAACAGAAACAGATCCATCTGAGCGCATAGGTGCAGATTTGTATGTCTTACCAGAAACTGATTTAGAAGAAATTTTACGGGAAATAGATTCCCTCAGACCAAATGTGGCGGTGATTGATAGTATTCAAACGGTATTTTTTCCAGCACTGACATCTGCACCCGGTTCAGTAGCTCAGGTAAGGGAATGTACCGCAGCACTGATGAAAGTGGCGAAACACGAAGACATCACTATGTTAATTGTTGGACACGTCACCAAAGAAGGTGCGATCGCTGGGCCGAAAGTCTTAGAACACCTAGTAGATACAGTATTGTATTTTGAAGGCGATCGCTTTGCCTCCCACCGTTTATTAAGAACTGTGAAAAACCGCTTCGGTGCAACCCACGAAATCGGCATCTTTGAAATGGTGGAACACGGACTGCGAGAAGTTTCTAACCCTTCAGAGTTATTTTTAGGCAATCGTGATGATCCCGCACCTGGTACAGCCATTGTCGTCGCTTGCGAAGGTACACGCCCGATTGTGGTTGAATTACAAGCTTTAGTCAGTCCTACCAGTTACCCTTCCCCTCGCAGGGCTGGGACTGGTGTAGACTACAACCGCTTAGTACAAATTCTCGCCGTCTTAGAAAAACGAGTGGGGATTCCCATGTCCAAATTAGATTCTTATGTTGCTTCTGCGGGTGGATTAAGTGTAGTAGAACCAGCCGTAGATTTAGGAGTTGCGATCGCAATTGTTGCCAGTTTCCGCGATCGCATCGTCGATCCAGCTACAGTATTGATCGGGGAAGTCGGCTTAGGTGGACAAGTACGCGCCGTTTCCCAGATGGAACTGCGATTAAAAGAAGCAGCTAAATTGGGATTTAAACGAGCGATCGTGCCGAAAGGAACAAAATTTCCCGACCTTAATCTTGAGATTTTACCAGTATCCAAAGTAATTGATGCAATTATTGCGGCGATACCACATCAAACACTAGAAGATAGCGATTTCGATCTAGATGACGAAGAATAGACTGCAAAAAAGTGTAAGGGTCTGAAGAATAAATGTATTGAGTCTTCCCACCCTACACCCCTACACCCTTATACTCTCACACCCCTACTTAACATGACAGCCACCATCACTCAAAACTACCAAATCACTTGGGAAAAACTACCCGATGATTACATTCTTCCAGATGAGCCAGTGGACAACATCAACCAACCAGCCATAGCCGCAGCACTCACCGAAAGCTTACAACTAGCCAGAAAAATCACCGAAAATGCCTTTACATCAACCAATTACGGTATTTGTGCCACTTTAAACGGTAGAATGGTCATTAAAGCCCCTGATTGGTCGTATATACCCAAAATCAGTGTTGATAGAGAAGAAATAATTCGCAGTTACACTCCCCAACTCCAAGGCGACATCCCCGTAATTGTGATGGAATTTATTTCCGATACAGAAGGGACAGAGTATTCTGCCAAACCAACCTATCCTCCTGGCAAATGGTTTTTCTACGAACGCATCTTAAAAGTGCCAAATTATGCCATATTTGAACCTGATAGCGGTAACTTAGAAATTTATTGCCTAGATAACAATACAGACAGATACACTATACAAACCCCTAACGACAACCAACATTACTGGATAAGCGAAATGAATCTTTACCTTGGCGTATGGCAAGGTACTCGTGAAAATCGCACAGGCTATTGGTTGCGGTGGTGGGATGAACAAGAAAACCTACTACTCTGGGGTTTCGAGTTAGCTGAACAAGAACGACAACGTGCTGAACAAGAACGCCAGCGCGCTGAACAAGAACGACAACGCGCTGAACGACTAGCAGCACAATTACGAGCAGCAGGTATTGAACCACAAGATTAGAGTTCTGGTAGATATATAACTTTTCACCTAAGTTAAGTACATTACCCCACCCATCCGATAGGAAAGGTGGGGTATACTCTATCAACTTGCAATCTGCTGTATTTTTAAAGCTGTAAGCGATCGCTAATATTCAAGGGAATACTAAACAATAATCTTTCAGAAAACCCATGAAACAAATTAGCAATAAAATTACAAATAAATTAGAGCGAATATTAGTATCTTGCATCCCTCACATCGTTAAGTGGGAAGAATACTTACAAACCAAAATCAGACAATACAAACATCAAGAACTCAAACGCCAGTTAAAATCGGTGGGTTCCCGTGTGCGATTTAGAAATGATATTCGGATTGACCATCCGCAAAATGTTTCCCTTGGTAATAAAATCTACATCGGAACGAACGTTGTATTAGATGGTCGTGGTGGAATTACAATTGGTGATAATACTACAATCGGATTTAACGTTGTCATCTTATCTGCAAATCACGATTATCAAAGTAACGCTCTACCTTACGAACATGATGTTTACATCCATAAACCTGTTGTAATTGGCCGTAATGTTTGGATTGGAGCAAATGTCTTAATTATTCCAGGTGTCGTGATTGGAGACGGAGCAATTATCGCAGCTGGTACAGTTGTAACTTCTAATGTTGAACCTCTAGCAATTGTAAGCGGTCAACCTAGTAGAATCATCAAATATAGAGATAAAGAACACTATGAACGCCTTGCCCTAGAGCAAGTAAGTCAACCTGAAGTTTCCCCTGCTAATTCCACCGTTGAAGTGTGATATAGCAATACATTCCGGAAACTGCTTGATTAATGTTGGATCTATAGCCATCCTATGTTAATTTGCGAGAACTAAGTTTTTGAAGTTCTGCAACTCACCAATTGAATAGAATGGTTAAAAATTTATTGTGCATTGAAAAACAGAAACTGTAACTCAAGTCTGTTGATCAATTACTAATAATTCTAATTCAACATTAATTATAAGTTTTTGTAGAAATATGCAGTTATCTAAAAACAATAAAAGTGGATATTTAGCAGCAATCACAGGTAGCTTTATCGGCGCTGTATCACTTTTATATTTAGGTGGTCATTTAGGAATGTTTTATGTAAAAAATTTTATGCCTAATGCCGAATTAGAAGGCATATTCCCACCTTTAGTAGGACAATTTCTTGGTTGGTGGATTGGAGAAGTACTAGGATGTTGGCTGGCTTTACGTTGGCAAAATTATAGAAAAATAAACAAAACAGTTAAGTTATTAGCAATGCTAACTCCTATTGGCATTATCCTTTGGGTAGTAATTTTTATGTTTGTTTTTCAGTTGCTCAACCGTAGTCTTAGTGATTTAGAAATTGTGCAATTGCAAAACCAAGTCAGACCGATATCTGTTGGTTTATTAATAATTGCTTTAGCATGGCTGTCCAGATTTTTAACAAAACCCCTTCCTTCTCATCGACACACTTATGAGTAGGTGAACATTAGTTTACTCATCATCTGATTCTGCAAACTTTCTAAGTCTTGACGACACCCTCAGAGGATGTCTGAGAAGTCTCATTTCATACTAGCCTTTGCGACTGAAGTCGCGGCTACACAGACAAAACCCCTCCGGGTGACGCTCAAGAGCGTCGCTAACGCTGCGCTAACGCCAGTTGCCTGCGGAGGGAAACCCTCCCGCAGCACTGGTCTCACCGCCTACGCGGGTTCAAAAACTTTAATTCTCTATTAGTCCGCGTAGGCGGACTTCGTTTGTATAGTAGCGAATTATATTCGCCCATTACTTTTCAGACATCCTCTCACGCGCCTTTTGAAATCTTTCGAGTATTTCCATCACCACTGTTTCACCATCCAAACCTTCTCATCGGTCAATTTCGGCAATTGCAATCTCAACTTTTTGCCGAGTTTCTTCTATCCAAGAAACATACTCAGAATGTAATTTTTCAAGCAGTTGAAATGCTATATCAATGACTTCATCTGCATTTGTAAATTTACCACTGGCAATTTGAGCTTGAATAAATCGCTCATGTTCGGGTTTAAGCTGGATATTCATGATTGATAAGATTAACTTTATTCACATAGTACTAATTCCAAAAACAGTTTGGGAATCAAAGTAAGTTCATAACCTCGACCTTTGGGAAAAGTCGGGGTTATGAACTTCTCAACCAGTTTTAAATCACTGCAATACAATCAATTTCTACCAGCACATCTTTTGGCAAACGTGACACCTCAACACAAGCACGTGCTGGCGCTGTATCTTCAGGGAAGTATTTAGCATAAACTGCATTCACCGCAGCAAAATCATTCATATCAGCTAAAAATACAGTTGTTTTAACAACATTAGCAAAAGTCGCTCCAGCTGCTTTTAAAATTGCTTCTAGATTTGCCAATACTTGCTCAGTTTGCTTTTTCACATCATCAGTGTAAACAACATCACCAAGTCGGGGATCGATCGCAATTTGTCCAGCCACAAAAATCATTTGTCCAGAAGCAGCGATCGCTTGATTATAAGGCCCCACTGGTGCAGGTGCTTGATCAGTATTAATAACTTGTCGTGTCATAGATATTACTTTTTCTAACGATACTTCCTGTTTACCGACTTCCACTTCAGAAGCGATCGGTTTGTAGATTTCTCCATCAGGCATTATCGCACCAGTTAGGTCAGCATCTATAAAGGTTGCACCATATATGTTTGCTCCGGTCAAATCAGCCTTTCTTAAGTTTGCCCCATTGAGATTTACTTTGGTTAAATTTGCATTTACTAAACAAGCTCTCTCTAAATTTGCTCCTTGCAAACAAGCTTTCTTTAGGTTTATTTGTCCCAAGAAAACTCTAACTAAATCCGCCTCAGCTAGATTTACCTCTGATAAATTACATTTCTCTAAAGTAACTCCCCGAAGTTTAGCTTTCTGGAGATTTGCACCGTAAAGATTTGTATCAAAAAACTTGACTTGAGTAAAGTTTACCTCAGTACAATCTGCTTGACTCAGATTTGCGTTGCTTAAATTTGCACAACTTAAGTCTGCGCCACTTAAGTCTGCCAAACTAAGATTTATTGAAGAACCCTCTATTCCAATCAAATTTGCATTGATTAGGGATGCTCTACTGAGACTGGTGTTATAAAGTCTTGCTTTAATGAGGATTGCTTCACTCAAGTCCGCGCCATTCCAATTTGATCTAGATAAGTTTATTTCACTTAAATCCGCACCTTGAAGGTCTATACCTTGGCGATCGTAATCAAGAAATTGTCTTTCCCCTGCGGCATACTTTTCTAAAAGTTCCTCAGCATCCATAATGCACCTTTGAATACCACTGACACAGTATAATCGCAAGGATTCTGTGCCACAGGTATTCCCCTATCCGCGTCCTCTGCGCCTCTGCGGTTCGCTAATTAAACCCTAACCGTGGACGTATACCATAATGCCGATAGTGCCAATAATCCCGCAGAATGCGATCGTGGTCAAAACATAAATTACTCGGTACACGCCAAGACTCAAAAATACCTATACCCTTGGCATCATCACCAGCTTTTGGCTCTTTTGTTGCTGTTGCCAAAAATACCATACTAATCGTATGCTGACGAGGGTCGCGGCTGGGGTCAGAATATACCAAAAATTGTTCAATTAACTCTACTTGCAAACCTGTTTCTTCGTCAGCTTCCCGCTTTGCTGCTACTTCCACAGGTTCGCCATAATCAACAAAACCACCGGGAATTGCCCAACCAAATGGGGAATTAAGTCTCTCAATTAACACTATTGGCCGATGTGGTCGGTCAATCAATTCAATGATGATATCAACCGTCGGAGCAGGATTGCGGTAATTCATAGTCAAGAGTCAATAGTCATTAGTCATTTGTTATTAGATCACTAACTGTTATTAGATCACTAACCAAGGACGAATGACAAATGACCAAGAACAATAGCCTCCTGTTCTGTGATAAATTCAATGCGATCGCCCAGTATGTCCTCCAGATTTATACTTGAAATTAAATAAATATGCCTTTTCCCAGATCCAGCGGCATTTTGCTGCATCCTACCTCTTTCCCCAGCCGATTTGGTATTGGTGACTTAGGCTTAGAAGCCTACAAGTTTATTGATTTTCTTCGAGAGAGCAACCAACAATATTGGCAAGTTTTGCCTCTGGGGCCCACTGGTTATGGTAATTCTCCCTACGCTGCTTATTCCGCAATGGCGGGTAATCCTTTACTCATTAGTCCGGAAAAACTTAAAGATCAAGGTTTACTAGCTGAACAAGACTTTGCTAACCTACCAGAATTTGACGCTTCTGGGGTAGATTACGACAAGATTCTACCAATTAAACTTGAACTACTCAAAACAGCCTGTAAAAATTTTCAAGCTCAAGCAACCATCATACAACAAACAGAATTTGCTGGTTTTTGTGACAGCAAAGCTTATTGGTTAGATGATTATGCCTTATTCATGGCGCTCAAAGATGCCCATGAAGGAGCAAGCTGGCATACTTGGGAACCAGAACTAGTAAAGCGCGAACCAGAAGTAATCGAGCAAACCAAGCGGCAGTTAAGTGCGGAGATTTTTTATTACAAATTCATCCAATTTGAATTCTTTCGTGAGTGGTCGGAACTCAAGGCTTATGCCAATATAAGCGGTATTCATATTATTGGCGATATTCCCATTTATGTAGCTCAAGATAGTTGCGACGTGTGGGCGCATCCTGACATTTTTTGTCTAGACGAAGAAACCAGAGAACCAAAACTGATGGCGGGAGTTCCACCAGATTACTTTAGTGCTACTGGTCAGTTGTGGGGTAACCCTGTTTATGACTGGGAAGAATTACAAAAACAAAACTTTAAGTGGTGGATAGGTCGCTTTGAAGCAATGCTGGATTACGTAGATGTGATTCGCATTGACCACTTCCGAGGCTTTGAAGCTTATTGGGCTGTACGGCAAGGCGAAGAAACAGCAATTAATGGCGAGTGGCTGAAAGCGCCTGGAGAAGAATTGTTTGATGCGATCAAAGAGGAATTGGGCAAATTACCTGTATTAGCTGAGGATTTAGGCGTAATTACGCCAGAGGTAGAAGCGCTACGCGACAAATATGAATTTCCTGGGATGAAGGTATTGCAGTTCGCCTTTGGTTCTGATCCCGGCAATCCTTTTTTACCATTCAATTATTCACGGAATTTCGTAGTTTATACCGGGACTCATGATAATGACACAACAGTTGGCTGGTTTGATCAAGCCAGTGATTACGAAAAGCAGAATTTCCTGCTTTATTTAGGTTGTCTTAGTCCCGAAGGTGTGCATTGGGATTTAATTCGCCTAGCTTTGAGTTCTGTTGCCAATCAAGCGATTATTCCGTTGCAGGATGTTTTGGGCTTAGGAACTGACGCGCGGATGAATTTCCCTAGTGTGGCTGAAGGTAATTGGGAGTGGCGCTATCACTCAGAAGCACTGACAAAAGAGTTAAGCGATCGCTTAAAAATTCTTACCCAATTATACGGTCGCGCTCCTCAACAAAAATGAGGGAGATAAGGAAGATGGGGTAGCAAGTAAATTAACAATCATTGTTCCTTATCTCCCGCATCTGTTCAAGATTGAGGCTTGGCCGCAGCAATCTTCACTTCTTCTGGTTTACCTGGTTCTCCCATTTGTTTGGCTTCCTGCTGATTAACACTCATCATCACACTACCAGCATTATCAGTTTTTACTGTTAGTTGCTCTTGAGCTTTCCAAACGCGATGAGTTCCCTCTGGCAGAATACCCTCAAACTGAGTTTTGCCATCAGCAACTACACGAATCCAGGATGCTTCTTTCAAAGTGACACCAATCTGCACTGATTGATTTTCTTGATTGTCGCTCACAGACTGAGCTTCTGGATTCTCTGTTGCTGGATTTGGTACTGGTTGTAAAACAGTCTCTGGTTTTGACTGACTTTCACTATTATTGGCGCTAAAGTCAGCACTATTTAAGACTTTAGATAAGCTGCTTACAGAGCAGACAATCACAAATATATACAGTAAGTAAAGATGAACTGGGCGTAATAAACCTATTGATCTATTTACAGGAACAGCCGCGTTTGTCACAACTGGCAAAGAATTAACAGGAAAAGCCTTAGCAAATTCCGCTCCATTAAAACCTAAGGCATCGGCATATTGTCTAATGAACCCTTGAATATAAACTGGTTCTGGTAAATCTTCGAGATTACCTTCTTCTATCGCCTGTAATAGCCGTCGTGAAATTTTGGTAATCACCGCCATTTCTTCTAGAGATAAACTCCGCTCTTGACGCGCCGCCCAAAGTTGAGCGCCCATTTCTCTCAACTTTTCTGCTCTTTGTTGTTCTGGAGTTAATGTTGGTTGCTCATTAGTTTTTCTTTTAAACTTAAACCACTTCATGTTTTTGCTACGCTCCTTACTTCATCTGAATCTTTAATAGTTATGTCTAATACAGTTCAGTTAACTTTTTAAGATCCCCCCAACCCCCTTCAAAAGGGCAGCTGATAACTTTTATCCCCTCTTGAAGGGGGTCGCCGCAGGCGGGGGGATCTTAACTGAACCGTCTTGAGTTATGTGCTTGATGCACTTTTGCAAAAAGCGAATTTCTTCATCTTTTAGAGAACGATACTGACCCTCACGTAAGCAGGGTTCCTTTGGCTTTTTTAATTGAATTGACCCTATAGCAGTTCGATGTAATTTAATAACTGGATGTCCCAAAATTTCGGCTACACGCCGAATTTGGCGATTTCTGCCCTCCTTTAAAACTATTTCTAAACAGCTATTTTCAGCAAAACTTTCTATAAGATTTACTTGAGCAGGCAGCGTTTTTCTTCCATCTAACATCACACCCTCAGACCACTTTTTGATTACTGCTGGCGAGGGATGGCCTTTAACCACAACATGATAAGTTTTAGGAATACTGTGACGTGGATGGGTGAGTCCAAATGTCAGTTCTCCATCGTTTGTGAGAATTAATGCGCCTGTAGACTCTGCATCTAAACGACCAACAGGATGAATTCCTAATCCTGCACTTAACTCTTTGGGTAGTAAATCCAAAACTGTCTTTCTTCCTTGAGGATCATCGCAAGTCGAAACGACCCCTGCTGGTTTGTGCAACAACAAATATATTAATGGCGGGCGGGCGGCAGAAATTAACTTACCATCAATAGCGATCGCATCTTTTTGCGGGTCAACTTTTTGACCTAAATGTGCCGATACACCATTTACCTGCACGCGCGACTGCCGAATCATTTCTTCAGCTTCCCGACGTGAAGCGATACCTAATTGAGACAGAGCTTTTTGTAACTTTACCTCCATGTTGAAATTACTGATACTTTATTCAACCTTTAAATAATAATAGTATTGGCATTTTGTGCTAAATCGCCATAAATGTTACATTTAAAACTTATTTCAGTTCAGTCAGTTGCCGAGCTAATACTCATCAACACAATATTTCCATGCCTGAAAAAAATTCCCAAGCAAAAGGTGCAAATCCGATACGAGTTATTACCAACGTTCTCACCGCAGCAGTCAAACTCTGGTTAAGAACGCAAGTGAGTCGTGTTTCCCAGTTAGAGGTGGATATTAAAGCGAGCGATCGCCAACTTCTCTGGGGTCGTATTCCTTGGGTTTCTATTTCTGCAAGCGATGCAGTATATCAAGGCCTCCATATTACACGAATTCAACTCGTAGCGGAGAATATTCAGGTCAACATCGGCGCAGTACTGAAAGGCCAGCCCTTACGACTGTTAGCAACAGTACCAGTAGTTGGCGAACTGATCGTAGAAGAGAAGGATCTCAACAGTTCCCTCTCATCCGAACTATTAGGGACTGCTTTAAATGAAGTACTGGTTAAACTTTTACCAGAACACTGCCTAAAATCCAAGCAAATAGCTTGGGAAAAAATTATTTTGGAGAATCATCGAATAATTCTGGGTGCTATCCTAACATGTCCAAATGAAAATACACCTGTGGAAATCTCTTTAGGTTTAAATTTACTCAGTAATCATGAATTACGGTTATCACATATTCAAGTCTTACAAAATGGTGCGCCGCTGGGTGAAGGTGACAATGATTACCAAATAGATTTAGGTTCTGATGTCGAAATTCAAGAACTGAGCGTGATCCCTGCTCAACTGGTATGTCGCGGACAGATTAACGTGAATCCATAAAAATTATGAAGTATGAAGTATGAAGTATGAAAAAAACCTTTATACTTCCTGCCGCCTGCCTTCAGCTAATCAACGGCAATAACAGTGTGACGAAATAGTAAACTAACGGGGCTGTGAAGATATAACTGTCTGTACGATCTAAAATACCGCCATGACCGGGGATCAACTGTCCAGAATCTTTCACCCCAGCGTCGCGCTTGAGCATAGATTCAGTTAAATCGCCTAAAAGACTAGCAATGCCAATCAGTAAACCCAGGGCTGCACCAGTCAAGAGAAATTTGGGTAACTGAAGATAATAGGTTCCGACGATCGCCACAACGACACTAGCGGCAATTCCAAATGCTGCGCCTTCCACAGTTTTTTTCGGGCTGATATCAGACAAGCGGGTTTTGCCGAAGAATTTACCAATCACATAAGCACCGATATCAGCTGCCCAAATACATAAGAATGTCAGTATTGTGAAAGTGAACCCTTGCGGTAAAACAGCTAAATTTTTCTGGTCTAAAATATTAGTCCAAGAATTCGGCCAATAACCATTTAACGGAATATTGCTAATGTTTGCACTACCAATTCCCCGTAATCTTACCCAGTAACTCGACAAGTAAGCTACATAAAACAGTCCCATAATCGAAGCGGAAATATCAGCGATCGTCGCCATTTTGGGCTGAAATAGCAAGTAAAAACAAATTACAGTTCCACCTAGAGGCAGTACGGCATCAGCTAAACTGCCATCCATCGTACAGATGATCAGCAATATTTGACTGACAAATATAGTAGTTTTGGCAGCAGGAACAATGCCTCTAGCCTGCACTAAATTAAAATACTCCAGTTGACCCAAAAAGATGCTGACTGCAATCACAATGGTGAAATACCAACCTCCTAAAAGAGTTGCTACCAAGGCAAGCGCGATCGCTATAATTCCACTAATAATTCGAGACCAAGGCATAAAAGACAAGTATGAAGTGTGTAGACACCCTTTGGGTGGCTTGCGGCAGGCTAGGATGAAGTATGAAGTGTGTAGACACCCTTCGGGTGGCTTGCCGCAGGCTAGTGTTAATTTCAGACTTCAGCCTTCATACTTCATCCTTTAGATTTAGTCTAGTTTCTCACCACTGAGGATAAAAATCGGATCAACTGCTATAAAAGTCTGAGAAAAGCCTTTTGTTTCTAGACGATTGACCGCAGACTGAACAACTTCGATATTTCTAGCTTGTAACTGCGAAAAGCTTTGAGAAATAGCATACAGACTTTCTAGATTACCAGCTGTGGCAACGACTCGGCCTGATGGTGGCAAATAATTCCACACGGCTTGTAAAATCTCCTGGATGGGCCGTCCGCCTTCAATGCAAACGCGATGAGGGACTGTCTTAATCTCATGCAAACATTCTGGGGCGCTACCTTCGAGAACTTCAACATTCTTTACCTCAAAGCGATCGCAGTTACGCTTGATCAGGTTGGCTACTTCTTCATCTCGTTCTACAGCAATAATTTTGCCTTTGGGACAGAGTAATCCAACTTCTACGGGAATTGTACCTGTTCCTGCACCAATATCCCAAAATACTGAATCGGGTTTTAGTCGGAGTTGAGCAATCAACAACAGCCGCACTTCTCGTTGGCTGAAGGGAATTCCCGGCAAATGCTCAAATAATTCGTCAGGAATGCCTGGGGTAACGTAAGGCCAATGTTGGGAAGGCATAGAGACACACATTTATACTAAAGAAAGATATCGGCTTGTCTAATTAGACAAACCATAAACTATAAAAATTTTTCCGATGTAGCGGTATAAGCAATTATGATCACTGAGCAAATCTTAGGCGATCGCTACGAAATTCAGCAGCAGTTAGGCAAAAAGGCAGGGCGGCGGACGTTTGTTGCTCGTGATTTAAAAACTCAAGAATTAGTCATCATTAAGTTACTCTCTTTTAATAGTGACTTTGAATGGAATGATCTCAAGTTATTTGAACGTGAAGCCGAAACTTTAAAATCTTTATCACATCCTGCTATCCCTCGTTATTTAGACTATTTTGAGGTAAATTCACCTACAATTAAAGGATTTGCTCTAGTACAGACTTATATTCCCGCACAAACTTTAGAGCAATACTTACAATCAGGGCGGAGTTTTACAGAAGTTGAAGTTAAACAGATAGCCACAGCAGTTTTAGAAATACTGATTTACCTACACGGTTTAAATCCACCTGTGATCCACCGTGATATTAAGCCTAGCAATATTTTATTGGGAGAGCGTTCTGGTAACAGTGTTGGTCAAGTCTATTTGATAGATTTTGGTTCGGTGCAAACAGTTCTGGCTGCTGAAGGTGGAACGCGGACGGTAGTCGGAACTTACGGTTATATGCCACCAGAACAATTTGGTGGACGCACTGTGCCTGCATCGGACTTATACAGTTTAGGTGCAACCATAATTTATTTAGTTACAGGAACTCACCCAGCGGATTTACCCCAAAAAGATTTTCGAATACAGTTTAAGCCAGCGGTTCATCTCAGTTCTGGTTTGGTTCGCACTCTCAAGTGGATGATTGAACCGAGTTTAGACAAGCGCTTGAGTTCGGCACATACAGCACTAGAAGCTTTAGATGCTTTCCATTGGCAACCAGCCACTATAGCTTTAACTATTGGTAAACTCACTGAAAGTAGAATTCAACTAACCAAAAAAAGGAAGCAGCAATCTGACCTTGCTTCAAGTATTGCTAAACGTGCTGGGAGTAAAATAAAAATTACCAAGAATTGGGACTCAATAGAAATTAGCATTCCCCCTAGTGGTTTTAAACTATCAATGCTATTTACAGGTGCATTTGCGATCGCCTGGAATTCATTTATTTTACTTTGGACAATCAACGCTCTTATTGCACCTTTTCCTACCAATATTCCCTTTGCCTTATTCTCACTGCCTTTTTGGAGTGTTGGTTTTTTGATGATCTGGCGTTTAATTTTTGGTTTATTTGGTAGTGTTCGATTATCTATAGATCATCAGCAAATTACCTTCAAACGTGATTTATTGGGCTGGACATTTCATCGTCCCCAGTCATTACCTAGAGAAAATATTAGCAAGTTAGTTTATATTCTTCAGCATTGGCATCCTTTTCCAGATCGTAATGGTAATCAAACTATAGTCCCAGCACAATTAGATATCTGTGTTGGAATCAAAAAATATTCACTTGGTGGTAATACAGGTATTGACTTATCAGAAATAGAACTAGAATGGTTAGCTGATGAATTAAGCGATTGGTTAGGTATACCGATTCAACATAATTGAAGAAGAATACATTCGTCAGAATCAATTAGTGGGAGATTCAAACCTGCCACTGATTGAAGACTACTAAATCTTCTCTTCGAGACGCTGTGCGAACGATTTAGTGGGGGTCTTAAACCCCTGCAATTCATCTGTCCAAATTCTGACTCCTGACTTCTGTTTTGATAATATTGATAGAAAACAAGGTAATGGCAGGCATGACTAATTCACAACGACTAGACGATGTAGAAGATGAACTAGAAACTGTTAAGCGATTGCTAGTGTCTACTGCCACCTACGCTGAATCAGCAAACAGGCGGCTTGATGAGTTGACTATAAAACAAGACCGTACCCAATCTCACCTCGATCAACTAGGAGTGCGTGTTGACCAGATAGGAGTACGTGTTGACCAGATAGGGGCGCGTGTTGACCAACTTTCTCTTAAGCTTGATAGTTTTGTCACTCACACGCAACGCCTATTTACAAGGGCAGGCGGCGAGATAGAGGAAACAAAGGCACGAACTGAGCGATTAGAAGCACTCATGCTTAAGCTTGACCGAAACTTTGAGGAACAAAAATCTCAGTTTCAGGAGTTTCAACGCACTACGTCCGCTGCCTTGGAACGAATTGACCGAGTTTTGGACTATCTGTTCAGACAGCAAGGTGATAATCCAAATTCCCCATCCTAGCCTTGACCGCGCATTACTTTTTATTTTTCTCTCTTTATTTTTGCAAAATTGGGATGCTCCCGCAGACAACCCGAAGACAAGTTTATATAGATGAGTCTTAATTAAGATAGTTAAGACAGAAAATTAAAGATAACATAGAGGGTTTGTATATGTTCGGATTAGGATGGCCGGAAGTAGGTGTAATAGCTATTGTCGCGCTGTTGATTTTTGGCCCTAAAAAAATTCCTGAACTGGGAAACGCACTAGGCAAGACTCTACGGGGTTTTAAGGAAGAATTGAACACGCCTAATGAAGAAACGAGTTCGGAAAAAGAACAAGAATAGTCAACAGTCAATAGTCAGTAGGAATTACACTGCATAAATAAAAATATAAAGGCGCGAGAATTTCGCGCCTTTACTAAGGAATTATCTTTTGGTTACAACAGCGTGTTGATCACCGAGGAAGGTGACACCCCATTTTGATTTTGGTTTTCTGTGGTGGCTGTAGGAGTGTTTTGTAGCGGAACTTCCTCCTTAACGAGACCACGTACTTTGATTAACTTAATCGCGCGGCTAACGCTCTCTGGCAAGATGACCACTAGGCCGTTTTCTGGAGCCATATCCAAAGCTTTATTAATTGCTTGGGTTTCGTCCAAAATTACCTCGCAACGGGCATCGGGTTTGACTTGAGTAATACCCTTCATAATCAATTGCGAAGCTGATCCCCGTGGTCTACCGCGTGTGTCATCATCTTCTTTGACGATGATGTAATCGAAAATATCGGCGGCTAGTTTACCTAAAGTAACAAAGTCTTCGTCGCGGCGATCGCCAGGGCCACCAACTACACCAATTCTTTGTCCGGTGTTCCAGTTACGGACAAATGCACCCACGGCTTCGTAACTGGCAGGGTTGTGAGCGTAGTCTACTAAGGCGTGGAAGGTTCCTAAATTAAATAGGTTCATTCTTCCAGGCGTTTGACTCACAGAAGCGCGGAATGTCTTTAACCCAGCGCGAATTTGTTCGATGGTGACGTTCTGCACAAACGCTGCCAAACTCGCTGCTAAGGCGTTGGCAATCATAAACGGTGCGCGTCCGCCCATAGTCAATGGTATTTGCTCGGCTCTTTCGATGCGGTGTGTCCAGTCGCCCTTGACAATTGACAGATAACCGTTTTCGTAGACTGCGGCGACTCCTCCCTGTTGGATGTGCTTGCGGACTAATTCTGAGTCAGGGTTCATGGTAAAGTAGGCAATGTTCGCCTTAGTTTTTTCTGCCATTGCGGCAACGCGGCGATCGTCAGCGTTGAGTACGGCATAGCCATCAGGATATACGGCTTCCGCAACTACGCTCTTGAGGTTGGCTAATTGATCGATGGTATCGATATCACCTATACCTAAATGGTCAGCAGCGACATTCAGCACAACACCGACATTTGCCGCTTCAAACCCTAAGCCGGAACGTAAAATGCCACCGCGTGCGCTTTCTAATACAGCTACTTCTACAGTCGGGTCTTGTAAGATGAGGTGGGCGCTTTGTGGGCCTGTGTTATCTCCCGCTTCTACTAAGAAATCACCGATATAAGTACCGTCTGTGGTTGTATAACCTACTACTTTACCTGTTTGTTTATAAATGTGTGCCAGCAGTCGAGTAGTGGTAGTTTTACCATTGGTACCTGTGATGCTGAGAACAGGAATGCGGCTGGACTGTTCATTGGGGAACAGCATATCCATGACTGCACCAGCAACATTGCGGGGAATGCCCACGCTGGGGGCAACGTGCATCCGAAAACCAGGAGCAGCGTTGACTTCCACTATTACCCCATCGACTTCGCGTAAGGGACGGCTAATATCTGTGGTGACGATATCTAAGCCTGCGACATCTAAACCGATAGTCTTGACTACCCTTTGCGCCAGCCAAATATTCTCTGGATGGATTTCGTCAGTCCGGTCTACGGCGATGCCGCCTGTACTGAGGTTAGCAGTTGCCCGCAGGTAACAAACTGTCCCCTTCGGTAGTACACTGTTGAGGGTATAACCTTGTCTTTCTAGTAGTTGGTAACTAGTGCGGTCTAGTTCAATCTTCGTGAGAACCTTATCGTGTCCTTCACCGCGATTTGGGTCTTTGTTAGTTTCTTCAATTAATTGTGCGATCGCAGATCTGCCATCACCAACCACATGAGCAGGCACACGTTCGGCTACGGCCACTACTTTGCCATCTACCACGAGTACTCGATGATCGCGCCCAACGTAATACCGCTCAACAATGATTGACCGGGAAACTTGTCTAGCTGCTTCATAAGCAGCTTCTGCTTCTTCCCAATTTCTAATATCAATGGTAATGCCCCGTCCATGATTACCGTCGAGTGGCTTAATCACAATCGGATAGCCACCAACATATTCAATCGCTTCTTCTAAATCATCCAAAAAGTTAATTACTGTACCCCTAGGTACTGGGACACCAGCTGCTGCTAAGATACGTTTTGTAGCTTCTTTATCACAAGCTAGTTCCACTCCCAGAATGCCGGTTTTATCCGTCATGGTTGCTTGCATTCGTTTTTGGTTCACGCCGTAGCCCAGCTGAATCAAAAAACGCGCTCCCAGTTGCATCCAGGGAATGCCTCTTTTTTCTGCTTCTTTGACAATTGCTTCTGTGGAGGGGCCTAAAGAAGCGTCACGCCAGAAGTCTTTTAGGTCTTGGATATCTTGTTCTAGTTCTGCCTTGGGATAGCGGCCGCGATCTACAATGCTTTGGCAAAGTCTGACTGCGGCTCTACCAGCATAGCGTCCCGCTTCTTCATTCAGGTATTCTATAACTACCTGATAAACTCCGGGGGTGGAAGTTTCACGGGTGCGGCCGAAGCCTACGTGCATTCCAGCTAGTTCCTGGAGTTCTAAGGCTACGTGTTCCACAATATGGCCCATCATGGTACCTTCTCGTACCCGCATTAGAAAACCACCATGACAGCCAGGCGAACAATAGTGACCCTCCAGACTTGGCAGCGCCTCAACTAATCCTTCATAAAATCCAGGGATTTCATTTGAGGGCGTCTCGGCAAGGTTCTCTAAATCGAGGCGCATGACGATCAGTTTGTGGCGTCGAATGCTCCAGTAGTTTGGGCCGCGTAAGGTCTGGATCTTGAGGATTCTCATGGGAATAGGTAGATGGAGATTCGGAACCAAAATTCTAGTTTCATACTGGAATTGACCGCTAAACTGTTCATGGTAAACAGTTTTTTCTGTTTACATGGTATTCCGTTGTTTTTTCTACCGCCAGAAATAAACACGCGATCAACTCAGTGTAACCTCGGATACTCTATCCCGTCAGCTGGAGATCCGGTGTACAGCAGGCAATACAGTCCGCTGGTACAGGTGAAAGCGATCGCCATAGCTGAGGATGTGCAAACGTAAGTTGTGCAGTGTTAATGGTTCATTAGCACCAACATGAGGTTCATTGGTATGGGTGACTTCCGTCGGGTCGACAATGGTGACACTGCCTTTGCCCATAACTTGTAGCCAACCATCGCGTTCAAATACAGCACAGGTATCTTCATCGATACCAATTCCCAGTCGGTCTGGATGAGAGGCGATCGCACTAATCAGACGACCCATGCGATTACGGTTGTGGAAGTGTTGGTCGACAATTACTTCCGGAATAAATCCTAAACCCGTTGCCATATCGACCAAAGAGCGATTTGGAGTTTCGCCACTACCGCCACCAGCAATCATGTGATGCCCCATTACGGCCGCACCAGCACTAGTGCCTGCTAAGGTTAATTGTCCTCCTCTCACCCGCTGACGGATAATTTCCATCGCTGGTGTGTCTGCCAATACGCCGCAAAGGCGCAGTTGGTCTCCTCCTGTGAGAAATACCCCGCTACACGCCTCTAGAGATGCCTTGACCTGGGAGGATTCACACTGTTCCCGCTCACGAATATCTAAGATTTCAACTTTTTCAGCACCCATCTCCTCAAAAATGCGAATGTACCGACCACCAATAATAGCGGGTTCGCGGGAGGCGGATGGAACAATTGTAATATAAGCCTTATTAGCACCAGCACGACCGAAAAAAGTTCTCAGGATTTCGCGCCCATGAACTTTATCTTCAGCGCCTCCGATGACCATAACAGCGGTTTTAGTTGCTTGGGGTGTCCTCATTTCCAGCGATTTAGCTTTCAATTGCTGCATTTTGTTTCTCCTGTCAACAACTTCAGGAGCCATCGCCTTGGTGTTAGCGTTAGCGAGCCTGCGAGCGTCAGCGATCTTCTCCCAAAGGGAGACGCTACGCGAACGACGCAGGAGCGTCGGCAGCGACGGGTACGTAGGGGAGCCACTTGCTTCAAGGCGGGCAATGCTCGACTCCCTCAGTGGCGTGGTTCCCCCATGAGCGACTGCCGCGCATGGTTCCCCGCTTGTGGCGAATGGCGTGTGAATTTAACAAGGTTCAGTATCCTAATGCTTTGGGCATTTTGCTTTCTTGAGAGGACACTTTTTGGAAGTTGCAAGCGGCAATTTTTGCCAACTTGGCTTCTCGCTGGAAGCACATGAAGTGTGATTTTTCATGTGTCCATTGCCTTTTCTCAAAGCCAGCGCCTTGTTGTTCACCTGTCCACGGTTCCAGACTGGCAAAATATTCTTTGGGAATTTGGGAACTAAGTTTCCTTTCTGGGATTGGCTGTGAGCAGGTCTTAACACGCTGTTTGCGAGTCTGGCTCGATGCATCCTGGAAGTTGCTAACTTTGGTCAGATTATTAATTTAAATGTAGTTGTGACAATATTTAAACATAAATTAAGTAATTAGAAAAACTTTGGTTGCCACTAAAAATCAATAGTTCTAGTACTTTTAGATACTATTGATTAAGCTTATCTGTAGTTGTAACCTACATTTGCTTGTTGTGTTGACTAGACATTCAATTTTAAGATTAGTGTTCTCGAATACGAATTACTGTGCGCTTTGATATAGTTACGCTTTTTCCTGATTGTTTTACCTCAGTTCTCAGTTCTGGGCTGTTGGGTAAAGCTTTAGCCAAACAAATTGCCCTAGTGAATTTAGTAAATCCTAGAGACTTTACAAATGACAAACACCGAAAGGTAGATGATGAACCTTACGGGGGTGGAGTGGGGATGCTAATGAAGCCAGAACCGATATTTGGCGCTGTGGAGTCGTTGCCCTATTTACCTCGCAGAGAGATAATCTTGATGAGTCCTCAAGGTCAAACAATTAACCAACCTCTGCTGCGGGAGTTGGCGAATAATTATGACCAACTAGTTGTCATTTGTGGACATTATGAAGGGGTAGATGAGCGAGTGCAACATTTAGTGACGCGGGAAGTCTCTTTAGGAGATTTTATTCTTACGGGTGGCGAAATTCCGGCAATGGCTTTAATTAATGGCGTGGTGCGTCTTCTACCGGGAACTGTAGGCAAAATCGAATCCCTAAAAGCCGAAAGTTTTGAAGAGGGATTGCTGGATTATCCTCAGTATACTCGTCCTGCGAATTTTCGCGGCTGGAAAGTTCCAGATGTCTTGCTATCTGGGAACCATGCAGCGATCGCTCGTTGGCGTTATGAACAACAAATTAAACGTACAGGCGATCGCCGTCCCGATTTGCTCTCAAAATGGCAAGAGGAAAAGAGGCAGGGGGGCAGGGAGCAGGGAGCAGGGGAGAATAATTTTTGACCATTGACAAATGACAAAGGACAAATGACTAACATCAGAATTGGCAATGGCTACGATATTCATAGATTGGTGAGCGATCGCGCTTTAATTTTAGGTGGAATTCAAATCCCACACGAACTGGGTTTACTAGGACATAGTGACGCTGATGTATTAACTCACGCCATTATGGATGCCATGCTGGGAGCCTTATCCTTGGGAGATATTGGCCATTACTTTCCCCCCAGCGATCCCCAATGGGCTGGTGCAGATAGTTTAATACTGTTAACTCAGGTGCATCAGCTAATTAAAGAGCAAGGTTGGCAGATAGGCAACATTGACTCAGTAGTAGTCGCAGAACGTCCAAAATTAAAACCGCATATTGAGAAGATGCGAGACAAACTAGCAACTGTTTTAGAATTACAACCCAATCAAATTGGCATCAAAGCTACCACCAACGAAAAACTCGGCCCAGTAGGAAGAGAAGAAGGCATTTGTGCTTATGTTGTGGTCTTGTTATTAACTTCAGATTAACTTTTCTAAAATTTATTAATTTTTGTAGTGATACTTTACGTTGAAACTAATTTTTTGATAGGCATGAGAATTTGGGAGACGAGAAGTTATAGCGGTTCTCACTTCAATGCAATACAGTCGTCACCTCACCCCGTATTTGCTAACGCAAACACTCCCCTCTCCTTACCAAGGAGAGGGGTTGGGGGTGAGGTGAAAAAATCTATTTCATGCAAACGAGAACTGCTATATAGAAATTTTCCAAGATGCTGACATACAGTATTTTAATAAAACTCAAAATTTTCTTGGTTGATTACAGTCTCAAACAAATTAGTTTCACTATATTTTAGGTAGGAAAATTATGAAATTTACTATTAGTATATTCTCCAAAATTAAGCATTTTTATTTACCTCTAATTTTAGCCGGATTCACAGCAGTTACAATAGCAGCCTGTAACCCTGATAATTTTAAAAGTTCGGCGGCTCAAGTACCACAACTAGTAAGTAGCATTCTCAGTGATCCTAAAACTTTCAATTATCCTCTCAGTCAAGAATCACCAAATGTTTTTGGATTAATTTATGAGGGCTTGGTTGACCAAAATCTCCTCACTGGAAAAGTTGAGCCAAGATTAGCAGAATCTTGGCAAATTTCTGAAGACAAATTAAAGTTTACTTTTACTCTGCGTCAAGACTTGAAATGGTCTGATAGTCAACCACTTACAGCAGATGATGTTGTCTTTACTTACAATGATATTTATTTCAATGAAGCTATACCTACAGATGTTAGAGATGCCTTCAGAATTGGCACTAGTCGAAAGCTACCTACTGTCCGAAAAATTGATGAACGTCGGGTAGAATTTACCTTACCAGAACCCTTTAGACCTTTTCTATTAAATACAGGTACTCCTATATTACCCGCCCATACGTTACAGAAGTCTGTAAAACAGAAAGACAGTGAAGGAAAACCAGTATTTTTGAGCAAATGGGGTGTTGATACTCCTCCTAATGAAATTGTCGTTAATGGCCTTTACAAAATGGAGCGTTATGACACTAGTGAACGTGTAGTATTTCGGCGGAATCCTTACTATTGGCGTAAAGATGCTCAAGGAAATTCTCAACCTTATATTGAGCGTATAGTTTGGCAAATTGTCGAAAATACAGATACTTCCTTACTGCAATTTCGTTCTGGCGGGTTAGATACTGTGGCTGTTACAGCAGAATACTTTTCTCTGCTAAAGGTGCAAGAAAAACAGGGAAACTTTAAAATTTATGGCAATGAACCCGCAACTGGTACTAGCTTTATTTTATTTAATTTGAATAAAGGTAAAAGGAACGGCAAACCATTAGTCAACCCAATCAAATCACGGTGGTTTAACACAGTAGAATTTCGTCAAGCAGTAGCTTATGCTATTGACCGCCAAACAATGATTAACAATACTTTTCGTGGGTTGGGAAAAACACAGAACTCGCCTGTTACGGTGCAAAGTCCCTATTATCTTTCACCAGAAGAAGGGTTAAAAACATATAATTACAATCTCGAAAAGGCAAAACAACTGCTCATCAAAGCTGGTTTTAAATATAACCAACAAGGTCAGTTATTAGATGCTGAAGGTAATCGTGTTCGCTTCACCTTACTCACCAATTCTGGTAATAAAATCCGTGAAGCAATGGGAGCGCAGATTAAACAAGACTTGGGTAAAATCGGTATGCAAGTTGATTTTACTCCCATAGCATGGAATACCTATACAGATAAGCTTTCTAATACCTTAGATTGGGATGCTTCTTTACTAGGTTTGACAGGCGGTTTAGAACCAAATGATGGGGCTAATGTTTGGTCGCCTGAAGGTGGGTTACATATGTTTAATCAAAAACCCCAACCTGGGCAAAAACCGATTGAGGGTTGGGAAGCTGCTCCTTGGGAATTAGAAATTGGTAGACTTTACATTCAAGCTACGCAAGAGTTTGATGAGGCGAAAGTGAAAGAAATATATGGCAAAACTCAACAGATTACTCAGGAAAATTTGCCCTTTATTTATTTGGTGAATCCATTAGCAATGACAGCAGTACGCAATCACTTTGAAGGCATTAATTATTCTGCTCTTGGTGGTGCATTCTGGAATATTTATGAAATCAAAATTACAAAATAGTCAAGAGTCAAGAGTATAAACCATTGACCATTGACCATTGACAAATAACAAATGACAAATGACAAAACTTTGCGATCGCTCCTAGAAGCAGTTGCCAATGGTAAAGTGAGCCTGGATACTGCCCTAGACTCGCTCAAGAACTTAGCCTATGAACCTGTGGGTGAGTTTGCTAAAATCGACAACCATCGCGCACTCAGAACTGGTTTCCCGGAAGTAATTTGGGGGCCTGGTAAAACTCCTGAACAAATTGCCCTGATTATTGAGGTAATGCGTCAACGTAACCCTGTGGTGATGGCTACTCGCATCGAACCATCAGTTTATGCGGTACTGCAATCAAAAGTGCGGGGTTTGCAATATTACGAGTTAGCAAGAATTTGCGCCATTACTCCCGAAACTATCGAACCACAGTTTTCGGGAATAATTGGTATTCTCTCGGCTGGGACTGCTGACTTACCTGTAGCTGAAGAAGCCGCCGTTACCGCCGAACTCTCTGGTTTTCGTGTCCAGCGTCTTTGGGATGTAGGTGTTGCTGGTATTCACCGCTTGCTGAGTAATCGTCACTTGATTGAGTCAGCATCGGTGTTAATTGTCGTAGCTGGGATGGAAGGTGCTTTACCTAGTGTGGTTGCAGGTTTAGCAGATTGTCCTGTGATTGCTGTTCCTACTAGTATTGGCTATGGTGCAAGTTTTGGCGGTTTAGCACCTTTATTAACAATGCTGAACTCTTGTGCTGCTGGTGTTGGTGTAGTGAATATTGATAATGGTTTTGGCGCAGCCGTATTGGCGGGGCAAATTTTACGGACAGCGGCGAAATTGCAACAAAGTTAATTTTCTTGACTGTCTACCTCTGTCAGCTTAAGTTGCTGAATATTTTCTGCTGACAAACCTGTTACTTTAATGACTACTTCATCAGCCACCCCTTCACGTAGAAGATTAATAGCTACAAGGCGAACACCTTCTTCAATACCCATAGCCCGACCTTCAGCCCGACCTTCATCCATAAGTGCTTGATAAGTTACTGACTCTTGCATAAGTTCTCTCCGCAGCAACTGTTGAATAACATCTTTATTCAATACTAGCCCAGCGAGAATAAATGCAGATGCGGCTATATTACTTTGTGTACGCTGGTCGTTGATTTGCGAAATTTGTTGCGCGACTTGTCGCAGTGTCTCAGTACGATTATCAGCTTGGCTTAAAACTGCAAAAGGAAGTAAACCTGGAGATTGAAAAAACTTATCTGTCGGTTGTTCCCAAAGGCGAATCACCTGAAAACGATGAAAAGTATCTTCTAAAGTAAATGTTGTTTGCTGCACTAATTCAGAATTGGTTTGTTGCAGGTAAATTACAACCTGAAGCATTCGCTTTTGCGGAAAACGCCGATATACCCGCAATCGATAGTCAATCATCCGAAAGGGAATATCGATTTTTGGCTGAGTCTGGAATTCTAAATGCAGCACCACTTCTTCTGACTGAAGTAATATCAGCGCATCGGCGCGAATTGGCTCTAAAGACAGTTCTGAAGGACTTAATTTAGTTAGGGTTATGGGTTCGCCTAACAACCAAGTAGCAAAATCACTGGCAAAGTTTTCAACAAGAAATTTGCAGATGCTATCAAACATAAAAAACTTTACCAAGTAACGGTGTAGCGAATCTTGAATCCAATCAGCCAAACACTGGACATCCCCTGTATGTAGAGGTTATGACATAAAGGACTTCACGGAGATTTAGTATGAACTACCTCAGCGATTATATGTTTCAGTTGTTTTGGCATTTGCCTATGAATGCTATGGTGCTGGCACAACAAATTACTGACCCTAATCTTATCGGACAGGTACAAAAAGCTTGGAATCACTTTATACAGACAGGTCAAATTTGGGCTTTACTGATTGGTTTGGTGATTGGTTGGCTGTTTCGTAATCTTACCAGCTACGGTTGACATGAGTGGGGTATAAATAGTAGGGGTTAGAGTATTTGCCTACTCCCCATTCCCGTTTTTATGACGCAACAACAAACTTGGAGCCAGCGATTTGAATCAGCACTGCATCCAGCGATCGCTCGTTTTAATGCCAGCATTAATTTTGATATTGAATTAATCGAATACGACCTGACTGGTTCTCAAGCTCATGCCAAAATGTTGGCGCATACGGGAATAATTTCCCCAGAGGAAGGCGAACAACTCTTCGCAGGTTTAGAACAAATTCGTCAAGAATATCGTCAAGGTAAATTTCAACCTGGGATTGATGCCGAAGACGTACATTTTGCTGTGGAACGGCGACTGACAGAAATTGTCGGCGATGTTGGTAAAAAGTTGCATACGGCGCGATCGCGCAATGACCAAGTAGGTACAGATACTAGGCTTTATCTCCGTGACCAAATCCAGCAAATTCGCCACCAATTGCGGGAATTTCAACTAGTATTGCTAGATATTGCTGAACAGAATGTTGAAACGCTGATTCCTGGCTACACTCACTTACAACGCGCCCAACCCTTGAGTTTAGCTCATCACCTTTTGGCATACTTTGAAATGGCGCAGCGAGACTGGGAACGCTTGGGAGATGTCTCCCGCCGAGTCAACATTTCACCCTTGGGTTGCGGTGCGCTGGCAGGAACTACTTTCCCGATTGACCGCCATTACACAGCTGAACTATTAAAGTTTGATAGTGTTTATGCTAACAGCTTGGATGGAGTGAGCGATCGCGATTTTGCGATCGAATTTTTGTGTGCGGCCAGCTTAATAATGGTTCACCTCAGCCGTCTTTCCGAAGAAATTATTCTGTGGGCATCCGAAGAATTTCGCTTTATCACTCTCAAAGATAGCTGTGCAACTGGTTCTAGCATTATGCCCCAAAAGAAAAACCCCGACGTACCAGAGTTAGTGCGTGGCAAAACCGGGCGTGTCTTTGGTCATCTTCAGGCGATGTTAGTCATTATGAAAGGCTTGCCTTTGGCATATAATAAAGACTTACAAGAAGACAAAGAAGGTTTATTTGATGGCGTTAATACTGTCAAAGCCTGTATAGAAGCAATGACAATTTTGCTAAACGAAGGATTGGAATTCCGTAGCCAGCGCTTAGGTGAAGCTGTTGCAGAAGACTTCTCCAATGCTACCGATGTTGCAGATTATCTAGCAGCAAAGGGTGTCCCCTTCCGCGAAGCTTACAATCTTGTGGGCAAAGTAGTCAAAACTAGTATTGCTGCGGGTAAACTTCTGAAAGACTTGACATTAGAGGAATGGCAACAATTACATCCTGCATTCGCAGCAGATATTTATGATGCGATCGCACCTCGTACAGTTGTCGCCGCCCGCAACAGTTACGGCGGCACAGGTTTTGCCCAAGTCAGCAATGCACTAATTGCGGCCCGCACTAAACTAAATTCTGAAGTCTGAAGTCTGAAGTCTGAAATTATTTCCTATCCTTTCTTTGGAAATACTCAAGCGAACCGCCTTTATTCTTCATACTTCACACTTCACATTTCATACTTCAAAAAATAAGGGCGTACATTTGTACGCCCTCAAAATTAGAATCACTGAAAAAATCCGAAATTAAGTAGACAACTTATTCAGCATCAATTGCTGCTGCGCCCTCATCTTCCTCATTCTTCGGTGGTCTTTGCTGGAACCTTCTCTGCATTCTTCCCGTTGTAGTCCGTTTACGAAACTTTCTGGCGTATGCCTGGTTCCGTAGCGCCTTTTCTTTTTTCGGGTTACGGCGCTTTGCCATGTTCACCTCATTAATAAACAACAAAAAAGATAAACTAGGCATCTCTTAGGCATTATCAGCTACTAATGCTGATGCTGTTGATCTGATTTTCCCCTAGTTTAACAGTCTAACTACTTTATTTGAACAACATATAATTATAACATCTTAATTTTAATTATGTCAATATAGATTTTTCGATTCTTTCTTGAATTCGCTCAAGTTCAAAGACTAAAATAATAGTTACAAGGCAAAATATTCTTAAATTAAAATACATATAAAATTTTCTATGTAATAGTTAAAAATTCCAAAATAAGTGAGAATTATGGATATTTTAGTTTGAAATTCCTAGGATAACTTCTTTAGAAGTAGTTGGCGATCGCTCACTCAAAATTAATAATTTTATTTAGATAATTTGGGAATTTATTTCCACAAGTAAATAGAAAAACTAAATTAAACCAATCTTGAGATTGCCGGGTTTCGACACTTCGACAAAGCTCAGTGATCACTGCGCTCAACCCTCTTTTAGTCAGGCTACCGAGCATTGAGCGAAGTCGAAATGCGTCTTCTAAATAATTGTGTCTACCTACTTAAATCAATTATTGACAATAATTTACATTTCCATTAATAAAATTTCTCATATAATATTACTTATTTATTCGCTTAGAGAAAATAATGTATATAGGAATACCAAAACTTTCTTTTAACCAAATGCTAAAATTAAGCTATCATACAAAAACTGTTAGATGATATTTGAAAAATATCAAGTATTTTGCTTGATGTTCTGAGTCTACGCCAGCCATAAGTCAACAGTTTTCTGTTAGCCAAGCCTTACGGCAATTCCTCTTTGGAAAGAACTAACTGAAAGATTGTAGATTTAAATACTTACTCATTAATGAAAGGAAGGTTGGTATAAATGTAGACGTATATTCAATTACTAAGTAATTCAGCAAATACTTTTCAAATATCCTCTAGAAATAAAATCCCAAAGCACAAGCATCTTTGTGTGAAACAAACCTCAATAATTAGCTAGTTGAGTAAATGCGAGTGCAGGAAATAAAAAAACATAACATCAATATTTTCAGCTTGAACGTTCTGGCTTTTTTTGCAGCAGTTGTCCAGTCTACACGCGGTTTATGGCGCTATGGACAAACAGTATTAGGTATTATCTTCCGTCATCCTATTACTGGTACAAGTATTATTCCGATATTACCCGATGGTCGAATTGTCTTAATTCGGCGGCGAGATAATGGTCTTTGGTCATTACCAGGAGGAATGGTGGACTGGGGAGAAGACATTCCTAGTACAGTCCGCCGAGAATTGTTAGAGGAAACTGGACTGGAGTTATTAGAAATTAAGCGTTTAGTAGGTGTTTATTCTGCACCAGACCGCGATCCTAGAATTCATTCGATTTGTGTTGTGGTAGAAGCAGAAGTACAAGGGAATATGGAAATTCAAGATGGTTTAGAAGTCATGGAAATCCAAGCTTTCTCTCCCAGTACTTTACCGAGTGGGCCGATGTCTCATGACCATTCCCGACAGATGCAAGACTACTTAAATGGTTTGACGACACTAGCGTAACAATATTTTAGATTTTAGCTCGGCTATTTAATTGCAAAATCCAATATAAAAACTACAATCAGCTATGATGTAGCTTTTATATATAAGATGGATACGCTATTACGTAACTCCCGCAGAAAGCTGTCGCAAGGATTGTTATTCTGGAGTGAGGCTGGTCAAGGCATTCCCGTGGTTTTGTTACATGGTGCTTGGAACGATAGCAGCCAATGGTCAAATGTTATGGAAAAACTGGCGCAAAACTTTCATTGCTTTGCACCAGACTTATTAGGCTTTGGTGAGTCTGACAAGCCTAAAATTCATCATTCAATTGATTTGCAAGTAGAATCTATAGCTGAACTACTACAAGCATTGAGACTAGAAAGAGTATATTTAGTAGGCCATTCTGTTGGTGGCTGGATTGTAGCTAGCTATGCTTTAAAATATCCAGAGCAAGTTGAAGGTTTGGTACTGTTAGCACCAGAAGGTGTAACAATAGAACAACAAGAAAAACGTTGGCAGGAAATGCGAAAATTAGTGGAGCTTTCACCACTATTCGTCAAAATTTTAAAATTTCTCCGACCATTAACTAAAATGTTGGGTTGGCAAGAGAAAATTGAGCAAGACTTAGAACAACGTCAAATTTGGTTGCAATATCCAACAGCTTGTCAGCTATTATTTCAAAGACAGACACCAGAAATTAAAGCAGAGTTACTGCAAGATAAATTGCATTTAATTGAAGTTCCAGTTTTAATTTTGCAAGGTGGACAAGATACTTCAGACGCTGTATTTCAAAGCCAAACTTATAAACAATTAATTCCGCAAGTAGATTTTAAATTAGTGGCCCATGCTGGCAATGATTTACCAGAAGCGTGTGCTGGAATTGTGGCTGAAGAAGTTCGTGATTTTATTAAACTATTAAACTAATTTATTGAGAGTTTGCTGCCAATCAGCTATAAATATTCCTTCACTTTCAAATCGTGATATGTGTTTCAAGTTTGTTGTCAAAACTGTAACTCTATCAAAAATTTTCAGTTGCAAAATCGCTTGAGCAGCAAGAATTACATCCCCATCTAATACCATTTCACAAAAAATTTGATGCAAATGTAGTAGCGCGACAAGCTTAATTTGTTAGGTAGAGTAATCATAAGATAGTTTAATTTTGGATTTTCTAGATTTTTAACCCAACGTTTTAAGGATGACGCGCTAGTAGGTTGGGTTGAGGAACGAAACCCAACGCCTCAAAGTCTTGTATATGTTGGGTTTCACTGCGTTCAACCCAACCTACGCATCTATCTCATTATTTTCGTAAATGGGTATAAGCTATCATTGCTTGCTTTTGTCTTTCTTAGTAAGTCAATATAGATTATAAGACGTTGCTATTCCCCAAAAAATTAAATTGGGTTCTACAATCAAACGGGCTGCAATTTCAGGATATAAGGTTTGCATATAATTCATTAATAATGTGCGATCGCCTCCTTTAATTGCTACTTTACTCTCAGGAAATAAATCCCACCAGGCAGTAATAAAATCTTTAATTCCTGCTATTAAAGTATAAATTACTCCACTTTGAATTGCTTCTGGTGTATTCAGTGCAAAACGTGGCGGTAAAGATGTGATTTGCGTTTCTAACTGAGGTAATTGTTCTGTTTTTTGATTTAAACTCGTAAACTGTAAACCTAGTCCTGGCAAAATTGCACCGCCAACTAAAGATTGCTGACTATCTGCGCCTGTAAAAGTGAGTGCAGTTCCTGCATCAATTACTAACATCGGAAATCCCCACTTTGTCCCTGCACCCCACAAAGCTAAAGCACGGTCAATTCCTAATGTGGGATATGTATTTTTCAGAGGTACATTCTCTAAAGTAAGTACCCGAACATTGGGGTAAGTTTGCCAAAGTGCTGTTTGGCTGGGAACGACGGAAGCAATGACTAGGGGAAGGGGACAGGGACAAAGAAAAATCTCTGCTGGGAAATCATCTGGGGTTTGACCGTTACCCAACTGCTGTATAACTAAATCAGGTAGATAGTCTGTATTCCAGGTACAGTTAAGGTTTTCGCCTACGAATAACGCCCAATGCAGTCGGGAATTACCTATCTCCAAAGCCAGCCAAGGTTTTTGTGTATGCATATTGCCCGAACGAATAGAATTCGCGGCTATACAAACCAAGTCCGCCTGCGCGGACTAAGGCAGAATCAAGGGTTTTAAACCCACGCACCCACGCAGGCGGGTTTTGCCTGTGTAGCTGCGACTTCCAGTCGCTTAGTGCAAAATCTAAGTATGCGCGGTTTCACACTTTTGACATATTTAAGTTTTTTAATAAAAATTTACATTTAAATTGTGTCAAAATAGAACAAGAGGCATAAATACTCATTGTGTTAAGGAGGGGAGTTATGGTAGCACTCACCGAAAAAACAGAAAAACGGCTGACTATACAGACTGAGGAAATTGCTCAAGATACGACGGCAATTCGCTCTCTGGATTGGGATCGCGATCGCTTTGATATTGAGTTCGGTTTACAAAATGGTACTACCTACAACTCATTTCTGATTCGCGGTGAGCAGATTGCCTTAGTTGACACCTCTCATGAGAAATTCCGCAAACTGTATTTTGATATCCTGACAGGACTGATCAATCCCAACGATATCGATTATTTAATTATCAGCCACACTGAACCAGACCACAGCGGCTTAGTCAAAGATTTGTTACAAATGGCTCCAGAAATTACAGTTGTCGCCTCGAAAGTAGCAATTCAGTTTTTGGAAGATTTAGTGCATCAGCCATTTAAGCGGCGGATTGTGAAAAATGGCGATCGCTTAGATTTAGGCAACGGTCACGAGATAGAATTTGTGATTGCCCCTAACTTACACTGGCCTGACACCATATTTAGCTTCGACCACAAAAATCAAATTCTCTTCACCTGCGACGCTTTCGGAATGCACTATTGCTCCGACGCGACTTTTGACGAAGACTTAAAAACTATTGAAGCTGATTTTAAATATTATTATGAATGTTTGATGGGGCCGAATGCGCGGTCTGTGTTGTCAGCCCTGAAGCGCATGGGAGAATTGCCAGCTATTAAAATGATTGCTACAGGTCACGGGCCGTTACTCTATCACAACGTTGAGGAACTAACCCAACTTTACCGCAAATGGAGTCAAACCCAAACCAAAGCAGAAACCACTGTTGGTGTATTTTACGTTTCGGAATATGGTTATAGCGATCGCCTTGCCCAATCAATTATCAACGGTATCAGCAAAACTGGCGTAGCTATAGAAACAGTAGATTTAGGGTCAGCCACAGACTTACAAGAATTGCGCGAACTAGTTGGGCGCTGTGCTGGAGTAGTAATTGGTGTGCCTCCTGCGGCTGGTGATAGTATTGCTCAAGCCGCGCTCAGTACAGTGTTAGGCTCTGCCAAAGAAAAACAAGCCATCGGTATATTTGAGACTGGTGGTGGTAATGATGAACCAACTTATCCCCTACTAACTAAATTCCGGGCTTTGGGACTGCACGTAGCATTTCCCGTGATTCAAGTTAGCGAAACTCCCAGCGAAAACATTTACAAGCAGTGTGAAGAATCAGGCACAGACTTGGGACAATGGGCAACACGCGATCGCAGCATCAAAGCGATGAAATCTCTAGGTGCAGACTTAGATAAAGCTTTAGGTAGACTCAGTGGCGGATTGTATATTATCACAGCTAAAAAAGGCGACGTTTCCAGTGCGATGTTAGCTTCTTGGGTAGCACAAGCCAGCTTCAAACCCTTGGGATTTTCCATCGCCGTCGCCAAAGACAGAGCGATTGAATCATTAATGCAAGTAGGCGATCGCTTCGTGCTAAACGTCTTAGAAGAAGGCAATTATCAAACACTCATGCGCCACTTTTTGAAACGGTTCGCCCCTGGTGCAGACCGTTTTGCAGGTGTCAGAACTCAAAGCGCTGAAGATGGTACGCCCATCCTCGCTGACGCTTTGGCATACATGGAGTGCGAAGTAGTTAGCCGGATGGACTGCGGCGACCACTGGGCAGTATACAGCACTGTCCACGGCGGACGAGTATCTAAGCCTGATGCATTAACAGCTGTGCATCATCGCAAAGTGGGAAATCACTACTAAAGAAGTATGAAGTGTGAAGTCTGAAGTGTAAAATTTTATAAAAGCGATCGCTGCCTTCTTGCCGGAATTACGCGATCGCTTTTATTCTGTTTGGGTTTAGATAAGGGCGATCGCTTTTTTCTTGATTGAATTGGGCGATCGCCTTTATCTACTTTAATATTAAAGTATAATTTTATACTTGTCAACTATTAATTCCAAGATTTTTATTAAAAATTCCCAAATTTTTACAGAGATAAATGATGTTGAATTAGAGTACCTAATACAATGACTATTAATTGCGTGCGAGTCGATGTCGCACGTAATGAGTCAGAATATCCCAATTCAAGGGAAAATTCTGCAAGCTAGTGTCCTAAGCTTGTCCTCATCTTCAAGGGGCGAAACAGGTAACTGTATCGTCTCACAGCTA
>NZ_JAIVFW010000029.1 GCF_020829595.1 Nostoc sp. CHAB 5844
GCTTTCAAACTATACTCTTTTCATGGTTCGGTTCCTGACCGCTCTGCTTTGCAGCGCTCTCTCAGGCACTTATCTAATCTATCTCACTTCCTCACTCGTGTCAACTACTTTCTCAAAGAATTTTTTTGCGTTTAAAAGCCTTGAATAGTAAAGGTTTTCGGCTATAGTATTCTTAATAAGAAGTGATGAAAGTATTATAGGTCGTGAGTAAACTTGGTGTTTTACCGCCTTGGCTAGTGTTAGACCCACTATTGCGTGGTTGGCTGCTAGAAGATATTGGTAGGGGCGATCGCACAACAAATAGCCTACTGACGACAAATGTTACGTTAGGAACAGCCAAATGGATAGCGAAAGCACCAGGAATAATTGCCGGCTTACCAGTTGCAGCAAGGGTATTTCAGCTATTAAATGAAAAAATTAACTTTACAAATATTGCTTCTGAAGGCGCATTCTGTGAGCCAGGACAGGTAGTAGCAGAAATTTATGGTTCATTAGATACACTGCTGATGGGGGAACGGGTTGCACTCAACCTCGCTATGCGTTTGAGCGGAATTGCCACCTTAACTCATAAATATATAGAGAAAATTGCAGATTTTCCGGCTCAATTTGTTGATACACGCAAAACTACACCAGGGCTAAGACTTCTAGAAAAGTACGCAACTGCTATCGGAGGTGCTATTAATCATCGCATGGGGTTGGATGATGCAGTAATGATTAAGGATAACCATATTGCGGCAGCTGGTGGAATTGGAGAAGCAATTACTCGTATTCGTTCTCAAATACCTTATCCTTTAACGATAGAAGTAGAAACAGAAAGTATAGAGCAGGTAAAAGAAGCTTTAAAGTATAAGGCCGACATAATTATGTTAGATAATATGTCTCTAGGTATGATGCGTGAGGCAGTGCATTTAATTCGCCAACAGAATAGTCTGGTAAAAATTGAAGCTTCTGGCAATGTGACTTTAGATAGTATTTGTGCTGTAGCTGAGACAGGTGTTGATTATATTTCTAGTAGTGCGCCAATAACTCAGTCAAAATGGTTAGATTTGAGCATGAAGATTGTTTGTTAAGTAACGTAAGTCAACATTGACCTGAGCAGAATTATTTGTTGTTATAAAGGGCATCAGTTCCCAGTTAATACTCTAGCAATGTCTGCTGTGCTGCTGTTGATGCATACATCCTTGAGTGTTGCTAAAACTTGCGGATTTTGTTTGGCAACAATTTTATTTCGATCAAGCCAGTATTAAGTATAAGAGTACCACAGAGGTCGCACAGAAGCCAGCGCTGTAGTATTAGCAACGCTCCGGATCGACAATCAGACCTTGGGAAACCACTGTGTTGGATGGGATTCATTATTGTAGCAATATTTTCTATTTTTAAGTATTTATAACTATTGCATATTTCTTAAATCAGAATTATTCTGACTTACATGAGCAAAATTTAATTAACCGCCCATACATAAACTGCTGAAGAGGTAAATATGGCTGTTATCGAAAGAGTTCCTGATATTGTATTTAAAACCCGTGTGCGTGACGAGTCTGTACCAGGGCCAAACCCTTACCGTTGGCAAGACCGTACTACTCAAGATATTTTCGGTGGCAAGCGTGTTGTAGTTTTCTCTTTACCTGGGGCTTTCACTCCTACCTGTTCCACCTCGCATCTGCCACGCTATGAAGAACTATATGATCAATTTCAAGCTTTAGGCATTGATGAAATAATTTGTATATCTGTAAATGATGCCTTTGTTATGTTTCAGTGGGGTAAGCAACAAGGCGCAAAAAACGTATTTTTACTTCCTGATGGTAATGGCGAGTTTACTCGCAAAATGGGTATGTTAGTAGATAAGTCTAACCTGGGCTTTGGGATGCGCTCTTGGCGCTACTCTATGGTGGTTGATGACGGCAAAATTGAAAAGATTTTCATTGAACCAGGGTTCTTAGATAACTGCCCCACCGATCCTTTTGAAGTCTCAGATGCGGATACAATGCTGGCTTACCTTAAAGAAGCTAAAAGACCTGTGACTGCCTAAATACAATAATTCGTACTTGATAATTCGTAATTCGTAATTAAACTAACAATTACGAATTACGCATTAGTAATTATTCATGAGGGAGACATGAAGCACGATTTTGACTTATTCGTAATTGGTGCAGGTTCTGGTGGAATTGCCACTGCTAGAAGGGCCGCACAATATGGTGCTAAAGTGGGAATTGCCGAGTTTGATAGACTAGGTGGAACCTGCGTCAATCGTGGCTGTGTTCCCAAAAAGTTGATGGTTTATGCCTCTCATTTTCCTGACTTATTTGAAGAATCCCAAGGATATGGTTGGAGTTCAGTCGAGAGTACTTTAGATTGGAAAAAGATGATTACGGCGGTTAACAATGAAGTAAATCGCCTGAATGGAATTTACCAAAAGATGTTGGATAACTCCAAGGTTGAAGTTTTGCAGGGATATGGTAAATTTGTCGATTCACATACTATTATGGTTGACGATGCCTCCGGCGGGCAAAGCCAACGCCAAGTCACCGCCGACAAAATACTAATTGCTGTTGGTGGAAAACCTGTGAAACCGCATATTTTGGGAATTGAACACGCCATCACCTCCGATGATATTTTTCACCTGAAAAAACAACCAAAACGCATCGTCATTTTAGGTGGAGGTTACATTGGTTGTGAATTTGCCAGCATCTTAAATGGATTAGGTACTGAAGTTACACAGGTGATTCGTGGAGACAAAATTTTGCGTGGGTTCGATGAAGATATCCGCATAGAAATTCAGCAGTCCATGATTAATCACGGTATTCGCATTGTCAATAACATTGAACTAATTGCTATTGACAAAACTTCGGAAGGACTAAAGATTACAGTTAAAGGCAGTGGTGATACTGAGGAAACAGTAGTTGCTGATGCTGTGAGTTTGGCAGCGGTTGGTCGTAAACCCAATACTCAAAACCTTGGTTTAGAAAATACCAAAGTCCAGCATCGGGATGGGGCAATTCTTGTGGATGAGTACAGTCGCACTCATGAAGAAAATATTTATGCTGTTGGAGATTGCACTGATAGAATTAATTTGACTCCTGTAGCGATTAACGAAGGTCGGGCATTAGCAGATACGGTATTTGGTGGTAAGTCCCGCATTATGAGTTATGCAAATATACCTACAGCCGTCTTTACCACACCAGAAGCTGCAACTGTTGGTCTAACTGAAGCTGAAGCCAGAGAAAAATACGGTGATGCGGTGAAAATTTATCGATCGCGCTTCCGCCCCATGTATTACACTCTAGCTGGTAAAGACGAAAAAACCTTGATGAAACTGGTGGTTGATAGTAACACCGATAAAGTATTGGGGGCGCACATGGTTGGTAATAGTGCTGCCGAGATTATTCAAGGAGTAGCGATCGCTGTTAAGATGGGTGCTACCAAAGCTGATTTTGATGCAACTGTCGGCATTCATCCAACTTCAGCTGAAGAATTTGTGACGATGCGTTAAAAATCTCTGAGGTTGAGCAAGTGTTTGGCTGTAACACCTATCAAGCTTGCCCAACCCAGTTTGATTTTGGACAAGTTGGGGTTAAGAAGTAAAAAATTAGTTATTTCAGGAAGTTAAAGGTATAAGTTTTTGTTGTCTATGAATGAGTGAACGACAATTCTCAATTATATTAGGCTCTAAAAAAGATGCACTTGGGAAAAATAGACACAAAAAAGCCCTAAATAAGCGGAACAGATGAGTAGAGAGATTCATAACTAAAAAAGTAATAGCAATTACAGTTGTTTATAAAGTAAGTCTATAATTTTTTCCGTCTGCAATAAGCTTGATTTACTAGCTCTAAATCGGTCGGATAGCTGATATCACCTGGCGCACAAGTTGCATCTAATATTAATTTTCCACAATTTTCGGCTGGATTACCTTCTTTTTCTGGTTCTTCGGTTTTTTTTCCGTACCTATCGAAGATGTTATCTCTAGCAGCTTCTTCACCATTTGTTGATTCACCTTGTTGACCAATTCAGCACTTATTCTTTCCCGAAAATGTACTAACATTGATGTGTCAAATGGAGGTTCATTGAATCTAGTGAATTTTATCTTTTCTTTCTTTTTCAGCAAGCCCTACATAGTAATCAAAAAGTGCTTGCGGAATTATCAATCCCTGTTGTGTCAATTGTGTTTGAACAGTATCTTCACTAAGACCATCTGATGGCTGTAGAGGGACTTCAAAAATTTCTCTGAATTGATGATTGTAATATTCTTTGAACAATGCGATCGCTCCATGTCTACAAGTTACGATAAATTCAAAAACTAACAATTACAGACTGCTTATACAAGAACTATCCGTAAGAAAGCAACATTCCATAAATCTTATTTACGGCTTCTTGGCAATAAGCCAATATTGTTTCAAAGTCTTTCCAAAATTCTTGTTGTTCTCCTAAATCATCATCTACAGATTTCCATTCTTCTTGTAACTCTTCAATACCGCGCCAGTAATTATCAGAATACTCCTCTAAAAGATAAGCTTCTCGAAAAATATCAACCAAACAGGGATGACACTGCAATTTTTCTATAATCTGTGGTGATACTTGTTGAAAATAGCAATGTGTAGACATAAGCCATTCAGTTACAACAATGGTAGCGACAGAGAAATCTAACAGAGTTTTGATGATGTTGGGTTCAGTTCCTCTACTCAACCTACACTTCGTATACTACAAAAACAGGCGATCGCACTGATTTTAATGGGGCAATCTCATTTATTATGGATCGCACTCTAGAATGTAGGTTGGGTGCAGCGACAGCGAAACCCAACAGAGCTTAAATGATGTTGGGTTCCCTTCCTCCATCCAACCTACACCTAATTTTCCTAAAAAAATCTAACTTTACAACCGATAGCCGATGCTGAAGTAAAAACCATCATCTTGGGCGTTTCTTCCGCGGTCATCTAAGTCTATCAAGGGATATCCATAATCAAGTTTGATATCAAGCTGTGGTATGGGTTGAAATAATATGCCAACTCCGATACCTGCAATAAATTTCTGCCGTTGTAAAGTGTTGGGATTATCATCCACATTCCAGACGTAAGCCATATCAAAGAATGGCGCAATTTGCAGTGTGGAATTACCTGATTCATCTCGTTGCACTGTCAAGCGGTCTTCGATAGTAAATCGCACACCGTTGTCACCAGCCCGGACGTTTTGCCGATAGCCGCGTACTGATTGACCACCCACAACAAACTGCTGAGCAGGCAACAAAGCGTTTGGTGTCAGTTGTAACTCAGCTTGGGCAATCAAGATATTATCTGTACCTAGGCGTTGCACCCGCTGGGCTTGTGCTAACCAACTAAAAAACTGCCCATCGGGGATAGGATTTGGGTTGCTAGTAGCATCAAATACATCAATACCAAAACTAAAGAGCGATCGCAATGCCCAAGCACCGTTAACATCTCGAATTACGTAATCTTGGCCAAATTTAATTACACGGGTGCGACTGTTACCCTCTTCATCTGGCCCAAAACCAAAGGGTGTCGGCCCTGCAAAGGTGAAGGTTTGACCATTCTGCACCGTAAAACCGAGAGATAACGCAAATTCTTCACGGGGTGTTCTGATTAGTGGTTGTCTAAAACTAATTTCGTACAGTTGCGATTCTCCACTAATATCAAAAGCCGCAAATGGTTCTTGCACAACATTCGTATCATTAAATGAGGTTCGCAGTTGTAACGTGCCATTCATCGGGTTGAGTGGCAGGCGATAATTAAAATCAAAAACATTTGCGCCACCCTGGGTTGTTAAATAATAGGATGCGGCAAATTCATCGCCCAGACCTGAGAGGTTGCGATAACTAGCATTTACACCCAATCTTTCGGAACCAATGCTAGGGGGAGAATAGTTATCAACAGTTAAGGCTGCGTTGAAGGGTTGTGCTTCTGTAACCCGCACCACCAAAATACTTTGACCAACACCACTACCAGCGCGTAAACTAGCTTCGACGTTGGAAAATAAAGGGTCAGCCCGGAGTAATCTTAGCTGGTCTTCTAATGCAGAGGTCAAGACTGGCTTACCCGCACCTAAAGCTACACGACTACGCACATATTCAGGATTTAACCGTCTTGTGCCTATAACTTCAATTTTTTCGATTCTACCTTCAATTACCCGAATTTCTACTACCCCATTGCTAACAGTTTGGTCTACGACAATTGCTCTAGAGGTAATGTAGCCTTGGTCAAGGTAAATTTGAGTGATGGCATCAGCAGCTTTGCGTAGTTCTTCTACTGTCACTTCACGCCCTTCTAATGGCTGAGTAATCTTTTGAAATCTCTCTGGACGAAAAACTGTAGTACTCCCTGTAACGTTGATTTTCTCTACCCGAATAGTTTGAGAACCTTCTGTAGGCTGTGTTTCTGGAGTTGGAGTCGGTGTTGGCTGTATGGGCGGTGGTGATTCTGGCGGTAAGGGTTGTGGGCTTGTTCCTGGCTGAGGGAAGCGGTCTTGGTTAGGATCTCCTGCTGGATTTGGTGCTTGTGCTACTGATGGCAAAGTTAAAATTACACAGGCACAACTAAAAATCAAGCTAGTAGATAGCCAATGTATGTATTTTTTAAATGAAACAAAATAAATCAGAGATTGTAAACTTAGCATTTTAAATTTCAACTATAAAAAATCAATCCTATGTAAGATTTATTGTTTCTGTTTTTACTATAAAATGTAACTTTTTTATTATTTTTTAATGTAATTCTCCAATTAAATTAAATCCTGCCCAATATTTGGGATGAGGGTACTGCTTCATCGTTGCTAACATAGCCTTTTGTAAGGCTTGGGCTTTGTTAGGATTCTGCTTTAACTGGCGATAAAATTCTGTAGTTATCACAGATGTAGGTGTATCTGGTACTGCCCATTGTGAGACAACAACACTGGGTACACCACAGATCATCAGTGCTAAAGATAAACCCAACACACCGTTACCTACGCTACCATGTCCAGTCTCTCCAGCACTGATAAAAGCTAACCTAGCACGCAAACGTTTGCCTTTTGATTGAGTATACAAGTTAAGAATTTCGCTGGTTGTGAGTAGTCCGTTATTCTCTCCCGCTAAGGCAATTCCTCCTGGTATACCTTGTCTTTTTACATCATCTAAGACACCGTAAGTTGCCAAATGAATTATTTTGGCTTTGGGTAATAAAGGTAAAACAGCAGCTTTTGTTGCTTGACTACCAATTAAAGCTTTAGTTTTAAAGACATCGGCAATTGCTAAAGCTTCTTGTTCAGCATTGATAAGTTGTGGTAAAGGCTGCGGTGCAGCGTTAATTGCAAGAGCAATTTTCGGCATGGTAGGATTACCGACGACAACAACTTTACTACCGCCTGTTTTACTTCGTTGCTCTTTAGCTAACTTTAGTATTTGAATTGCTGGTACAGTTGAGATTGTATGTTTTTCAATTAAATATTTACCAGAAATATCCACCAAAGCTGGGAAAGGAACGAACCACAACTCATCTTGGGGAATAAAAATGATTTGGGCTGTGGGATTTTCCGGTAATAAATCAGCAATGGGTTTGATTAATAGTTGATGTAGCTGTAATAAAGGATTAACAAGATTTTTGGGTTTATTTTCTTGACTATTGAGACTGAGATAATTAGGAATATCGGCAACTATTTCTGCGATAGAATTAACTGAAGTAAATGTATTTTCAGGTTTTGGGTTAATTTTACGGAATGTAACTTTACCTGTTGGCTGAATCACCCAAATATACAAGCCATCATCAGGAATATTAGTATATTTGACAAGAGTAGCTTTTTGCTCTTTGGCAATTTTTTGAATATCAATAATTGTAGGTAATACAATTGACTTAGGTGCGATTTTTAAATTATTATCTTTTGGCTCAGAAAATAACCGCATTCCCAATAATTGTATAGATGCCATGATACTACTTTGTTCAGCTATTTCTAATGCCGCTTCTGGCTGATTCTGAGTAATTAAGACTTGTTGCAGTAAGCGATAAGTGTTGGCTTGTTCCGCAGCATAATCAACTGTATTACCTAAATCTAAGCGTAGAGATGTCCAATTTTTCACACTTTCTTGCAAGGTAGTTTGAGCATCAGTCAATTTGTGAGATTTTAGATAAACAAAAGCTAGATTATTTAAAGCTGTACCTTGGGTATATTTATCTTTATCTGCTTTTGCAGAGGCTAATTGTTCTTGATATAATGCTATTGCTTTATCGTATTGTTCAGCAAAAGTATAGGCGCGTCCAAGTTGTCTGATTAATTCAAATTTTTGAGATTTTTCGGTGAGTTGTAGCTGTTGTTGATAAAAAGCGATCGCCACCTTAAAATTACCTTGAAGCTCATATGTTTCTGCTATCTGCTTAAATGTCAAACTGACTAAGGAATTATTACTTAATTCCTGAGCTAATTTTAACTGTTGTTGATAAGCTGCGATCGCCTGAGGATACTGCCCTAATTTGCGATAAGTAGCAGCTAGATTTTGTAGAGAATCTATTTGCAGTAGATAGTTATTATTTGTCTTAGCAGTTATTAGTTGTTGAGAATGAAAAGCAATCGCTTGTTTATATTCTGCTGCGGCATCATGTTCTAAACCAACATTACCTAAAAAAGCTGCTTCTCTATCTGGATTACCGATTTCTTTTTTGAGTGCGGCTGCTTGTTCTTGAAATTTTTTTGCTAATTTTTCATCGCCAAGTGTGACATATGTATTGCTGAGTTGTTCTAAAATTTGAACTGTAAGTGATTGATTATCAAAATCTTGGGTTAACTGTAAACCTTTTTTGTAAAAAGAAATCGCAGTTTGGTATCTACCAAGGGTAAAGTAAACGCCACCTAAGCGAAAGAGTGCATTGGCTTCACCAGTGCGATCGCCTATTTGTTGATAAAGATATAATGACTCTTGTAAGGATGCTAAGGCTGCTTTAAATTGTCCGTTAGTTAGTTGTCTATTGCCTAGATTTAAAAGTAAGTTAGCACGGTATTGTTGTGCATCAAGTGGTTGGTTTGAGTTAGCGACGATTGAGGGTAATAGGAGACTTGAGGTTAATATTATTGAGAGAAATATATTAGGCTTCATAGATTTTTTTAGCTCACGCAAAGGCAAGGCAGCGCGTTGGGCGGCTTTGCCGACAGTCACGCGACTGCCGCGCCAAGGCGCAAAGAAGAAAAATTTGCGGTTAATTTTTAATCAAATCCTGGTGGTAGTTCTAAAGGTGAGAGTTTGTCTGGTTGAGAAGGCGCGGGAGAACCAGGAGTAGGTGCGGTATTGTTACTTGGAGACGCGTTGGGATGAGTACCAGGAGGTTGTGCAGGTTGTCCTGATGGCGGTGTGGGTATAGCAGGAATTTCAGGTTTTGCACCTTCTAGCTGTGGTAATTGAGGTTGATTTGCTGTTGAGTTAGGCGGTAAAAAAGTTTCAATTGTGACGGAACGACTAACTTTTTCACCAGCAGCATTAGTAACTTGTAGGGTAATTGTTTCGCTACTGGGTTGTTGATTTACGGGGTAAGGTATTGTACCGTTACGCGGGATATCTCCTGGTGCGGGAAGGAGTTCGACTTTAATATTATTACTGCCTTCTACTTTCCAAGATAAGTTGAGAATTTTGTTGGGTTTACCTTGATTAATTAATACTTGATATTTGGGTAATGGGTTATTGCCATCTATTTTGAATTCGACAATTTTACTGGGTAGAGGTTGGACTTTAACTAAGTCTGTCTTTTGAACAACGCTTGGTTTGTCGGTATCGGTTTTAGCAAATACTTGTAATTCAAATATATAGTCTCCTGCGCCGCGATTATTAGCTGGAACATTCCGACAACGTAGTTGATTTTCTTGCTGTGTGCAGAAGGTTTTGATAGTGTTGGAAATGCCTTGGCTGACATCATAAGTTTGGAGTGGACTGTTAACTAAATTTTCCGGCGATCGCCCAATTACTCGCAATTCTTTTATCCTATCTAAATCATTGATTTTCCAGTTGAGACGAATTGTATCTGGGCTAATTTTGGTAGCACTAGTTTTAACTTCTTGGTAAACAGATTGTGCCGGAGAAAAGTCGAGAACTTGCGGCGGTGGAATCGGCACAATTTTAATAGTATTGGTTTTAATTGTGTCGGCTGGCAAGTCTGGATTATTATTAGCGAATGCTTGCAGTTGAAAAATATAATCTCCTGATTTACGGGCATCGGTAGGTACGTTAGAACAAGTTAGCATTGCACCCATTTGACAGAATGGTTGCAATTCTATCGGAAGTTTACCGTTGAAAGTATAAACAACAGGTTGTACTGCCGCCGTACCATCAGCAAATAAACCAGTTAAAGATAAAGTCTGCAATTTTTTTGGGTGGCGAATTTGCCAACTTAAGCGAATAAAATCACCGTTAGATGCTTGATAAGTCGCATCAGATGAGAGAAATTGTAGAATTTTGGGAACTGCAGGGGGACGGAATAACCATAGCCAAATTAAAAATGCGATCGCAGCTACAGCACCTACCGCCGTTAACAAAACGAGTAAAAATTGCCACCAAGGGCGAGGTTCCCAAATTAAACTTCCAGGTAAAGCCGGATTAGGTAAAGGTAATTGTTGTTCATCGACTAATTCAACGCGAAAATTAAGTAATCTTCCCGCGCCAAACATCGGACGATACCACCATTTCACTGGAGTAACTGTCACTTGTGTCGAAGCTTTTTCGCCTGGGAATACTCGCAACACACCCGGAGAAGTCGTATAGGTACACACTTTATCTTCATCTACAGGAACCGCCTGACAAGCGATTTCCCGCACAGTGTTACCCGCATTCGTTAGCTTAACTTCAAAAGTCCCACCCTTGCGTCTTACCCGATTTACCAATATCAGCATTTCTGCATTCAGCAGGTAAGATGGCAAAATTTCCCAATACACCACATCCAACAGCATCAAATCGGGATTGTTAGCAGAGTACAAGCGGATGCTGGGGTAGTAAAGTCCGGCGTTTGCGCCCAGTGGTGGTTGAAACTGGAGTAAGATTTCTCCCTTCTCACCTGGGTTGAGATTCAAACCCATGTTGGGGATAACAAGTCCAGCGGTTTCCAAACCTTCGGGGTAGCGGATACTTACCCATTCTTCAGGTAAATCAAGACAACTGAGGCGAAATCTGTCTACTCTGTCAGAACGGTTGTGAACATTTACATTTACTTGCAAGATTCCGCCTGGGGGAATTTTGGCAGGCGATCGCGAACTTGTTAAAGGTAGTAATGTAAAAGTCGGATCACTTACTCTAACAACAGTTTCAATCGCAGGTAAAACCTGAATCTTCGCGCCATGTCTAATTGGCGTATCTTCTGGATAATGCAACGGCGCATCAACAACAATTGAGTAGTTGTAAGTGCTAGGAATTGCCGTTATAGGTACTTGAAATTCAAACAACACTTCACCCACAGAATTAGGGCCAAGTGCTAACCTTTGCTTAGGTGCATCACACCATTGAATTAATTGCGGCGATAATTCATCAATAAAAATATCAATTAAGGCACTTTCTGCACCTTTATTTGTCACTGTGACATTAAGTTCAAATTTTGCCCCAGCCTGAACTGCATAATCACCAGAAGGATTAAAAATAATCGCCAGCGGATTACCAGGGGCGAGAGTTTGTTGAATATTTTGCTGTTGAATGCCACGTTTAGCCGCCAGATTAACGCGGTATTTTACCTCACCAGACGTTAAGACTTCCTGGACAAAACCTTCTTCAACTAACTCATCTAATAAAGCTAAAGTAGCTTGTTGATTTAAATCTAAATGAATTGAAATTTGGGTAAGAGTTGCACTATCATAACGCTTGATTAGCCACTGGACAATTTTACGCTGTTGTGGTGGCAGCAATAAAACCTCTGCCATACTCAAACCGAGTTTGGAATCTGTAATTCTCGAATTTGTGGCAGTCATATCTTACCTCCAGGCAAAAAGTTAAAAGGAAAAAGGCAAAAGTAAAAATATATTTTATCTGCGTTTATTCGTGTACATCTGCGGTTAATTAATTCTTATTGTTTACAATCAACGTTTTTAGCTAAATCTCTCATATCTAACCTAACTCTATGATCATCATTACCACTGATAATTAAAATTTTGTTTTTAACTACTTTAATATCTACACTATTAAATCTTTGATTTTGCGAACGTATAGTTTGACCAGTTGGAGAAACTCGCCTACCTTGTTTTGTTAATGGCCAAAGTATTACCCGATTATCATCGCCACCACTAACTAAATAACAACCATCTCGACTTAAAGCAACAGAACGCACTGCTTTACCACTATGACCATCAGACCATTTATCTAAGGTTTGACATTGGCCATTATTTTTACTCAGACATTGTTGCATATTCCATAAAGTAATTTGTCCCATATTATCTGCTGTTGCTAGTAAACTTGGTTTATATTCTGCACTATCTACACTGACGATATAATCATTTTGACTACCAGGAGGATTATATGGAACTTTCCACAGTTTATTTTGTGCGAAATTCCAGATAGCTAAGTTGTTATATCTGCCAGCAATTACTAAATTTTGTTTATCTTGTCCAGCCAGAGTTAGACTATATACAGGAAACTTTACATCTTTGATATTAATAGGTTTTTCTAAAGTCACTTCATCATCTAAAAGAGCGCTATTTATATCCCATTGCAAAACTAAACCACTGCCATGACCACTAAACAAAAAATGTGAATCTTGACTAAATTCTAAACCTAAAACACGGTCTGCTTTATCAAAAGAAAAAGTTACTTTTGGTTTTTTCGTCCCGCCAAGTACATCCCAGATTTGAATTTCGCCATTTTCTAAACCTGCTGCTACCACATCATTATCCACAGGTTTATAACGTACAATCCGCACAGATTTACCTGCACCTTTAGCCATCCTCCCATCATCTTGATTAATCAAAGGATTGCTAAAACCAGCAAGATTCCATCTGATAATACTTTGGTCTTGAGAACTGCTAACGGCGCGATCGCCTACACCATTAAACTGGACAAATGACACAGAACGACGATGACCAAAGAACGGATTATTAGGATTGAGCCATGATAAATACCAAAGTAGATACAACAACAAAATTCCTAATCCCATCTGTAGCCAAGGATGTAAAATAGGATGAATAATCAGTTGTAAATATTGATTTTCATTATTAATATTTATTCTACGCTCTGGGGCAACAGCCTTGACTTTAAATGCAAGTTTTAGCTTTAAGCCAAACCACCGCCGCCGCTTACTTACTAATAGTTGTAAATTCTGTTTTTCTCCTGGATGTAATTCTACGAATTCTGGTTCAACTTGCCAAAAACATTTAGGCTGCCCCTCCTCTCCTTCTCTCACTTCAATACTTATCTTCTGACTCAAATTGCTGTGATTTTGGCACTCAAGTTGGTAAGTTGTAGAATTAACTCGTAGCTGAGGTAGCCAAGGACGAGATGCAGGTATATTTTGTTTTTCTGGAGTGCATTGAAAATCGATAAAACCTGCTGGGTTGACGTTAATTATTCCTTCCCGACTGCGCGACGGTAGCCCATTAGTATGAGTGGCTTCAATAGTAAAAGAATATGCTTGACTTGGCACTTCTTCAGGAATTGGTAACTGGCATAAAAATGAAGTTTCTGTTTTCGTACCAGGTGCAACAGGTAGCAGTTTTTCATCACCATTGATAAACCATTGAGGCTTGAGTCCAATCGGTCGTAGAGAAACACTTGCAGGAAGCTGACTAGGATTAAAAACTCGCACTGGAATCTCAATTAATCCCTGTGGTTGAGTTGAAAATTCGCGTATAGGTAACTCAACTTGCATTGCTACAGTACCAACTCCTGCTTCTACTATTAACCGCAGTAGTTGTCTGTCTTCATCTCGCAATTCCAGCGAAAAAATGCGGACTATCAAGTTCATTTTGCCAATAAAACCAGCAACAGGTGTATTGATGATTGTGACATCAAACTTTGTGCTATCTCCTGGCGGATTTTTAGCACTAACTGCTGGCGTAATTGTGTACCAATTAGAACCCAAACTCTCACTACTACCAGCCGCAATTATTTCTATTTGAAAAGAGGCAAACTGATTACTTTCATTAACTACAGTCACTTCAAAATAAGCTGGCGCACCACCTGGTTGAAAGTGCAATACTTGCTTAGAAATTTTAGTATTAACTAGATTAACTGCCATATAAAAAAGTTAAAAGTAAAAAGGCAAAAGTAAGAAGAATTATTCAAGTTTGTTAAAAATGCTTTTTAATGGGTCTGGTTTGGTTAATACAGGTATGGCAGTCTGTTGCCTTAATTGAGTCATTTGTTTTCGATTCCAAGCAAAATTCAGAATATTAATACCCAATTCTTGAGCAGTGCGGATTGTTTCTCGTGGTAGAGTCAATTTTTCATCTAATCCCCAACAAAGTGATAAATCACCGATAACTAAAACGATGCCAGCCGCAACTAAAATTTGCATAGGCTTTTGATTGAAAGTGGGCAATGCAGCAAATAAAAATGGCTGTATCCGCAACGGATGATGGCGATCAAGTCGACGTAAATCTTCTAAAGGTGTGCCTAAATTTTCGGTAATATCCAAAACGCTTTCTAATCGGTCAACTGCATCGGTGGGTGATTCAACCAACAAAACTCCACCAGAATCTAAATAACTTTTGAGATTAGCTAGTTCTTGAACATTGAGAATTAATGGTTCACTACCTGTCATAAATAGCAAATCATAATTAATTGCTATAGTTGGGTCTGGAAGTGGAAAATTTAAGCGAGCAATTTGCTCATCTCCTTGCAAAGTAAAAGTTAGATTTTTAGTGGATTTTAAGAGGTATGAGAGATTTGCTAAACTATTTCCTTCTTTAGTTTCAGGAGTATCAAGATGCGCTACACGCACCACAGAAGTAGGACGCGATCGCGCCATTTTCCGATAACGAAAATCTAAACTATTCAAACTCGGATAAAATACATCTTGGGGATTTTGTAGCGTAACTAATCCCGGTTGTAGCAAAATCCGACATAATTCCACCTCAAAAACATCAGGCGGTGTCGTCTTTTCATCAATCCGAAAAGTTTCTGGCTCAAACTCACTAACTTGTTTGCGTTGTAAAGTTTCTGGATCTACATAACGCACTACTAAATAAATTAGCCGGGGTTTTTCTTCTGTAATATCAGCCGATATATGAAAGTCTATCGGTTGCGGAACAATAATCGGATTTCCATTAACATCAATTGCAATTCCTGGCTGAATTTGTAACCATCTTCCATCGTTATACTGCGATGGTACATCTTGAGGTGCAGGAATTAAACTCACACCCAAACCATGAACTATTCCCGGTTCATTCAGCGACTGATAATGAATATTCTGCCGCTGACGATGATAATCATGCGATCGCTTCCATCGTTCAGCGTTAATCAATAAACCATCTTGAATTTGTAGTCGTTCTAAAGGTTGAATTTCCATAATATGAAGTGTGAAGTATGAAGTATGAAGTATGAAGTATGAAAGTTCATTCTTTAGCTTTGTAGCTTTTGACCATTGACTATGGACTATGGACTATGGACTCATCTATATAAAGTTCGTATGTACAAAAAGCAGGTTTTTCTTGGTCAATGATGTGGCGTACTAACTGTTCATCTACTTGATCTGAGCGTTGAGGACGTAGGCGAACTATAAAATGATACGGACGACCGCCACCAATCATCGCATCTTGGCCTAAACGTGTATTGCCTAAAACAAAACCTTCGCCGCGAATTTCTTCAATACAAATATGTTTATCAACTTCTCTTGTGATGTGTTCATCTAAAGGCAAATCTGTATAAAGATGTATATATAAACGCAAACCTCTACGTGTTCCCCGCCAGCGATAAAGCTCAACAGCTGAGTGAATTAAATAACGTTGTCGTTCTAGCGTCCAACGGCGATCAATCGGCCAAGCTACCCAGTGGGCGAGAAAAGGTAACAATGTCTGCGGTGCAGTCATTGGATCTAAATAAGCCCACAACACATCCAGTGTTTGCACTGCGGGTTCAAAAGCCTGCTCAAAAATTTTCAAGAAGCGACCAATAAAGTCAACTTCTCGATAAACCGCAGGTAAAAACTTGGGGTAGAGACTGCGAGGACGGACATACAAATTCAAACCAGCAGTTTCAACTAACTGTCTACCAGTACCCTCCTCAGTGTAATTAACGTAAATGCGACTGTGATAATCCAACACCAAAGATTGACCAATTCCCAATGCTGGATTTTCAAAGAAATTTGCTGGAAGTTGGAAGTACAACACCACATCCATCCGCGATCGCGGTGCAAGTTCGTAACCCTCCATCCCAATACGACACCACTCAGCCGGAAAATTCCCTTCAAGGCGCACATTTAACCGCAACATCCGACTACCCAAGTTCTCTAATTGCAAAACTATCTCACTCGGTTCCGGCGGATGAACCACCAAATTTGAGTGCTGAGTGCTGAGTGCTGAGTGCTGAGTATTAAGTGCTGAGTGCTGAGTGCTGAGTGCTGAGTGTGAAAAATCGGCTGCACTTGTACTCACTGCTGATGACTGTATGACATCAGATAGTTGCATAGGTGTGAGTTGTAGGTGCAGGATTTGGTTAGTCATAAAAAAGTGTGGTTTTTATTCTTGTTTATTTTTGTCAATAGACGCACGAAGACCACCGATAATTTTGCCAACTTCTTGTGCCTGATTTAAAATCTGATTAAATTCGCTTGATTGAATATATTGAACATCTAAAGCTACATAAAGTTGAGAACGCAGTTCAGCGCAAGAAGCTTTAGCCATTGAAAGAAACTGATGAAATTCTTTAGGTCTATTACGCTCAAATCCTTCAGCAATATTAGACATTATTGATACTGCTGCTCTTTGCATTTGTCCTGAAAGACCATAATCTTTACTAAAAGCTCCCTGTTGGGTAATTTGATAAATTGCTTTAGTCAAAACCCTAGCTTTTTGCCATGCAATTAAATTCTCAAATCTCTCTACTTTACTCAACTGATTTACCTCCATAACTCAGCACTCAGCACTCAGCACTTACTGAATTAAATTAACAACATGACCAGAACGCAATCGAGTATTTTGCCAAGAACAAATTAAACCCAACGCCCCAGGATCAATCACAGGATTTTGGGGAAGCGATCGCACCCAAGTTTGACCGACATATCGCAACTCAAATAGCTGCACCACCCCCAAATACCGCACCGCCGGAAATTGCTGAAACAAATTGACTATATCCGACGGATAAACTGGTCTACCAAAAGGCCAACCTTTCCCATCTTGTCCGCCAGTAATTGGGTTAAGAAAGCGATACAAAGCAACTCGTAATTTACCCAAAATTTCTTGTTGTGCAGCAGGATGGTTGTATTCTGGTTCTAGTGCGACTTCTGTTTGTACTGCTACACCTACGTATTCAGGTGCTTGCAATTTAACTTGTATTCCTAATAACCTCCGTTCATCTAAATAAGCAATAATTTGGTCACGTAGTTGAGGACTAAGGCTGAACAGTTCTGGTTCGATACCTTCACCACGATTAATTGCATCTGTATTCGCCGCTGGGACAACCAACAATTTGATTGTTCCGGCTTCCTTTGTGGATGTCGGTGGTAAGCACCGCACCCGCGCCACCGCACCGCCGCCAGCTTGTAGCGTCAGCACTTCAAAATCTTCAGGAGTCACAGCGCGATCGCGGGTTCGCAGCATCGCCGGCACTCGAATTACCGCGTCTTCCAATGATTCCGCATCAGAACCGTTACGCGCTGGTGTATGGTTAATTAACCTTGCCACATAAGGAACCGCATTTTTCGCTACTGTAATCGTCCCTCGTTGCACATTACCTTTACGCCCTCCACCAGTACGGTAGGCAACCATCCGAATTACCGAACCACGCGGTGGGACAGCCCCATATTGTCGTTCTAGTTCCTGAATGTTGGCAAGATTTCCCACTCCCTTTCTCATTTCCGTTTGCTGCTGGAGTTGGGCTGGTTCCCGAATCACTGGGCCGAACTGGACTGTCCCTGTGCGCGAATCGATAGTGTAGTGTAAATCTTGGGGGAGAGAATTGGCAAAATCGCTGACTTCATACCACCTTTGGGGAATTCCCCCAGGCGGCGAAATCAGCAAATATTCATCTTCCCGACGGTTCAACACCGGAACACCTTGTAACTGGAAAGTTTGTCCGGGTGTACCGTCGCTTTCCCCTAAAATTTCGTTGCGAATCAGTTCACTTTGACTCGCGCCTACAGTCCCGCCAATTGATCTGACAGCTAAACCAATCATGCGCGGCGAACTGCTGTAGCCTGGTTGATTAGGTTGGGGTGCAGTGTAAACGCAACGCAACCAACGTCCTTGGTAAGCGGTGAAGGTAGTCACAGGCCAAGATTGCGGTAAATGCAGCACTATATCTGCACCTTGCAGGGGATTAATCCCTTGTGTTGCCAATTCGCTAAAACTAAAACCCTTGGTGCTGTCGTCAGACTCTTGCAGCAGTACAGATTCCCATTCCAAACCGTTCCAAGCTTCCCAGCTGCGAGGCGGAATATCTGGATTAATCCCGGTGGCGGTGGCGGCTTCTCCTTTTAATTGCAGTGCGAGAACATTACCTTCACACTGAGATTCACCATCTATAACTAAATAAAAAGTGTTTCCTGGTTGGGGTTGTTCTTCAAAAAGTGCCAATTCTCTACCATACCACTCACCATCAGAGCGCATCGTCCATAAATTAGTAAAGCGATCGCGCAAAATTTCTGGTTTTTTATCGCTGGTTTGGCAGGTAAGAAAGTGACGAATTTGGGGTTTATCTATTATTAAAGGACGATCTGTAGTGAAAGCGATCGCCTCTTGTGTTTCCGTGCGAATTGTCGCCACCTCCACCCCAGCCGGAATCGTGTAAGTATCAGGTAAAGCCGCACTCAAATAAAAAGTAATATCCGCCACAGCAGGCGCAGGTGCTTGCAACCTAACACCCAATAACTCTAAAAAAGTAATGTAATTGCGCTTTGGTACTTCGTTAAACCGCAGCAGCATTTGGTCTGTTAACCAAGCAAATAGCTCAATCAGCGTGATGCCTGGGTCGCTGGGGTTATAATTCGTCCATTCTGGACAATAACGCGGAATCCGCAGAATACACTCATCAACTAAATCTTTAAAAGTGCGATCGTCCAGATTAGACTTTGGTAATTTCGGTAAAAAATCAAATTCCACAATATTAATAAAGTGCTGAGTTGAGAAGAAGGGGTGTAAGGGTAAAAGGGTTTAAGGGAGAAAAGCTTGAAGTATAAAATTTCATTCTTTAGCCTCTTAACAAATGACCAATGACAAATGACTATTGACCATTGACTATTGCCCATTTAAATAGAACGGAAATACTAAACTCCGCGAATCATACGTATCTTTGGGATGATATTCAATCACAATATCTACACGACCTCGCAGCGGATCGGGATCAGTACGCACTGCATCTAGAACAATTCGTGGTTCCCACATTTCCAAAGCTTCTTGGACGTGTAAACGCAAAAGTAATAAAGTTTGAGTGTTCATCGGTGCAAAAGTCAACTCTGACAACCGCGAACCAAAGTTAGGGCGATACACGCGTTCACCCAAATCAGTACGCAGAATCAGCATCATCGACTCTTCAATATTGCGTTCTGCTTTACTGAGTTGCAGACCTCCTTGGACATTCACCCGTAACGGAAAAGACCAGCCCGTACCCAGGTGTTGATTTTGATTGAGTTCTGGCATGGTTAGGTACATAGTGATGAGCAGTCTACGCTACTTTATGCTGATCAGCAAAACAAAAACCATTCGCCAAAAGTCGAGTTCACTTGATCGCCAGAATTAACTCTATGTATATTTACTGAATGTTCAAAAATCAATGAATTTACGGTGAATTTTCTTAGCTTAAAATTTTATAATCACTTCAAATAGTGTGTAAAGTACACTATTTCTTTGTGTGATTTTGTAACTTTTAGTTAATTATGACTATATAAATAGGAGCTTAAGTTAAATTTATCGAGGTTACATCCGGTTCAAAAACTGAACTAATGCCTAACTAAAATATAATATTTTTGCCAGCTATAATTTACTAAGTTTATTGACTTAATAAAACTGAGAATTAAGCAAAATCTTAAATGGTATTAAGGTAGGTGCAGATGCTAAAAATAGATTTTAGAAAACTGATTTTAAAAAAAGATATCTTAGCTCTTTTAGATGATTTTGCTAACACTACTGGAAGTCAATTTACAATAGAAGACACAGAAGGTCAATCATTATACAGAACAATAAATGTAAATGCATCTACTAAATACCCTATAGAGTTTTCTGGAGAATTAATTGGGTGGGTAAATGGTTCTCAAAACGCTGGTGGTACTGTACCATTACTAGTTTATGCATTTAAACAAGAGTTTGAGAAAAAAAATCTGGCTCATGAATTGTTAGAAAGATATCAAGAAATTGATTTACTCCATGAGATTTCTATTCAAGTTACTGCCAGCCTGAATCTCAAACCAGTTTCTCGATTGCTAATTCAAGAAGCCGCTCAATTAATTCCCTCGACTGGTGGGGCTATTTTATTGTTAGACAAAAAAAACAATGTCTTTGAAATTTTGGCTGAGATTGGTGGCACTAGTTATCTCCAACATCCGATAAAACTAGGCGAAGGGATTATCGGTAGTATTGTGCAGATGGGCAGAGGAGAAATTGTCAACAATATCGTATCTTATCCTAGATTTCTTGGGGAACGGAAGCAATTTAATTCTCTGATTTGTGTGCCGTTGAATGTAGAAGAACGAGTCGTTGGGACAATTGTCATTGGCAGTGAAACTTCTATAAATTATACAAACCGTGACTTAAAATTATTAAGTATATTAGCAATGCAAGCTGGAGTGGCAATAGAAAAAGCCTTACTCTACGAACAAAGCTGTGAAGCTGCTAAAATCGCCCAAATACAAGCGCAACAATTACAAAATACGCTCCACGAATTGCAGCAAACACAAGCGCAGTTAATTCAAAGTGAAAAAATGTCGAGCTTGGGACAGTTGGTTGCAGGAATTGCCCATGAGATTAATAATCCAGTTAACTTTATTAGTGGCAATATAAGTCATGCTCAACAGTATGTTGATGATTTATTGCGTCTAGTACAGATTTATCAAAGTAATTGTAATTACGTACCAGAAATTCAAGCTTTAATCGAAGAAATTGATCTAGATTTTCTATCTGAAGATTTGCCTAAGCTGATAGGTTCGATGAGTTTAGGAATTAAGCGTGTGCGTGAGATTGTTTCGTCTTTACGCAACTTTTCGCGCTCAGAACAAGCCCAGATGACGGCGGCAGATATTCATGAAGGCATTGATAGTACACTGCTGATTTTGAATAATCGCTTAAAGACAGGCTGTGGAAAATTTGGAATTGAAGTCATTAAGAATTACGAAGTACTACCTTTAGTTGAGTGCTATCCTAGCCAACTAAATCAAATATTTATGAATATTATTGCAAATGCGATCGATGCCTTAGAAGGTCAAGAAAAAGAGGGGATGATCACTATTAGCACCTCATTAGAAAATGGCAAAGCATTGGCAAATTATCCCCATGCAGTGATTCAGATTCAAGATAATGGTTCAGGAATGAGCCAAGCAGTGCGCGATCGCCTCTTTGAACCTTTCTTTACCACCAAACCCATCGGTAAAGGCACAGGGCTAGGAATGCCCATTTGTCGTAAAATTGTCGAAAAACACAACGGTACAATTGAATGCATATCTAAACCCGGACAAGGCACTACTTTCTGCATTCAAATTCCGATTAGCTCTCGAAAAAATTCTGAGTTACCAAAAAAAATACTAAATAAAACTTCCTTAACCTTTCAACCACCAATTAACACTGTCGGCGCACCTATACCAACAACCGTAGTTAACGGTACACCTGTGACAGTATTCACACCAGCTACCTGAGATGTGACTCGCGCCGCAGGTCTGCCACCAATCAAGACAGTAAAAGACCCTAAAACAATACTGCCAGTCACAACAGGCCCCGCCACTAAATCACCAACACAAGCTGCAGGTAAACCTGCAATTAAAACATTAGGGACACCAGGCCCAGTAATCGGATCGCCTGTGACGGTTAAATCAGTTAGTCGTGCTGCTGGAAACATATATTTTGAGGGAATGGGGAGTAAAGAATGGGAAAAGCAGGGGTGCAAGGGGGAGAAGAACAAATGACAAAGGACAAATGACCATTGACTATTGATCATTAACAATTCAACCGAATTATCCCGCCCAAAATACCTACAGAAGCCGCACCGTTGATGCTAACTGTAGCACCTGCATTCATACTAATAGTACTACCAGCATTAGCTGAGAGTGAAGCACCAGCGTTAGCGCTCAAGGAACCTCCACATTGGACACTGGTTGAACTGCCAGATTGAACGCTAATTGTACCAGTAGTTCTGATTGTGATCCCACTGGGTGTTAATTCGATACTTGTACCCCCTACAGTTAGGCTAATTTTCTGAGTTGCAGTTAAAGCAATTTCACCACCGTTGACACTAATTTTCTTCACCGTCCCAGTTGTCCCAGATTTAACTGTAATGTCACCTGTGGAAGTCAAGCTAATAGTTTTATTACTATCATCACAGCGAAATTTGTGACCGCCTGTAGTTTCTAATTCGGCAAATTTCTCGCTGTCGTTCATTCGCAAATTATGACCGTCTATTGTTTGCAGGTATGCACCTTTTTTAGTGCCTTTGTCTTCTTCGACAAATTGGAGTTTATGCCCAACACGGGTTTTAAAAGTCCGCAGACGCACTTTCCCACCCACAATAGTGTCATCGACTTTTTCTGGAGGTGCGTCTGTGCCATTCCAGACACCACCAATCACATACGGACGGTGAATATCACCGTGTTCAAAGGCTACTAACACTTCGTCGTTGACTTCTGGTAAACAGTCAAAACCTCGACCTGAACCTGCTCCTACACTCACAACTCTTGCCCAATTGCTTTCATGCTCCTCAGTTAAGGTAGGAAACTTAACCCGTACACGACCCCAACCTTTAGGGTCTTTGTTGTTACTGACCACACCCACCAAAAGAGTTTGTCCTGGTTGTAAGTGTGTTTGGGGTGACAGAGTAGCTAACAAGTCTCCAGAACGCAAACCACGGACGCTGAACTCTGTCATAAATTTGCGTTCATGGAACAGATGGCGAGTTTCTGTAACGTAGTAGCTACCACTGTAGCTGCCCATATCTGTCAACTTAATTACTTTACCGGGTCTGATGTCGGGATTTCCTTCACCCTTAGCATCAGCTGCAATGAACTCACCTCCGAGTTCATTACACAACGCTTGGGCGATTTTCTGTGCTTCATTCACACTAAACACAGGTTTATCTACCACAATCATTTTCGGTTGAAGGCTGAATTTAGTGCTAGTTTGACTGCCTTTGCCGTTATCTGTGTTGGTAATTACTTGTTCTGTAGAGGCTGTCGAAATAATCGGCTGCTTTTTAGTGTAGTCCCAGCCCCGTACTTCCACTGAACTCACTTGTTCAGCACTACTAACGCGAACGCGGAAGTTATGAATATCCTCTAACCACTTGAGTGATAAAGATTGGTCTTGTGCAGGTTGGCGAAAGTTTAATTTACCATCCTGCACATAAAGTTCAAAGCCGAGGCGGGCTGCTCTTTCGCGCAGGAATTCCATATTGGTCTGATTTTCTTGAAAAATATAATCATGAACAATAGTGGTAGAAGTAACTGTACCTGCGGCAATGCCCAACTCACCGATAATTTGATTCACAACATCGCTATCAGTGACATTTTGAAAGGAGCGATTATAACGTCCGCGATGCAAGCGATGGGAAACATCATAGCCGCGAATCACGATGGGTGCTTGAGAACCACTAGTGAACTCAGCTTCTATGGCTGTAATTTCCCCTTCTAATACGTAACCTTGCTCCGCATTTTCAAAATCTACGTTTTGCGTAGTGCTGGAAACGAAACCAATTTTAATTTTCTTACCAATAGCAAATAAACTTTGATGTTTCCAAGTCTTTTCTTCAGTCAACCCTGGAAAGTAATCATTGCGGATAACTAGAGTAAACATTCCCGGTAGATGAAGACTTTCTTCTACTGTGATTTGCAAAATATCATTGATCAAATCGGCAGAAGCATTGGTGCCATCAATTTGCAATAGTGGTTCAGGGATGTACAGGACAGGCATATACGTATTGGCAAGAGATGATTGCCAATAGCCTAATGAAGATGCATTGTTGCAGACTATTCCCCAAAGGTCGAATTAACTTCGACTAGCTCTGCTGTCACCAGTCCGGTCTACACTGCTAGATGTACTCATTCCTGGCTGGGAAATTGATTCATCAACTTCTTCTAAGGTGAGGTTAACTTTGGCACGCACTGGTGTACCGTCGGGCAGAAACAGAGTGAGGCTATAGTTGAGTGATTGGACAAAACAACGTAAGTATTGCTGATCACCCCAGGTAAAGATATAGACTGGCGGACGTTTCTCTTTACCTGTGCCAGCTTCAGCAAAGTTAACGGCTTTCTCAAATTTTTTAAGATGAGTAAGGACGCTAGTACCTTCTTCATAGGTGTCAAATATGATGTTATTAATATTTAGCTTGCACGGTTCTGGATAAGCAAAACTAACTTTAGGTAAGCCTCGTCCTGTACGCGCACCACTGCTTTTGGTCAAATTAATTTGCTGTGAGAAGTCTAACTGGCTGGGGTTAAACATGAACTCGATATCTGATATACCTTGTTCTGTGGCGATGAGTTTGGCTTTTACTAAACGAGTAGTCATGGTTGTAAAAATAGGGAGTAGGGAGAAGGAAATTTGGCTATTAAGTGCTAAGTATTAAATAATTAAAATAGCTGGTTTCTATTACCTAGTGCCTCGTCGCATTAAATATTAATTTTAATAAGTGAAATTGTTCAGATCCCCGACTTCTTCAAGAAGTCGGGGATCTTGTAACCCCGTAAAATTAATGGGACAGACCAGTAGCTCAGCAGAAATAAAGTAATAATTGTACATCGCTCTCACGCAGATGATACGGATTTCTTCATTTCATACTTTAGACTTTATACTTCAGCCTTTTCGTACTATTTCCTCATTACTGCTGCTGAACTGTCAAGGTGTACTTACGCTTGAGGTCAGGATTAAATGTACCTACCCAAATCTGATAAGTACCTTTTTTCCAATTACGATCGCTCACACTGGCATCTTTTTTGTTACCAGTATCATCGCCACAACGAATTATGTTATCGCCTGGGCCTTTAACTAGTAAAGTTGTATCGGAATCACCAGTGTTAACCAGTATTCTCAACTGCTCAAAGTCTTTTTCTAAAACCATTATGTGATCTGGTTTGGGATCTGCAAAGCCAATACAAGCTTTTTTATTGCGATCGCGGTTACTAATGGCAGACAAGGAGTAAGAACCACCTGTATAGCCCGAAAATCTACCTTGGGCAGGTTCAAACCCCGGTAACAGACTGAACCTACCAAAATTTGCTGTTTCTGCAATTACTGGTGTAGCAGTTACAGCAGCTAAGATAGCTAAAACCCAGCCGATTTGCTGATCAGGTCGGGGGCGACAGTCCTTCATAGTAGCCCTCCAACAGGCTTGACTAAATGTAGTTATATATACATATTGTAATTAATTCATCCCAGGAGAATTTGATTTGGCTGTGCCACATTAAGATGTGACACAAAAAGTCAACTGAAGTGTGAAGTCTGAAGTCTGAAATCATTTTTGAGTTGTGATCAAACCATGCCTTTAAGTGCGTTGATTTCGCTACCGTAACTAGTACCGCTACGCGGAAGTCAAAAGTCAAAAGTCAAAAGAATTGTATTCTGGGCTTTTGCGCCATTTTGAATGGTATGTCTATTTACGCCGTGCTGTACTAGTGTGTCTGCCCATTTTTCAATAGTTCGCATTCTTTCTTCATTTCATACTTCAGACTTCACACTTCATACTTTTTTACTATTCTTGAAGTTGTAAAAAAACACCACTTTTAAGTGCGTTTGTTTCGCTACCGTAGCTGCTGACTGTGAGCGATCGCCAGCTATTAAAAAATGGTTTACCTAATACTTCTATAAGTTTCAGAACTGGGATTTGTCGTTCTAAAACTCCTTGACTTTTTGCCCAATCTAGATATACATATCCTTGGTTAGGTTGCCCAATCGCAGCTACACTATTTTGAAAATTGCGATCGCTGATTAAGGATTTTTCTTTACCTGCGAGAACTTCGTTCATGGTTGCCAAGTCAGATGCGAAAATTTCGTAATTGTCTAAGGTTGTGTATATGCCTTGGGCTGTAGCTTCAATGGTGAATGCTGGTCGGTCTTTAGCTTCGGTTTGTTTAGCTGTTAACTTTGTCCAAGCAGAGATTTTTTGTTTATCTAAACTCAGAGAACTAGTCGTCAGTCCATTTGCGGTTGCGATCGCATCTAATTTAGCAATACCTTCCGGTACACCCTCAATTTTCTCTACAACAAAAACCCAATCGGGGAGAGTTTGTCCTTCACGAGGTAAAAGTGCGATCGCATATTCTCCTTTCACCCAGCTAAAAATATCTTGAGCAAAGTTGATACCCCAAGTTTTCTGCACATCGGTTAATGGTTGTACTAATCTGGAAATCACATCTGTTCCAGAACCAGAGATAGCTGTTTTCATTTGTGTCCAGAATTTGGCTAAGTCGCTGTCACCCAAGTTGCTTAAATTTGAACCGGAAATTGCCAATCCCGCCGATGCTGGTATATATTTTAATGCCTCGACTGGTTTCACTAGTGGCGATGATGGTGGCGTGAGTTCTAATGAGGTTAAAAAGCTAGTTTCCGCTAATAAGCCTTTAGGGTTCAAGCCAAGAGAAATAATTTCACTGTCGTAGGTTGGTTCTGGTAGTTCTAAACCTTGCCATTGGGCAATGATGGTAAAATTTAAGAAAGCAAGCGCTAAGGAAGCTTGAGGTAATTGCTGGAGAGCTTTTTGATATTGAGGAGAACTAGTTAAATTCAGGTCGGGTACTTGGACGTTGTTAATAGCATCCTTGACCACGTTGGGGTCATTGCCAAATAACACAAAGCCATCACCAACCACTGCGGCGGCTAGTTGGCTGTCGTATAGCACCTTGACACCTTGATATTCTTCGGTATCTAAATTAGCGCCAGCTAATACCCGTTTAGAAAATAGCAACTCGACAAACTCGCGGCTTTTGTCTTGTTTATTGGTGGCTAAAGCCATGAGATATCCTGGCTGCTTGCCGTTGGCCGAATCGCGGTCTAAATCTGTGGTGGTGACAGCTAGGGTAATTTCGTTACCTAGCCAAGGCTGAATATCTTTTTGATAATCTATGCCACTTTTAGCCAATAAACTAGTTTTGATTTGAGAAATTTCTCCTTCCCGTTCCAAGACTTGCAAACGGTCGGGGTTGGTGAGTAACGATACCATCACCGGAGATAGTTTCGACACGAAGATGGCTGCACCAGGCTGGGAGGTGGAGGCGACTAGATTCACGGGACTTTTGGTAAAAAACCAAAAACCTGCGATCGCAATTAATAACAGTGCGATCGCACCAGCCACTATAAAACCAAAAAAAGAGCTTTGTCTATTAATCATAAACCTATTAAATACTCTGTTTCACAGCCATTTAACCAGAATTATCGGACTTACGCATGGAGACGAAAAATTAGGGTTTAGGGAAGGGTGCAGAGGTATAAGGGTATCTGGGTGTAGGGAAAACGAAGATTCTATTCCCCTACACTCTTACCCACCTACACCCAGTCTTACCAGACAATCTTGAGCGTAAGTCCTAAGTTACTGGGAATGGATGCTCATGCTAAGGGAAAGATTTTCTGTCAACATAAATGTATAAGCTCGTTTACAAAAACTTCATGACAGATAAATCTTTTGGTCAACCCATGACTCAGATTAGTGTTGAGGAATTAGCAGAACGTTTAGTTGCTGGTGATGCAAGTATTCAGTTAGTAGATGTGCGTGAACCCCAAGAATTAGCGATCGCTAGTCTACCTGGGTTTGTCAACTTACCATTGAGTGAATTTACCGACTGGAACCAACAAATTTTCGCCATGTTAAATCCTGAAGCGGAAACCCTCGTACTTTGCCACCACGGTGTTCGTTCTGCTCAGATGTGTCAGTGGTTGGTTGCTCAAGGATTTACCAATGTCAAAAATATTGCAGGCGGTATCGCCGCCTATTCGCAACTCGTTGACCCAGCAATTCCACAATACTAAAAGGGTCATTGGTCAAAAGTTATTCTCCCCTGCGCCCTTGCACCCTTACCTCCCTACCCCCTAATCCCCACACCACACAATCAGCATTTACCCTGACGACATCTATCTTAAATGGTGAGAAAAATAAGTATCTAACAATACAACTTATTCGGTTCATTTATGGGAAGATACCTAATAATTAAAAAATTTTAAATTGTAAAAAAGCTTTTTGGCTGGAAATTATTGATTGGTTTAGAATTAGCAATCTAACAATGTTGCTGTAAGTAACTATAATAGAAATAAATATTTTGCTATCTTAATTAATTAATATTAATCTTTTTTTGCATTAACTCAAAAAATTTTTCAAACTTTACTTAACATTTGCTTTCAGTAATAAATACCTTATGGAAGTCCAGTTGACAAATCGACAACAGCACATACTTTGGGCAACAGTACGTCACTACATTGCTACAGCAGAACCTGTTGGCTCAAAGGTTTTGGTTGAAGAGTATGACCTTGGCGTTAGCTCGGCCACAATTCGCAATGTGATGGGTGTATTAGAAAAATCTGGGCTACTTTATCAACCACACACCTCAGCAGGCAGAATACCTTCCGACTCAGGCTATCGCATCTATGTTGACCAGTTAATTACACCTTGTGAAACTGTAGCTAAAGCAGTTGAACTATCATTTCAAGAACGTCTTCATTGGGAAGATTGGAGTTTAGAAGCGTTGATTCACGGGGCAGCGCAGATATTAGCTACATTGAGTGGTTGTATTAGCTTGATTACTATGCCGCAAACTTCAACAGCATTGGTGCGACATTTGCAATTGCTGCAAATTGAAGGCGGACGCATCATGTTGATTGTGGTGACAGATAGCTATGAAACTCATTCTAAATTGATGGATTTAACTCCAAAAAATCAAGATTCCCAACTTGATCCTGAAGTAATTGACCGTGAGTTGCAGATTGTTTCTAACTTTTTAAATAGCCACTTGCGTGGGCGGAGTTTATTAGAAATAGCTAACTTAGATTGGAGTCAATTAGATCAAGAATTTCAACGTTATGGAGAATTCTTAAAAAGTTCAGTTGCTGAATTAAGTCGTCGCACTCAAACACCAACTACAACACAGATTATGGTGCGGGGTGTAGCCGAAGTCTTGCGTCAGCCAGAATTTTCGCAATTGCAGCAAGTCAAAACTATTATGCAATTGCTAGAAGAAGAACAAGACAAACTATGGCAATTAATTTTTGATGAACCAGAGATAGAAGATGTAAGTAAATCTAGGGTAACGGTGCGAATTGGTGCCGAAAACCCACTAGAGCCGATACGTACCTGTAGCTTAATTTCTTCTACCTATCGCCGAGGTTCTGTACCGATAGGTAGCGTCGGGGTTTTAGGGCCAACACGGCTAGATTACGAAAGTGCGATCGCAGTAGTAGCAGCAGCAGCAGATTACTTATCAGAAGCTTTCAGTTAACAGCTTTTTTAGCAATCACATTGACTCAATTTAGATATTTAATCACCCTTGATGATTTAGCTTCATCTGGGTTTTAATAGAGTTTCTTACTTCATGCATTTCTACTTTACATCAATACCGGAGTCTCATCCGGAAAACTATAACTTTGTTTAGCGAAATGCATTTTCTGAGGAAGAATTAAACATTTAAGCTCTGGTCAAAGGATTCAGTCAATGATAGAAGCTGTAGGATTGTTAATGACCGGATTTTGGTTGTTCATGCTTTATGACTGTATTCGCAACGAACCGGAGAGGCAATTATGGCTATGGATTTTGATTTTTGTTAACTTTCCTGGTGCCATCATTTACTTTTTCACGCGCTGGATACCGCGAGGAAATATCCCACTTCCCAATTATTTTAGTCGCTGGACACGTAGCCGTGAACTATGGACAGCAGAAGCGCAAGCAAAAAGTATTGGCAAAGCTCATCAGTATGTGAATTTGGGTAATCTGCTTTGTGATATGGGAATGTTTGATAAAGCAGAAGCCGCCTACAAGCAAGCTTTAGAAAAGGAAGCCGATAACCTGCAAGCGCTTTGGGGTACAGCATTTATTAATGTTAAAAACCAAAAATTTGTCTCAGCTAAAGAATATTTACAAACTCTATTAAAAATAGACCCAGATTATAAATATGGTGATGCCTCTTTAATTTATGGAGAAACGCTGTTTGCCTTACAAGAATTTGATACTGCCAAACAGCATTTAGAAAAACACATCAAAAATTGGAGTCATCCACAAGCTTATATTATCTTGGCTAAAATTTTCTCTCAACAGGGGGATGTTGAGGCAGCACGTAATTATCTTGAAACAATTATCGTTAAAATTAAAGGCTCTTCTTACTTTCACTACAAACGTAATCGGCATTTTATAGGTCAAGCAGAAAAACTATTGAGAACTCTTAAACGTTAAAATAAATTTATTTTGGTTCTTCAGTAGCTAGTATGCCAAAAGTATAGTCAAAAAGGTAAACAAAAATTAAGATATATATCAAATACTGAGCAAAAACCTTGTGTTTCAGGGTTTACATCTGGAGCAAATTTTTCGTGAAATGGTATAAGGGTGTGGGGTATGTTAGGAATAAAGTCCTAACGCACCTTACTATTGTTGTACTAAAATCCAAAATGGTATGAGGCGCTAATTATGGAAGAATTATTAAATCTAAAAGAATTACTGCTTCAAGGTAATATCCCAGGAGCATTAATTATAGTAGAAGAATTAGAAGAAATGAGCCGCAATGACATCATCAAAACGATTCGTAGCTATGCAGTAATTCTGCTGTTACATCTAATTAAACAACAGGCAGAAAAACGCACGACTCGTTCTTGGGATGTCTCTACTCGCAATTCAGTACGAGAAATTCAACGAGAAAATAAGCGGCGAAAAGCAGGAGGTTATTACCTCACGCCAGAAGAACTAAGGCAAACTTTAGCAGAAGCTTATTTAAATGCCATTGATCAAGCTTCTTTAGAAGTAGAAGAAGGTCGTTATGAACCAGAAGAATTAGAAAACCTAGTTAACAGTGAAGAAATTATTAATCGTGCTTTAGATTTAATATCACCAGGAGATTCAAATTAATTGGTTAAACAAAGGCTCGATACATTATTAGTAGAGTTAAATTTATGTACTTCTCGCGCTTTAGCACAAAGACTAATTCAAGCGGGGGAAATTACTGTTAATGAACAGATAGTTGATAAGCCAGGGACAGAAGTAGATATTGCGGCGCAAATCAAAGTTAAAGAGCGATCGCGTTTTGTTTCCCGTGGCGGCGATAAACTAGCAAAAGCTTTGGAAGTATTCGCTATTTCTACCGCTGGACGAGTTTGCATAGATGGTGGAATTTCCACAGGCGGCTTTACTGATTGTCTACTCCAAGCTGGAGCCAGTTTAGTTTATGGTATTGATGTGGGTTATGGTCAAGTTGATTGGCGGTTGCGGAACGATGCGCGAGTGATTTTGCGAGAACGCACAAATTTACGACAACTACAACCCGAACAATTGTATAGTGAAGGCGATCGCATTCCTGATTTAGCGGTGGTGGATGTATCGTTTATTTCCTTAACCAAGATTTTGCCTGCGCTGTGGCAATTAACTCAAGCTCCCCGTGAAGCGGTATTGTTGGTAAAGCCACAATTTGAAGTGGGAAAATCCCGTGTCGGCAAAAAAGGTGTTGTGCGCGATCCCGACGACCAAGCCGATGCTATTTTTCGGGTATTACAAGCCGCTGATCAATTAGGCTGGAAATACAAAGGCTTAACTTGGTCGCCCATTACAGGCCCGGCTGGGAATGTAGAATATCTTTTGTGGTTAGGGATGGAAAGTGAAACACCACCGCCAAATTTAGAGATAATTAAGCAATTGACGAAATCAGCAATGGCTGATTTACGCGAGCATTAAACATCGTAGATGAGACACTCAAGAGCGCCTGGATTTTGATCGCAAAAGCTTTCCAGAGAGGTTCTGCTGTGTTTTGCTTGCTGTTTATGAGATTTTTCGGCTTGTAATTCTTCGACGATATCCCAAGCGACAGCACAGTTAGAAGAACCATCGCCGTTCATTTCACAAGCTGAACGAGCTTCTGCAATAGCTTCTAAAATGGCTTGCTCAATGGTTTTGGTTCCATTTTGCTCAGAGTGATTTGCAGTCTCGAATCTGTCGTAGGTTGCTGTCATGATAAATCTACCTTTGTTTACTGAGATAGAGATGAGGTGTGCGCTACTGAATCAATACAGGAGCTAGGAGCTAACACTTTTAGTTTAGATAAGCTGAAAAAAGATTGCGGTGGTGAACGCCGTCTTTTAATAAACTAAATTGATTGGGATTTCCCTCTTGTCATTTTTGATGCAAAACGATAAGAAGTCTGAAGTCTGAAAGTACAAAACCTATAGCCTTCTACGCAAACTATCTCAAAACCCGCACAGGCAGTCACTGATCTTGTCGAAGTGCAGGTTTAGTTTGTATAGCCCCAGACTGAAGTCTGAGGGCTATTTGTGCCTGCATAGCTGTGTCCGGCTATAAATTTCATAATTCACGCCGTGTGCAACTTTCTTTCAAACCTAATCTCCAACCCCTTCCCTACGAGGGAAGGAGAGCAAGAATCAAAGCCTCCTCCTGGCAGGGGAGAGGTTTGGAGAGGGGTTTCCAAAAGTAAGTTGCACATCGCGTTAATTCACATTTCAGAATTCATACTTTAATGTTGCCGTCTAAATTGGCATTTAAGCGGAATTATCAGCAGAATTTGATACAAGTTGACGAAGACTTATGAACGGCAACAATTATTTAAATAATTCTTAGAAATTCTCAATATTTTAAACCTAATTCTTGTTGCAAACGATACAGAATTGTATTTTGGTCAACTTGAGAGAGAATTTCTTGAATGACAGTACTAGCTCCTAATTGTCCCCAAGTGCAGCCTTTTTCGAGATAAACTTGGGCGGCTTTGCCGACAGCGTAAGCACCATAACCAGCAATTCCCGCTTGAGCGATCGCACTGCCAGCAAAGCCAGTAATATTAACTGGATTATCACCAAAGGCGATCGCCGCAGTACTTTTACCTAATCCTAATACAAAACTACTGCCTAATTCTCCTAGTAATAAACCGCCAGAACTCAGCAAGATAGTTTTGAAAATTTTTCCGGCTTCATAGCTAGTCATCGGTAAACCATACAACCGCGCCAAGGCACGAATTAAAGCTAAATCAGCAAAAGTTCCGCCGATAATATCTAAAAAAGCGATGGGGTTGAGTGCTACTGCTAAAGCCTTATACTTTGTAAATTGCCAGATAATTGCTTCTGCTTCTTGTTCGCGTAAATGAAGAGTTTTTTGCGTGATCGCGGCTTCTGCTTCCCGTGCTTGCACAAGTGCATTTAAAGCCAGGAGCGATCGGCCTTCACGATTGAGAATATTTAAAATTGTCTGCTGAAGTTCGTCGATTTGTGGTGGTGGTGTTTCCCATTCATAACTCACACGTCCATCAGGCCATTCCACTCGCACTTCCATCGGTGCAGGTTCCGCCGCCACCATGACAATTTCATCAGGTAACAAAGGCTTGGCTTGCCGATATCCTGCACCAAGCTGTTGTAAATTTTGGTAAATTGCGGCTCTGTCTGTATCTGGGTAAAGGTCGATTTTGTTAAATACCAAAATCAGGGGTTTTTGCGCCTGACGTAAATCTAGCAATGCTTGATATTCAGTCCGAGTGATATCACCAGACACAACAAATAAAATCAAATCTGCTTGACGCGCCACTTCTTTTGCCATTTGCGCCCGTGACTCCCCAGCAATTTCATCTAGTCCGGGAGTATCAATTAACTCAACTACTATCTTGCCGCCTGGTGGTTGCCATCTCACAGAACGCGGCCATTGAGTCACACCATTTAAAGGCCCAGTTTGCAGAACCTTCTCACCTAGCAAAGCATTCAATACTGCTGATTTTCCACGACTCACCAAACCAAACGCAGCAATTTTAATTAAATTAGAGTCTAGTTTATTGAGTGTGGCATTCAAAGCGTCTAATTCTGGCTTCACCAAACCTGCTAATTCTGGGTTCGACGATAAATGTCCTGACTTGCGAAGATATCCATACCAAGATAACGCTTGTCTAAGACTGGCGCGGGCGCGGTTTAAATGTGTTTCTTCCAGATTACGCACAAAGTTTTAAGGTTGAACAAACAACAGGCTATATCTCTATTTTGCTTTAATTTCTAGCCTGTCTGTGTTATTTGTCAATTCATATGTTGCACCTAGCCCCGACGAATGGAATTCGCGACTAAACAAACGTAGACGCTTTGCGGCTTCCCGCAGGGTAGTCTGCCTACGGGGACTAACGCAAAATTAAGGCTTTTGAGCCTGCGTAGGCAGGCTTTGCTGATATAGCCGCGACTTCAGTCGTCGGGTGCAATATGTGTGTCAACGAATAAACGCCTTGTAGTTTGCAATTTTACTCGCCAATCTTGCCGCCAGAAACCCACTGGCATCTTTCAAAGCTTCATAAATCTGCATACCTTCTTCTCGATACTTGGTAATTTTCTCTTGATTCCAGTAATGAGGCGGTGCTTGCAGGTTACTAATTCTATCTGCTAACTTTACCATCCAGATTTCTAGGGGTTGTTGTTTGATTCGATTTAAACTATCTGCCATTTGGAGATGTTTCGCCAGACTATTGTCTTTGGTTAATGCAAGTACACCTTTAGCTACTGCTTCACCAAACTCAGCTTTGATTTGCTCAAAAGTTGTCTCAGTGTCTTCGATGGTATCATGCAAAATTGCACATTGAATTGCCAGATCACCGTCAGCCTCTTTTTCCACACTTAAGGCTGCAATTACTTCCATGCTCACAAAACTGAGGTGCGTAATATAAGGCAGTTCTGAACCAGGCATCTTTTGGTTTTGATGTGCGATCGCAGCAAATTTATAAGCCTTGATGTAACTTTCTGGCGACCAGTTTTGTGAACTGAGTTGGTATTGATTCATATTCTTGAATATTTGTCTAGACTCTGTAATCTGCACTCAAGTAATAGTAGTTAAACTACCCTCTTGACATTGTGTACGTTTTATACTACAAATGTAGTATAAACAAAACAAGCTACTCAAAAGGCAAAAGCAAATCCTTTCAGAACCTTGACAACTGCATAAAAGCTACCTTCAGCATTGCCCATTTTTGGGGCCGCGATTGGCGTTCGACTGCTCCGAAACCAACAAACGGACGGTTGCAGGAGTCGTGTACCCTTCGGGAAGGCAAAGCCTACAATTCCCGACGGCTCCACTAATTAAATAAGGTAAAAGGTAAAAGGAAAAAGAAAGAAAAGAATAGTTTCTATTATTTTTTGAAAACTTGGGTCTGTAGCTCTAACGGTAGAGATCCCGGATTTCACTTGTGTCCTAACCGAAAAAGCTTACATACTAGCTCAATAGTAGAGCGCTCGTCTCTAGAACGATCAGTTGCAGGTGCGATTCCTGCGTGTGTTACACAGCTTTTTCAACTTGCATGAGGTGTGAGTGCAACTCTCACAGGGAGGGTATCGGTTCAATTCCGATCAGATCCACTAATACGAATTTGTAAAAACAAGAGGTGATGATCATGGTTCATATTCGATTTGAAGGACGTTCTGTTGATGTTACAGAACTACAACTAGGAGTTGCAGCAGGTATGAATGATGTAGCAGTTAAGGAGCAGGTTGCTCGGCATTTAGATGTGAATAGCGATCGCCTTTCTGCTTACATAGTAGATCGCCGTCCTAGTGGTGATTTGATAGTTCGACCTGAAGCTATTTACGGTTGAAGACCCTAATCTTCCGTGTCTTAACACAAGAAGCATACATACACATTGATAACGGCCCTAAGGTAGTAAAATTCGAGCGATCGAACAAGCGAAGCATGAATTTTAAGTCTCTCGCAGATTTAGCGTGCGTGTCCACTGCCAACATTTGGTAAGAACGGCCGTAGTTGTAAAAAGCTGCTTGAACTTGCACGGAATTATTTAAAACTTTATTCCGCGCCCTAACTTGTAAAGCATACACACCATCCGGCAACGGATATGTAGGTTCGATTCCTACCGCTTCCACTGATGGAAGCGTGGCCTAATCGGTAAAGGCAATTGTGAAAACTGCTTTGCTAACTTGTGCGGAATTCTAATTACAGAAGAATTCAGGAGTCAGAATTCAGAATTCAGCATACAAATAAGCTCTATACCTAGTTTTGATTCCTAAATTGTGTACTTTACTAAAGTTATTTGAAATCCGCTGTATTTAACTTAATCACATATACGGAGGTGAGTTCAATGATGTCCACTAACTCATTTTTAATCACAACTCAATCAGTCAAACTATTTTTAAATAACATGAGTTATGAGCGAACATCGTTTGAGCGAAATTGTCATTGAACGTCCTCGCAATGGGATGAGAATTAGCCTCAAAAAGCTGAAGGGTTTTAAAAAGCAATTACACAAACTCACCGCAGAAGCGAGTCAGGATGGATTATTAAATCCCTACTTAATTAAAGCTAGAAATAAATCGAAGTATCTTTCAGATCATCTCGACCCGTTGCGTCGGTTTTTGCGCTCTAAAGTTGGACAGCCGTGGAATGATGTATACAGCGAACTTTGTCAACGTTTCAAAACCAACACAATGGCAGGACAGCACGTTATTGGTCATGTGTGGGATTACGTTGAACGTTATGTAGAAATCATTGATGGTAGACTTTATCACCAGCCTTACCAAGGGTACCCGATTTCGTTAGATGCGAGTTACCGCGATCGCTTCTATATTCATCCTCAAACTGGAATTCTTTGTTCTATCAAGAAAGTACCTTGAAAGCAGAAGCGAAAGCAAGAACAAACCGATATTGTCATTGTGGATGATTATCATCAATACCACAAGCTAAACGATATTTGGTATCTAATTACCTTTGAAGATTTGCCCCCGCCACCAAATGATTATGTAACTGATGTTTTCCAAGGTTTAATTCACCGTTCTAACGCAACTTTTAAAGCCCGCAGAATTTACGCTGCTAGTAAAAAACAGTGCAGTAAGAAAGAGATTCAATTTATTTTAAATCAACTTTCTAAACAGTAAAATTTTCACTTCGTGTCCTAACCGAGAAAGCTTACATACTAGCCGAATTGGAACAGGCACTTGAACTAAAATCAAGCGAATACGGGTTCAAATCCCGTGTGTGAATCAACAGCTTTTTCAACTTACATGAAGTGCTTTTATCTAAATAGAATTAAGGAGTCAGGAAGCCCAAATTCAGAATTGAATTCTCTATGACTAGCGAATGAATAAATGGGGTTAATACCCATCAATAATTGATTCTGACTTCTGACTTCTGACTTCTGAATTCTTTATTCATTATCAACTATGAGTTAATTGCAACTCATTGGAGGTTGCCATGTCTGTGAAAACCTTAGAAATTTTAGAACAACTCAAGTCTCTCAATGCCAACGAAACTACTCAACTAGTGAAGCAGATTGAAGCAACCTTCAATGTAGATACTTCCGCACCGAAGCGGATTCGGATTGGTAAACGAGATGAAGATGAGATTCAACCGCAAATTCAGACCGAGTTTGATGTTTTATTGGTATCGGTTCCAGCACAGAAAAAGATTGCCTTACTCAAGGTCATCCTTACGTTGACTGGACTGGGACTCAAAGAAGCAAAAGACTTTGTGGATTCCCTTCCGCAAGTGATGCGGACAGGATTGAATCAAGAAGCGGCTGAAATTCTCAAGCAACAGCTAGAAGAGACAGGAGCGATCGCTTCACTTAAATAACATTATATCGGCAGTTGTTGCCGCGCCCCGATCGCAGAAGCCTACATAACTCTGCTCAAGTTATACACAATGCTTCTAAAACTTGCGCGGTGACTTTATCACCCGGCGTGCAACACTGCCTCCTCATGCAACATAACTAGAGGAGGTTACTATGAATACCGCAGAACGTGACCTGCGTTTGGAAATGCTCAACAGTTTGCTGACAACTCCTCATCGCCAGCTTGAGCAAGTCGCAGAAATTCATAAATTAATTGTTGAATTAGATCCGCTTTTCTACGGACACCTGGCAGTTTGGTATCAGCATCATGGAGATGTCCGCGACCACAAGGAAGTCTTCGTAGCTCACTTGCTAACCAGCAATTTGACTGAACACAGAGATGCTGGATTTGTGATGCTGCAAGAGTTCCCACCTTATCAAGTGGCTCGTGTTGTGGACTTCATGAAGCAGCAGCAAAATAAAATGCCTCGTTCAGCCCGCACTGCGGTACAGCGTTACCTGAAGGCGCGGGAAAGTAATCCGGCTTTGTTTGATCGCGCGGCGTTGCGAGGTCGTAAGGCGATGAAGCACCTGTATGCTTCACTGCACATTAAGCCGAATGAACGGGCAAATGCGATTTTGTTCCGCGATACTCCGCCAGAAGGTTCCTTGGCAAATGTGCTGAAGCAACTTGCGAAGGCAAAAACTGCCGCAGAACAAGCACGGCTAATTGTGGAATTCAATATTCCCTACACGATCGCGATCGGTGCAATCAAGCAACTTACACCAGTTGTGTTAGTGGCATTAATCAATAGCATGACTCCGCAAGAAGTGATCAACAACCTCAAGTCACTCCAGGCAAGAGGTGCAATGGATCACCCAGAAGTCAAAAAGCTGATTGATCGCAAGTTGGAGGAAGCATCTAAAAGTGGGCGGGTTGCAGCATTCAAAGCCCAGATTGCCGCAGACACCGCAGACTTAGACGCAGACACCGTTGCCCGTTTGGAAAAAGTAACCAACGAACAGGTAAAACGGCGTGGTGCGATCGCTCGTCCAACTGCCTTACTGGTAGATAAGTCTGGTTCAATGGATAATGCGATCGCGATTGGTAAGCAACTTGCTGCCCTCATCTCTGGTATCACCCAGGCAGAACTGTTTGTCTACGCCTTCGACACCATTCCTTACCCTGTCACAGCCAAGGGTAAAGAGTTAACTGACTGGGAGCGTGCCTTCCAGCACATCAACGCAGGCGGTGGTACTAGTATCGGCTGTGCATTGGAAGCAATGCGGAAGAAAAAGCAGGTAGTTGACCAGATTATTCTGGTGACAGATGAAGGGGAAAATGCTGCTCCTTACTTCGGTGAAGTCTACAAGACTTATTGCCGGGAGTTAGCGGTAATGCCCAATGTAGTGATTGTCCGCGTAGGTACTTATTATAACTGGGTAGAAACTCAACTAAAGCAGCAGCAAGTACCTGTGGAAACATTCACCTTCGCGGGTGACTACTACAGCTTGCCGAACCTCGTCCCACTCCTAACACGTCCCTCTCGCCTAGATTTGCTAATGGAGATTTTGGATATGCCGTTGCCTGTACGAGAGGATAAGTAGGATCGGAATCTGACACTGCTCATTCATAGTTAATGGGCAGTGTTTAGTAAATGTTTGAAGAAAGCTTGCTGAAACCATCCCACAACAAACTGAATCACTTAATGGCTCCTAAAGTTAATCAAGAAAAACTTACCTTAACTTTAGATGGCCCATACTTTATCTCAAAATATAAGCACCACTCCAAATAATTTTTAATATCCAGCCTAAGAGTTAATACTAATTAGTAACAGAAAAAAGCATATAAACTAACTCTGGTCGCACTACTGCAAAATCTCTCTTTTCATCTCTTCCAACGATAGCTTTTTGCCCGTCTTGAATTCTTCCCGCGCATTTTGAATAATTGCTAAAAACTCAGGATTAGTGCTGAGTGCGAGGGATTCTAGATCAATATCTTTAATGGCTGTGACAATGGCGATCGCTTTTCCATTCATTGTGAAAACAACCGTCTCATCATTAAATTCTTCTGCATAGCAGATAAAGGTTTTGATGCAGTGGATAATTCAATCATCTTCATCTAGCTTCACCTCTTGTCCTGCAATAAATAACCGATTGCCCTCTTTACGACCAACTGCCAAAATATGTACTACTTCAGGTTCATCCGCAGTCACTTCATAAAATACCTTCACCAGCGGAGTCCCTCTAGTAACTGAGAACACGCAATGCTCTACCAACTTGCATGCAGGATTATATTCATACTTGGGAAGTGATAATAAGATTAAAATTTTCCTCAAGTCTTGGATTTTAATAATTGTATGGCTTTGAATCCTTCTAATGTCTGACTGAAAAATACGAGGGGAATGAGTAAGCCAAATGGTTTACCAGTTTGAATCAAATTGTAAATGCCATTTAACACATTTAGCGACATTAATCCAACTGCAATACCTAATGCAATTTTGGATTTACGTTGGACAAAAAAACCTAAAAATGTATAGAGTATGCCAAAAAATAAAAAGCCAATTCCTAATACCAAATCTTCAGCGTTTCGATGCTCATCACTTAAAATGACAGCAATGAAAACTACTATACCGAAAAATGTACACAAAACACCAATTGCGTAAACTGCACGATAAGCAGATGCTAACTTTTTCCGCGACTCTGATAACTCTTGTATTTCTGTAGTCATGATTTTTACTTTGATTGTGCAAATATAGCAATCCCAAATAGGAAATGAACATATTACATCCTCATATTCTTTGCGCCTTTGCGTAAGATTTGAATACCTTCTTGTTTACAACCTATTTAAACTTGCTGTAATTGCCTTCTGTTTTTCTTAATTTAATGTCTAATTTAGCGCTATATCATTTATATACTTAAATTTTATAAAAAACTTATGTAATTTTGCGTAAATCACTCCTTGCCATGACTAACATCCGTAAGCTAATTAACCAAATTGCTAGTGCAGAAGCCGAGTTATTTACTACCCAATTTCTCGCGCCATGCGTTAAAGGTGGACGAGTTCGCACAAAGGTAGCTGGAATGGTTTACACCTTCACACCAAAGCCTGGTAAATTTGAAGGCTGGGGCATTTTTCAGCCTGTAGATGTGAAGACAGCAACGGTTGTAGAAGAAGCAGACTTACCCCAAATCGCGGAATATCTGCAACACTTTCCCCAGATACGGCTGCGGTTAGCACACCAACTGCAAGGACGAACTTGGTTAGCATACCCTGTGAATGAAGTAGATATGCGTCAACGGTTACAGGTAGTAAAGCCGATCGCAGTGCATCTAGTAACTGAGGGTGTGGTTTTTGAGCAAATTATCGCCCGTTGGAATGGACAGTCTTGCTGGTTTGAGGATATTGATCGCCGTACCGATCCGATGATTGTGGAAATTCTGCAATCTGCTGTTAAGCAACTCACTCCAGTTGAAGAATTGCAGTTTAGAGGTATAACTCCAGAAATCCGCACAGTCTATGAATTAGCAACTAAGCGGATTGAGGGCTTCAATCAACCCCAACAAGATGAAAAGCGACTGAGAAAAGCATTGCGAATGGGTGGCGGTGAATTACACCAATTTCACGATCGCGGTGATTACTGGACAGTCGATTGGACAACTGCTGATGGTATTCGCCACAGTAGTGCGATCGCTAAAACTGATTTGACTGTAATCAGTTCTGGTATTTGTCTGAGTGGATATGATCGCGATTTTGACTTGCAATCATTAGTAGGTGTGATGGAACAACAGTAACAACTAAAAAGTAAAAAGAAAATTGCTAGAAATTTCGGTAATTCACAATTACAGCATATTTTGGGTACATGAGGTACAAGTGTAAAACCCAAAACTATGTAGAGACGTTACATGTAACGTCTCTACAGTATTTCACGAATATCGAAACTGCTGTATTTATCTTTACTTTTTTCTTTTGCTTTTTTAGTTTTTACTTTTAACTTGGAGCGAAGCGACAATGAGTATCTTTTTTCACGAACAGCTTTATCGCAGCAATGCTGTAATGGCAAAGCTAAAAAACTATCCTATAACCATTTGTGGGGCTGGAGCATTAGGAGCTAACATTGCTGAAAATTTGGCTCGGTCTGGTTTTGACAAACTTGCAGTGATTGATCGCGATCGCATTGAGGAGCGAAATCTTTCCACTCAGCCTTACTACCGTTCTGATGTGGGAGCATTCAAAGCGAAAATCTTGGCAAATAACTTATATCGAGCCATTGGCACTAAAGTTGATGCTAAAACAAAGGAGTTAACAGCAGCGAATAGCGCTCAACTACTCAAAGATAGCCAGCTAATTATTGATGTCTTTGATAACAGTGTGGCACGTCAAGCAGTGAAAGATTATGCTGCTCAATTTAACATTCCTTGTATTCATGCTGGGTTAGCCGCTGATTATGCAGAAATCATTTGGAATGACGTTTATCGCGTGCCTTCCGATATGAATGATGATGTCTGCGATTATCCTCTGGCGCGAAACTTAGTGATGTTGACTGTTGCTGTGACTTGTGAAGCGATCGTTTCATTTATTGCTACAGCACAACAGCGTAACTTCACAATTACCTTGAAAGATCTAACTGTTCAATCTCTGTATTTGTGAACAGAGTGGGCGACAGGTTTCTCTCTTGCCCTGCTAATAAGTGCATCTATACTCCAACCAAACGAATACCCTACCTCTCTAAACTAGGCAGTCACAATATTGTTTCTCTATCGGAATACAAAAACTACTCTGACAAAGTTACAACTATTTCATCTTTACAACACTGAGAATTTACTATAAAACACATGGAAAATTATTTTCTCTTTTATTAGTCAGAAAGCTATCTTTTACCAAAATGCACATTTTACTTTTATCAGAGTTAAATATAGGGGATAACTGTTACTCTATTGCTTACCTCAAACGCTAAGCAGTAAGTAAAAATGCGATCACCTAATCTTGTAAGTTGCGTAACTTTGTTAATATACCAACAAGCGTACTAACAAAACAGTTTGATGTCATAACGACACAAGTAGAATCGCATCAATTATGTAGGTTGGGTGGAGCGAAGCAAAACCCAACATTAATATTATTTGCTACAAACAGATATTTTAGTGCGATCGCTCGTGCGTTACTTCACTAACTAGACAACTAGGCGATCGCACTATTCTGCTCCATGATTATAATACGCGAGGAGTTGATAGCTAAGGGGCAATGCCAAAAAAAATAAGAGAATTGAAAGCAATGGTGGCAAAAGTTGGGTATATCTCCTTCAGCCAGGACGAGGCAAAGGAAGTCATACATTTTGGAAACATCCAATGCTACCGGAAGAACCTCTTACTATTCCTGGCAAAGATGGTGATGATGCTCCACTATATTTAGAAAGAGGTATTCAAGGAGTACTGAAAAAGTTGAAAGAACTCGAAAAACTTGCAAACGAGGAAGATGAGGAATGATCTATCGCTACAGCATGGTGATTCAATGGTCACAAGAGGATCAACTTTTCTTGGTTCACTTGCCTGAGTTTCCCTGGCAACAATTTCATACTCATGGTAGAACTTACGAGGAAGCTGCCAAAAATGGTCAGGAAGTTATCGAAGCTTTTGTAGAAATGTTGATTGAAGATAATATACCACTGCCAGAACCCCGAATGCTGCCTACAAAACCGTTGCAAGTTGCTTAATTAGATTGTTTGTTGGTAGGTGTGTTGCTACGAATGTGGTTTGATTTTTCTATCATAATGTTACTTCATTAACGCACCCTACAAAATATGCAAGAGTAGGCGATCGCATTACTACTTCTTCATATAATTTCAGCCAAAATGCTATTTTGAAAATAACCCTTGTTGAGTTGAGGTATTGTGTTTATGACCATATCAGCTAACCAACTCAAAACCGAGATATTTTATCCCGACTCCGACGGCAAACCAATGGCGGAAAGCGACCCAGCACGCGATTATTTAATTTATGCAGTAGAAGCTTTAGATATTTATTTTCAAGAACGCAGTGATGTTTATGTGTCGGGAAATTTGTATATTTACTACAAGCAAGGTATTCCCAGTGCTGTCATTGCACCCGATGTGTTTGTTGTATTTGGAGTCGAAAAGAAAAAACGCACTAGCTACAAAGTTTGGCAAGAAGGTGGTAAAGTTCCAAGCTTTGTTTTGGAAATTACCTCTGCAAGTACCCAAGAAAATGATGAAGAAGATAAACCGAAAAAGTATGCTCTTTTAGGTGTGCAAGAATACTTCCAATATGATCCAACCGGAGATTATCTCAAACCACAACTCAAAGGGTCGATATTGGTTGGCGGACAATATCAATCTCTAACAGCCAACTTTTTACCTGATGGAATACTGTCAATTCACAGTCAAGCTTTGAGTTTAGATTTGAGGTTGATTAATAGTGAACTACGATTTTTCGACCCTCAAACTGGCAAAAAACTGTTGAGTCACAAAGAAACCGAACAAGCACGACAACAAGCTGAACAAGCGCGACAGCAAGCCGAACAAGCGCAACGTGATGCAATTCCACGATTGTTAGATTTGGGATTGAGTGTAGAACAAATTGCCAGTGCGTTGAGTTTATCAGTAGATGAAGTGAGTCACTTGATTCAAGAGTAACGGAAAAAATCTGAAAAATACATAACAATAAAAAGTTAAAAATTAATATATTGCAACAAAGTTACTACGTAGAGTTACATACAAGTTCTGTATATCTTGAAATAGCAGCCATAAAGCTAATTTTATAGGTTGTAAAAAGTGCTACAGAGGCGAATATGATTCAAAATCACCAAATTTGCCATGTTAGTTTTACCTGCACAAAGGGATTAATAGGTCAAGAGAATTCACATTCTCTTTACTTACTAGCCGATTGGTACGGTATGGGATGAAACACATAAAAAATCGTTCTCTAGCTCATTTGAGTAAAGTTATCGTTGCTGCAACCTCTGTAGCAATGTTCTCTCCAATACTTTCCGCGTATGCGGCTCCCAGGGTATCTACTACCGTTGCACAAACACCCGTTAACTCCTCAAGTCAACAACGGTTAGCTGATGAATTGGCAAGCAACGAGTCAGACTTACCAGAATCCGTTAAAGTTGCTGTTTTAGAAGATATTTCCGAGCGCACAGGCTCAGAAATCTCAGCTTTACGTGTCGTTAAGGCGCAACAGCAAACTTGGTCTGATGGCTGTTTGGGTTTAAAAGCAGAAGAAAGTTGCTCTCAAGCTATAGTACCTGGTTGGCATGTAGTGGTTGCCAACGCCAAGCAAATTTGGGTATATCGAACTGATGAGTCTGGAAGTGTTGCCAAACTAGATGAAGAGTCCACCCAGACTCTGACAGCAGTGATTACTCGTCGAGAAACTAGTACTCGTCAAACTCGTAGCACTACTGTTCAACGAACCGTACTCGCTCAACGCAGTACTCAAGTCAGTGCTGCTAGTACAGCCGTCAAGGGTAAAAAGACAGGTTTTAGCCTCGCTATTTTGCAACCATCTGGGGAATTTTCTGAGGTAATTGCCCGTGTTTCTCTAAAATCCAAACGTCACAAGGGCTATTTAAAAGAAAGATTTCTCGGTGATTACAAATACAAAATCAAGCACAAAGCAAAATTTGTTAAGGGTATCAAAGCAGGCGATCGCATAGTTGTTAGATTATACGATACTCAAAACCGCTTTATTGGCTACAGCGAATTTGAATGTTTGCAAGCATTCAGCAGTGTGAACTTAATTTTATCTGCTAATCCCAGTGAATATCAGGTTGTCCGCACTGTCTACGGAGTTGATGCTGACGAAGACGGCACAATTGACTCTAGCACTAGCACTTATGACTACTTCACCCAAGTTAGCGACCAAAGAGTAACTTTTCTGAGCAGTTCCCAAACTGTTAACGTTAGCCAGTTTGAAACAGAAAGTTTCTCATCAGTTGCCACAAATAGCGTCTACCCCACTTCCTTTAACAGTGGTAAATTCGCTTTAGTCCGTCAGACAATTAGCAGTTTCAGCTACAACTTGGCAGAAGCTTTAAAAGCTGAACCTGGCCGTTTAGTAGAACTCAATGAAGTCAACGATGACGATAGTTCTACCTATGACATCGGTCAGATGATGATGAGTTACCGCGAAATTGGTGTAGCCCAAGGTATTCAAGTTAAATTTAGCGATGTCTCTTCCAACCACTGGGCTAGTGACTTTATTGCAGAGTTAGCAGCTTTGCAAGTTATTCAAGGTTTTCCCGATGGTACTTTCCGTCCTGACGAACAGGTGACTCGCGCCCAATTTGCGGCGATGATTAGTCAAGCCTTTGAAAAAGTAAACATTCGTCAGGCAGTTAGCTTTAAAGATGTATCTACAAAATATTGGGCTTATAGTGCTATCCGCGAAGCTTATTCTACAGGCTTTTTAGGAATTTCTGGGAATAAATTCAACCCCACCCAAGCCTTGTCTCGTTTGGAAGTACTGCTATCGTTAGCACGCGGGCTGAACTACACCTTTAGCGGTTCCACAGAATCCATTTTGGCAGCTTACTCTGATGCTGCGACTATTCGTAGTGATGTCCGAAATGCGATCGCTGCACTCACCGCACGAGGTATCATCGTCAATTATCCCAATGTTCAGACTCTCAATGCTGACAAGGTCGCAACTAGATCCGAAGTTTGCGCTTTGATATATAAAGCATTGGTTAGTGCTGGTGAAGTTGCCGATATATCGTCTCAGTACAACGTTCAACAAACAGAGACACAACAATCTGTTGATGACGATGACGATGACGACAATGATGACAATGATAAACAACGCCGTCGCCATTGTAACCAAGGAATTGGTAACGGTTCTGAAGGCTGTGACCCTGGTAATTCTCGCCCCCACGGTGGTAGTAACGACGAAGGTGGTAGAACTCCTGGTAGAAGGTAATATTCAAGGTTTGTAGAAACGGTATTTATCGTCTCTACCAATGCACAGTAGGATAAAACTCCAAGGTAAAAGGTAGACAATCAAAAATGATTTTTACCTTTTACCTTATTTTTTGGATATGACAATGTAATAGAAATTTACTTACTCGACTGCCTGAATGCATCTAACTCTTCCCCAATTAAAGTGTCGGGTTTAGAGGTGCCAATAAAATTGCGTGTAACCGTCAATCTAGGCATCATTAAAATCCTGAAAATTTAGATTAATAGGGTCAGTTTGCTCATTGGGATGAACAGTTTCTTGAAGAATGTCAAAAATCTTATTTAAGAGTTTTTTATTGATTAAATTGTTGGTTTTTGACGTTACTTAAACCTAATCAATTTCTAACTGATTAATCTGATTTTAGAGCATCAAAACTTGTAAATATGTTTGACTACTAATGGCTTCCGAATTTGATTAATAAATTATCTGATAGACAAAATGGAATTTTTAAAAAATAGAAATACTATTGAGCTAAGAGCCAGAAAATTTTAGCAATATATTAGCAATATAATAGGGAAACTTTTGCTATACCTTGCAGTAAAAGACGTTTAGATTAATTGATAATTACTGTAAGTTATAAGTATAAGTATGGCTCAATATCTAAGATAAGTTATTAGATGTATTTTTGCTATCCTCAACTGTCTTAAACGGATAATAGAATTTGAAAGATTTTCAAGTAAGTGATTATAGTCACATTAATATTGTGTTAGTAATCACTAATAATTTTTTATTTGTATGATAAAAGCGTTTCTCTCAGTGTGAACGAAAAAAGGTGTGGGAAGAGAACTTAGTTAGCGGATGCTCAACTAATTACGGAGCAAGAAGGTTTAGAATGTAACTCTGGGCAATATCAAGGAGAAAACTATATTCATTGCCCGAGAAAAGAAGGTTTTCTCGTCTATAGAGTCTGGATAGTTATGATTACCCACGAAAATAATAAAGTAAAAAAAGTTGAAACTAATGTAGGTTTAGTAGGAACTTAACAAAATTTCTTCTATTTTCAGCATTATTTTAACTTTTTTGTATATAAAGTTCTCTAATAGGAAAGGGGATTAAAATACCTAACTCCTGATAACGTTTGTGCAATTTCTTGACAAACAGATGTTTACCCATTCTCTGGTCAAAGTATTCACTTACTCGCATATAAAGAGTAAAATCTATACTAAAATCACCGAATGTATGAAATCTAATATATGGCTCATTTTCGATTAATTCAGGTGCAATCTCTCGCATTACTTCTTTGGCAACTTCTACGGTAACTCTTTCTACTTGTTCTAAATCACTGTCGTAACTTACCCCAACATTCATTGTTAAAGTGATTTCTTTAGCAGGCAGATGATAATTTGTGAAAATTGCCGAAGCTAATTTAGAATTAGGGACAATCACCACATTATTTGAAAGCTCTTTAATAGTAGTGTTCCGCCACGTAATATCAGTAACATAACCTTCATGACCTTCATCTAGTTTTACATAATCACCAGTTCTTACCTGTTTAGAAATGATTAAGTAAAAACCCGAAAATAAATTTGCTAATGTATCTTGCAGTGCTAAACCAACTGCAATACCACCAATTCCTAGAGTTGTGACTATTGGGGTGATTTGTACACCTACTGTTTGTAATATGATTAGCGCACCTAAAACTAAAACAGCAGCTTTAGCAAGATTAGAAATTAGTGAAGTTGAAACTCCTTCAGTTTTCCGAATAAATACATTGACAAAACCACCACTCAGTCTTGCTAAAACTAAAGTAACTGAACATAGAAAAATAATTGTGATAATTTGTTGGAGAAGAATCTTCAATTCGGGGCTGAGGTGAGGAGAAGCAGCAACTAAAGCAGATGAAAAACCAGCTAATACAAACCAAATAAAAGTTACTCGATGTAAAGCTTGAAAAATTATCCTACTTCCAGGAATCTGCTTCTGAACAATGATTTTTTTTAATCTTTGAAACAGGAATTTTTCACAAACTACTCCAATTAGCAAGCTAACTAAAATAAGTGCGGTTGGTAAAATCCATTGCGTCATGATTAATTTGATTTCTTAAATCTAACGACAAAAATTAAAGCAATATTATAAAACAATTATCGGTAAAACTCATCTGACAAATATAGTATTTTCCTAATCTTTAGATATATTTAGTACCAAACTATGGTTAAAAATACATAACATGGACTTACCAATAATTTATCATTCCGACTACGTTGCACCACTGCCAGAAGGACATCGTTTCCCAATGGCAAAGTTCCGCAAATTGTATGAATTGCTATTGACTGACGGGGTAGCAGATGCACAACAGTTTCATATTCCACAACGTCCATCTCCAGATGTGCTTGAGTTAGTTCATACACCAGATTACGTGCAAGCATATTGCGAAGGAACCTTAGATGATAAGGCACAACGGCGGATTGGATTACCTTGGAGTCCAGCCCTAGTGAATCGTACCTGTGTAGCGGTTGGTGGTACAATACTTACGGCTCAGATGGCTTTAAGTCAGGGTTTAGCTTGCAATACTGCTGGCGGAACTCATCACGCTTTTCCTAGTTATGGGTCTGGTTTTTGTATTTTCAATGATTTAGCGATCGCATCTCGTGTTTTGCAAAAACTGGGACTTGTCCAAAAAATCCTAATTGTAGATTTAGATGTGCATCAAGGAGACGGTACTGCTTTCATTTTCTGTGATGATGCAAGTGTTTTTACTTTCTCGATGCACTGTCAAGTAAATTTTCCCGGTACAAAACAAAAAAGCGATCTCGATGTTCCCCTATCTGTGGGAATGGAAGATGATGCTTATTTGCAAACTTTGGCAGAATACTTGCCAGATTTGTTATCTCATGTCCAGCCCGATTTAATATTTTACGATGCAGGCGTTGATCCCCACATAGGCGATCGCTTAGGCAAACTCGCTTTAACTGATACTGGGCTTTTTCGGCGAGAAATGCAGGTTTTGCATACCTGTGTCAGTGCAGGTTATCCAGTTGCTTGTGTTATTGGTGGCGGATATGCTGATGATATGAAATCTCTGGTGTGGCGGCATTCTCTGCTGCATCGTGCTGCCAGTGAAGTTTATCATCAGTACAAACTTTAGAGACTAGAGGTTAGAGACTAGTATTTTTACTCAGCACTCAGCGAGAAGTTGCGTGCGGTGAACCACTTGCGGTGGACGGGTTTCCCGGCATAAGCTGCATTGGTGAACCCGGAGGGGGGTTCCCCCCGCCCTTGCAAACTTCGGTGATTCAGACTCAGCACTTTGCAAGCGAAAGAATCCGATATAATCACCTCAATAACTTTGATACATCCAAAATATTGTGATTGCTATCTACCCCGGCAGCTTTGACCCCATCACCTTAGGCCATCTTGATATTATTCAACGTGGTAGTCGGCTGTTTGACCAGGTAATTGTTGCAGTGTTAAGAAATCCCAATAAAGTACCGTTGTTCACTGTGCAGCAACGACTAGTACAAATTCGGATAGCTACGCAACATCTACCAAATGTTGAAGTAGATAGTTTTGACGGACTGACCGTGAATTATGCCCAACAGCGCCAAGCACAAGTGTTGTTACGAGGTTTACGGGCGATTTCTGACTTTGAAGTAGAATTACAGATGGCGCACACGAATAAAACTCTGTCTACTCAAATTGAAACAGTTTTTCTCGCAACATCAAATGAATATAGTTTTTTAAGTAGTAGTGTGATAAAAGAGATCGCAAGATTTGGTGGTTCTGTCGATCATCTTGTTCCCCCGCACATTGCTTTAGATATATACAAATGCTACAACAACAACTATCCAATAGCGAACCCAACCACAACGGCAGTTATCCCCCCTCTCCAGAGTATTCCAATGGAGTCGCCAATGGGGAAAATTCCCGAACAGGAGTAGACATTCAGCAGGAACTCAACCGTTTAGAAGACTTGATTTTGTCAGGTTGGCGAGTTCCCCTGACAGGACGTACACTCATAGACGAAGATAAACTGTTTGAACAGCTGGATTTTATTCGGGTTTCTTTGCCATCGGTATTTCAGGAAGCCGCCGCAATTCTGCAACACAAGCAAGAAGTGATGCTAGAAGCAGAAGAATATGGGCAGCAGATTGTCGAAGCAGCCCAAGCCAAAAGAGCGCAAATTTTGGCAGAAAGTGATATCTTGCAACAAGCGGAACGAGAAGCAGAACAGCTACGGCGACAAACCCAGCAAGAATGCCAAGAAATGATGCAAGAAACCATCGCCGAGATTGACCGCAAGCGACAAGCTTGTATGGAAGAATTAGAACAAATGCGGCAAACTGCGATCGCCCAAGCCCAAGAAATTGAAGATGGTGCTGATCAATACGCTGATAGTGTCCTCGAAAATATCGAGCAAGACCTCAAAGATATGTTAAGAATTATCACTAACGGACGGCAACAATTACACCAAGAAAATCAATCACAAGGTTATTCATCGAGAAAGAAATAAAGTAGGAGAGATTGGAGGCTAATATCTTGACTCAGCACTCAGCACTTTCAAGCTAGGAGGCAAGAGAAAAATTAATAAATTCTCACTCAGCACTCAGCACTCAGCACTCAATGCTGTAAGATTTTCCTAAACCTATCTTGCTCATAGGCTAAAAATCGCAGGTTATTTTTAGTGCATTACCATGCCTTACTATCAGGATCAGTTAAGCATTACCACTGTTGATGAAGCTCTACAACAGTTATCTGTTGATGAACTGAAAAAGCTGGCTGCATTACTGAATACTAATAGCAAACCCACTCGCAAAGCAGAACTAATTGCGTTGATTCAGCGCCATTTCTTGGGGGAAAATCTGCAACAATTGTGGCGAGAACTAGATCATCTCCAACAAAAAGCAGTAGCAGAAACTCTTCACAACACAGATGGTTTGTATAACGCCACGCGTTTTTATGCTAAATATCTCGAATCACCGAACTGGGGAACATCTGACGCATTCGGTTACAAGCGTCAACCATCATTGTTGTGCCTATTTATCTACGGTAAATTCATCCCAAAAGATTTACAAACACGTCTAAAAGCTTTTGTTTCTCCACCAGCAGAATTTTCTATTACTAGCTTAGATAAATGTCCAGAAGTTTTTCGTTTGCAGTGGCGAGAATGGAACTGGAAAACTCGTGAACGAGAAACCCATGAAAAAGAAATTGCCGTCAAGCAGTGTCAAATGGAAACTGCGGCGCAACAAGATTTATTAGCAGTACTGCGGTTAATTAATGCCGGAAAACTCAGTGTTAGTGATAAAACTGGATATCCCAATAACAGTAGTATGAATGCGATCGCATCTATACTTACTGGCGGTGATTATTACAACGACGACACATCTAACCCATCATATGAAAAAATCGGTTTTATTAAACCCTTTGCTTGGGCAATACTGGTACAAGCCGCAGGTTTAGCCGAACTTTCTAGTAAGCGCCTAGTATTAACTAAAGCCGGACAAAAAGCCCTCACAACACCACCCGCCGCCACTATTCGCAATATTTGGAAGAAATGGCTGAAAAATAAACTATTGGATGAACTAAGACGCATAGATTGCATTAAAGGACAAACAGGCAAAGGCAAGCAAGGTTTAACAGCCCCAGACAAACGCCGCGAAGCGATTACCAAAGCTTTAGCAGAGTGTCCTGTAAGACGTTGGATGGGTGTTAATGAACTGTTTCGTTGCATTCTTGCCAAAGGCTACGATTTTGAAGTTACCCGCAATCCTTGGAATTTGTATATTAGTGATTCCCATTACGGTAGCTTAGGTAATGGTGGCGATGACTGGCAGATTTTGCAAGGCAGATATGCTTTATGTCTGCTATTTGAATATGTTGCCACCTTGGGCATGATTAATATTGCCTATGTCCATCCTGGCGGGGTTCGTCCTGACTACAGCGATTTGTGGGGAACAGATGACTTACCGTTTCTCAGCCGTTACGACGGTTTGATGTGTTTGCAATTAACACCCTTGGGTGCATATTGCTTAGGCATCCAAAACGACTATACTCCGCCTCCCTTGGAAGTACGGGCAGTATTTCGGGTGTTGCCAAACTTAGAAATAGCTGCAACTGGCGAACCACTCACATCTGCTGATACATTGGTGCTAGATATTTACGCCCATAAAATTTCTGATGCGGTTTGGCGGTTGGAGACAGCTAAGTTACTGGGTGCAATTGAAGAAGGGCAAAGCGTTACTCAATTAAGAGAATTTCTCCAAGCCCGGAGTGGCCATGAATTGCCAGAGACAGTAAATCAATTTTTGGCAGATATTGAAGCGAGAGGCAATAGTTTACGCGATCGCGGTCAAGCACGTCTGATAGAATGCACTGATGCAGCTTTGGCAGTATTAATCGCTAACGATTCACGCACGAAAAAGCTATGTTTTTTAACAGGAGAAAAGCATTTAGTTGTGCCTAGCGAATCAGAAACTAAATTCCGTAATGCGGTGAAAAAGTTAGGTTATAGCATCGCTTTGAGTGGTTACAATTCGTAATTAAAAAGTTACTTGTTATGCACACTGATTGATATGACTTGCTATCAGTTCGAGGAATAATTATATGAGTTATGTTTTCATGCAGATAAATTTTGGGTTAAACATAGCCAGCTTGCTGGGGTTAGTTTATATGATTTTTGCCGTAGCTTACTTGATAACTATGATAATTTTGCTCGTTCAACGTTCAAGAAGATTAGAGAGATTACATATAACTATTTATATTTTTCAAACTTTGATTATCCCGATTTTTTTGCTACTTTCTGGATTTATTTTGGTTTTTCAAGGTTGGCGATTAGATCCTATTCTGCAATTTATGCAATTATTATTATCTGTATTAATTATTTATCTATGTATTAAAGATATTGTGATCAATGGAGGTTACAGAAATAGGTAGTTTAAAGTGGGCGATGATATTCAAGCAAATTTCACTATAAATGCAATAAAAAAGCAGGCTTGTTAGCACTACAAAAGTCAAACTGCTAACGTATACAAAGTTACCCATTATACTTTTATTCTGATTATATAGCGTTTCCAACTCCAGTGAGGTACAAGATAACCCCTCCCCAACCCTCCCCTTGGTAAGGGGAGGGTGCCGTTAGGCGGGTGGGGTGTATTTCATAAGCTTGAGAATTGCTATAAGTACAATGACCAGTAAAGTTTTTGCTTCAGTAAATATACTGCTATATCAACTATATTTTTGCTAAGTATACATAAAAATTAACATAGAAAAGTAGCGTTCATTTATTTAATTCTCCCGCTTGTCGTAATACCTGTTCATAAAGAGGGCGACTCACCCAATATTGAGCATTATCAATCATGGCATCTAACACTGGTTGGACTTGGGTGATTATTTCTCTATTTTTTGCCAACAAAAGAATACCTAAAGTACCAACGACTTGTAAACCAAAACTTTCAGCTACTCGACGTGCTTCACGCTCATCTAATAAAATTTTTCGTTCACTAGTTTCTAGTGCGAGAGTAATTGCTTCGCGTTCACCTTCATCTAATTCTGGCGATATGTTGGGTAATGTTGTCGAAACTCGGCGAATTTGTAACCATTGTGCAGCAATCGCTTGCAACACAAATTCCGAAGAGAGAAATCCTGTAACAGTTGTTTCATCACAGACAGCTTGGGGAATAACAATTTGACCAAATGCAGCTTGCTTGCAAGATATCTAGACGATTAATAGCTGCAAAATTTATTAAAGGTGTAGCATTACAAACAACTGTCACAATTTCTAAAAACCTGCATTAATGGTTTCAATATCTTGGGCTAAATCTGCTTCATTATAATGACGTTCAATTTTATTTTTTCCTAAAACCTGCTGAAATTCCCAGACAGATAAGTTGGCTAAGTGACGTGCTTGAGCAAAGGTAAAAATATTCTGTGCATATAACTGTAGAGCTAATTCTAAACGAATAGCCTGTTCACCTTGATTTAAAGAATCAGGTGATATCTGTAAATTTATTGGCTGAATAAATGTATTCATTGTTTTCACATAACCAGCGAATTTTACGTAATAAGTAATATTGAATTGTTGAAGTTATTACTTCTAAACGAGCAATTGCTTCGGCTGTAAACTCGACTTGATAGCTCATTACCAGTTCAATCCCAATTTTTTCGCTACCTCCGCCGCCGGAATTCCACGTTCCCCGCTTCGAGTACGCTGTAGCGAATCAAGTAACTGCTGCTTGATTTCATGCTTTAATTGCCTATCCTCCTCAAAATCAATCAATAGAGATTCAATGGTTTCTGTAACAGTTTGTTGTATCAAAAGTTTTAGTTCTTCAACAGTTAAATCTTTAACTAGCATAAGGTTCATTAATAAAAAAGATTATCATATTATTGTACTAACTTCTGTTAATAGAGCAATCAGCGCAGCAGCATCACAAATATATTTTAAATAATTTCATTGAAAATCAAGAATAAGTAAATCTATGCCATTCATGATTATTGTTCTTTTATCTTCAGGTACATTTAGCTGTTGAAAACATTTATTTCTATATTCTTCTTTCTCAATGAAATTTTTAATTGCTTTAACTAGTGGCCTTTTCACTTCATAGGTTTCTTCAGCTTTAGCAATTGCGCGTGAAGGGATTTCGTTATTTACGCGCAACATTGCTAAGTCAATTAAATCTCTGGATTGTATGCTTGAGTCGTTCCATCTATCAGCGTTAGCCATAAGTTTTGATGTAAACCTATCACTTATGCTCAAGCAAGGAATATTTACCCATTTTGGATAAATAGGAGGATCTAAGCAAAAAGCTCCATTGGCTACAATTTCTACTTTAATATTTGTTTCATTGACTGCAACAGGAAAACAAATACCATATTGATTTATTGTACTTTCACCTAATTGAATATCTGTTGTACTTTGAAATAATGCTGCAATTCCTTGATCGTAAACTAAATGCCTTAAATATCTATAATTTTCAGTTGCATAGGGAAAGAGAAAATCAATATCTTTACTCAGTCTGTATTCATCATATTCTAATGCCAAGAGTGTACCACCAGCAAAATGTGCAGCAGCTTTTTTTAAAACTTCTGGATTAAAAGCATTAAGTATTTTTAGGATTTTATTGTGATGATTTGAGTCAAACATTTCAAAATCTGGTAATATCCAAGAATTATATTTTTTGGCTAAGTAATGAACAAAGTTTTTTTCTTCTTGTTTTAAATTTTTGAAAGTAGTTTGGTGATGCCAATTGCGCTGGTATAATTGGAGCATTTCTTTTTCAGTTAATTTATTTAGATTGTTGATTTGCCAACCAACAGATTCTAGAAATGGGAGCTTTTGTGGATTGAGCATAATAGCAATCAGCTAATGAAATGGTAACAAGGTAATATTGTCAGTTAGTTTGGATTTGAAATGAATTAATCATTTTATTGTCATCATACTAGTAGCTTATTTACCCTGTGTTCTCTTTATACTATTGCTCGACAGGATTACTATTGAGATTACAAAAAATTACTAAATTATACGTAGGATTTAGCTGAAAAAATCATGACTTACATCCCGGAAAATGCGCTGATTGTGCAGAGCGATCGCACTATTCTTTTAGAAGTACATTCTCCCACAGCTGCTAAAGCCAGAGAAGCGATCGCACCTTTCGCCGAACTGATTAAAAGTCCCGAACATATTCACACATACCAAATTACACCGTTGAGTATTTGGAATGCACGGGCAGCTGGGATGCAGGTGGAAGCGATGGTGGCGGCTTTGCGAGACTATGCCAAATATCCCATCCCGGAAGCTGTCGCCCAAGAAATCACCACCTTGGGTAGTCGGTATGGATTGACGGTAATTGAGCGTGATGGAGATAGTTTACTACTGCGGATGAGTGACCATCCTTTGGCAGAATTGTTATCACGAGATAAGCAAGTAGCACCATTATTAGGTAAGCGACTTTCGCAGGTGTCCTTTCAAGTTGAAGCTAGTTTTCGCGGCTTGCTGAAACAGGCTTTGTTAGCAGCTGGGTATCCTGCGGAAGATATTGCAGGTTATGTAACTGGGGATGCTTTAGCAATTCAGTTGCGTCAAGAGACACGCACGGGGAAAAAATTTCTGCTGCGGGACTACCAAAGTCAAGCAGCAGAAGCATTTTATCAGTCGGGAAGAGTACAAGGTGGTAGTGGCGTAATTGTGCTGCCATGTGGTGCAGGTAAGACAATTGTCGGTATGGCGGCGATCGCCGCTGTCCAAGAAAGTACACTTGTACTAACAACTAGTTTAACGTCTGTGCGGCAGTGGCGACGAGAATTATTAGATAAAACAGATTTATTAGAAGATGCGATCGCAGAATACAGTGGCGAAGTCAAAAACACAGGGCCAATTACCCTTTCAACCTATCAAATCCTCACCTATCGCCATCACCGCGACGGTGATTTTCCCCACTTTGATTTATTTCGCGCCCGTTCTTGGGGTTTAATCATCTACGACGAAGTTCACCTTCTCCCCGCGCCAGTTTTTCGGATCACCGCTGAACTGCAAGCCCGTCGCCGCTTGGGACTCACTGCTACCCTCATTCGGGAAGATGGTAGAGAAGGCGATGTCTTCGCTCTGATTGGCCCAAAACGTTATGATGTTCCTTGGCGAGAACTAGAAGGTGAAGGTTTCATCGCCACTGCTAGTTGCACCGAAATTCGCGTATCTCAAAATCAAGAACGGCAAATGGAATATGCCTTAGCACCCAGGCGGAACCAGTTTCGTGTCGCAGCCGAAAATCCGCGCAAGGTGCAAGTAGTCAAAGATTTACTGGAGAAAGAATCAGGACACCGCATTTTAATTATTGGCGAATTTCTGTCTCAATTGGAAGCGATCGCACAAGTAACAAAGCTACCATTAATTACTGGCAAAACTCCAGAAAAAGAGCGAGAAAAACTTTATCAAGCCTTTAGAGAAGGTAAATTAGGTGGACTCGTTTTATCCAGAGTCGGTAACTTTGCCATTGACTTACCAGATGCAGACATTCTCATTCAAGTTTCTGGTAAATATGGTTCTCGCCAAGAAGAAGCACAGCGTTTAGGTAGAGTTTTACGTCCTAAATCTGATGATCGACTAGCGCAATTTTATACTTTAGTTTCGCTGCGTACTTGTGAAGAAGATTTTGCCCGTCATCGTCAGCTATTTTTAACTGAGCAGGGTTATAGTTATCAAATTGAAATTATGGATTAATTTTAAATATAGTAAATCTGAAGTGCTGCCGCGCAGCTGTTCGTAGCCCACTTGATTAACTAAGGCTTTTGATTTAACAGGATTTACGAGCGAGTGAACTCAATTGTGGCCACCTATTTTTTCAATTTGCCAAATTCAACTCCTATTTTGGGTTATTTAACTCATCTAATTGATGATTTTATGAATAATTTACAAAGTGTAAGTAAAATCATTCACCAACATACCAGGAACTAGACTTCCGCCTAAATGGCGACTTTCATAAGTGCCAACTTCAGGGATAAATTCTTGAAAATTAGTAAAATCGACTAAATTATCTCCCCAAAAACGATAAAGGCTTTCATCAAAGCGCAAGTTTGCGATAGGTGCAATAATTTCACCATTTTCGACCCAAAAGCAGGCGTAACGAGTCATACCTGTAATTCTACCTGTGGGGCGATCGCTCCAATTAAGATAATGCAAATTGGACACATATAACCCTGTATCTAAGTTAGGTAAAATCTGTTCAAATCTTAAACTTCCCCGACTGACTTCTGGCGTGCGTAAACTTTCTGCACTATTAGCACCATTAGCAGTTTTTTGATATTCTTTAGCGGTACGAGAGTTAACTAAGCTATTTACTAAAACTCCTTTTTCAATTATTGGTAACTCTGATGCTGCCATTTCGCCTAGTTCGTTAAAGCGTGGCACTACACCTAATTGAAAGTTTTCTTTCAAACTAAACTTTGGAGACAACTGTTTTTCTTGTCTTGATAAGGCAGCTAAAGCACTATTACCTTGTTGGATATCTGACTCACTCACAGCACCCCAAGAAAGCATATGCAATAAATCAGCAACAGCCGCAGGTGCAAAATAAGTTTTATACTGTCCTCTAGGCAATTCTTTTGCTGGACGCGACAGTAGTTTGAGTTGTTTTTTTGCTTCACTGATTTTAGCTGCATAACTGGCTAAATCCCAATTGTTTCCGGCAAATGTTCCTTTCACAGCTTGTCCAGAACTGATAAACAAAGAATAATCTAATGTGAAAGTATCGGTCGCAAACCAATGTTTCTGACCGCTAGAATCTCCATAGGCTTTAATTACTACACCCCCAGCATAAATGCCAGTAAAATCTAATTCTATAACTTCTGCTAATATGTTAGAAACTACCGCTTCTGGTGCTAATAAATTACTATGATGTACTTCTCGACTAGTATTATTTCCTGACGGTAAAACTAAATAAGGATCAATCGGTAATATAGGTAGTTCATCTCGTAATTCTTGTAAAGCTTGATATGCTCTGTACCAATCTTTTTCCCAATTGCCTGTAAAAGGAAACTGCCTTGAACTACTACGTTGCTTTGTCATTAAAGTTAGTTTAATCCAACCATCAGCTACACAGCCTGTTTGTCTAACTTTCGCATGATTAAAACGAGTAAATTGACTCCGTTCACTGCTGAGTCTGAGAGTAAATTCTTCATCTTCTACTTTTTTGATTAGCAGCGTTTCTAACAGATGATTAAAGCTAGATTCTAAAGCAGTTAATTCTTCTTTCATTGGTATGATGCTAATTCTTAATTCGTAATTAAGTTACATATAAAAAAAGTCATATTTTTGCATTTTGACTTTTAACTTTTGACTTTTTCAACTACCTCCGCCGAAGACTTCAACGTTAGCAAATACGCAAACAGGGGAACCATGTCCTACCCAAATGGCTTGATTAGGTTCTCCTTTGCCGCAGTAAGGAGTGCCATACATTTGCCAGCTATCAGCATTTCCGACTTTGATGAGGCTGTGCCAGAATTCTGGTGTTATGGCGCGATAGTTGGGGTTGCGGAGAGTTTTGGTGAGTTTGCCATTTTCAATTAATTTGCCATATTCGCAACCAAACTGGAATTTATAACGGCGATCGTCTATTGACCAAGAGCGGTTTGATTCCATATAAATGCCATATTCTATACCGCTAATTATTTGGTCAAAAGTGGCGTTTCCTGGTTCTAAGTTTAAGTTAGCCATGCGATCAATTGCTGGTCGATTCCACGAGCAAGCACGGGCGCAAGCTACTCCAGGTACTCCGGCTCTGGCTTGACTTTCTAAACTGCCTAAACCCCGTTGGAGTACACCTTCTTTAATCAAATATTCTCTTGTCGCTACTGCACCAGTATCATCAAAAGCGTAGCTGGCATACTCACCTGGCACTGTGGGGTCAAAGGTAATGTTCATCAATGGTGAACCATAAACTAGCTGACCGAAATCGGCGGTTTTGACAAAGCTACCGCCTGCGTAGTTACGCTCATCACCTAAAATTCGGTCAATTTCTAGGGGATGCCCGACGCTTTCATGGATTTGCAGCATCATTTGGTCTGGTGCTAGGACTAAGTTAGTGCGTGTAGTTGGGCATTCCGCCGCAGTCAACAGTTCTAGGGCTTGTTCTCCTACTTGTTGCACCCGTTGCCACAAATTTTCTTGTCCTAAAAGTTCCCATCCACCTTGATAGCAGTGTGCTTGCCAACCGTTATTGGTACGTTGCTGAACAATTGCTCCGTCTTGAGCGATCGCTCCATAATTACTCCCCAAGGAGATAAACTTTTGATAGACTTCTGAGCCGTTACTGCTGACAAACCAACTTTCTCGTTCACTAGTGCTGATGCTGGCTGTGGTTTGCACGATTTTGTCATTGATTTTCATTGTCTGGCACATCCGTACCAACAATTCATTGATTTCTCCCGGACTCAGCGCGTCTAATGGTTCCAAAAACAGCGAGTTATATTCACCTACAACTTTGGGACGTTCAGTTTCTTGAAACGGATATATCCACCATTGACTGGAGGAAAGTGCTTGTTTGTAAGCTATCTGGGCAGCAGATTCGAGGGAGGTTAGTTCTAAAGAGTTGGTAGCAGCATAACCTAGACAGCCATTCACTAAAACTTCTATCATGGCTCCCTCGGTAGTAGATTTACCGTTAGCTTGGGGTATGCCATCACGCACATAACGGTTCGAGGCTGTTTCTTTGACGGCTCTGATACCAATCCAATCCGCAGGTATATTAAAGCTGGCGATCGCTTTTGTTAATTCAGACCACATAATTTTAAATTGCAAATTTAGTGAATTTATATTGACAATTTGACTGATTTATGAATACTGTTTTTATTTATTTCTTTAGCTTCTCCTAGATTAGCAATCAACTAACCAGCTATTAAACAAATTCTGTAATTTCCTCTACTTTTCTTTTCTTTAAAGCCTAGAAAATTTTATGTTTTTAACAAAATCTGTTGTATTTGATACTAATTTGTATCCTTTAACTTTTACCCTAATCGATGTAAATTATCAGACATGAGATACTTTTTCAAGACTGTTCTCACCACTCAGTCTAAAAGTTGGATTTGGTGTAATAATGCAGAAACCATAAATTAATAAAGAAAGCAGGAAGTTCCAGAAACCTAGTTTAAAATAGAATGTTATGCATTCATAACATTCCTTCTAATGTTGAGTTTATCTGACCAAACTTTAGCTAAAGAAAGGCTTTTGTAGTTGAGTTTTTGAGATAAAAACTGCAATTTGGAAGTTACAAAAGCCTATGTCTAATACCAATTCTCTGTGAAGCTGCACATTATTTTTACCCCTCCCAACCTCCCCTTACCAAGGGGAGGTGCCGCAGGCGGTGGGGTTCTTTCTATGCGTCTTCATCTAAAATTGGTATAAGATTAATTCCTGTGCCAGCGCGTACCTTCAGAACTATCAATTAGGGTAATACCTTTACCTTGTAATTCATTACGGATGCGGTCTGCTTCTGCAAAATTCCTTGCTGTTCTAGCGGCTTGCCGTTGTTGAATCAAATCTTCAATTTCAGCATCGCTGAGGTCATCATTTACCAAACTGATATCTTCAATTTCGGCTGTTAAACCTAAAACCTCTGCCAAAAATACAAGCGTTTGCCACTGTTTTTTGAGTTCATCGGCTGGTGTTTCAGTTTTGCCTTCATGTACGAGGAGATTTCTCTCTCGCCGTAGTTCTTTGGCTAACTCAAATATCACAGCTAACCCACCAGGAAAATTAAAATCATCGTTTACAGCTTCTTTGAAGCGTTCAACAAAAGTAGTGCTGAGTACAGACGCGATTAATCGCGTCTGTACAAGAGAGTGCTGAGGAGCCAGCCGCGTGGGCGGGTTTCCCGAATTGAGCGGACTGGCGTTGCTGGGTATTTCTGGAGAAGTAGTTTCCCAGCCGAGTTGCTTACCGTGTTGAAAACCAAACAGCAAACTTTCTTTAAGGGTGTGCCAAGCGTTTGTCTTATCAGCGAGTGCTTCATCTGAGAAATCAATTGGCTTACGGTATTGTGCTGTCAGCACAAGTAAACGCACAGCCATTGGTTCAATTCCTCGATTCAGCAAATCTCGAATGGTTGTAAAGTTGCCCAAAGATTTAGACATTTTTTCACCATTCACATTTACCATCCCGTTGTGCAGCCAATAACGTGCTAAAGGTTTACCTGTGACTGCTTCCGATTGAGCAATTTCATTTTCATGGTGGGGAAAAATTAAGTCTTCACCACCAGCATGAATATCTATTGTCTCACCCAAGCGATCGCGCACCATCGCCGAGCATTCAATATGCCATCCCGGACGACCAGCACCCCAAGGTGATTCCCAAGCAGGTTCTCCGGGTTTAGCGGCTTTCCACAAAGCAAAGTCAAACGGGTCTTTTTTCTTTTGATATTCTGGGTTTTCTATATTAACGCGATTCTCCTGCGGAGACGCTGCGCGAACGCTTGCCCCAGCTTGCATATCTTCTAACCTGCGACCAGAAAGCTTACCATACTCAGCAAACTGCCGTACAGCATAGTAAACATCACCATCAGAAGGGTAAGCAAAACCTTTAGTTTCTAACTGGTGAATTAATCGCTGAATCCCGTTGATCGTATGTGTCGCACGAGGATATTCATCAGCTTCTTTGATTCCCAACCGTGCCATATCTTCAAAATACGCTTTGATGAAGCGTTCAGCTACAGCCTCCATTGATGAGTGTTCTTGTCGCGCTCGGTTAAGAATCTTGTCATCAATATCAGTAAAATTTTGGACATAGCGGACTTGATAGCCGATAAACTGGAGATAGCGGCGCACAACATCCCAAACGATGCAAGCTCTAGCATGACCCAAATGGCAATAGTCATAAACCGTCACGCCGCAGTAATACATCTTAACCTTGCCTGCTTCGACTGTTTCAAACGGTTCTTGACGACGGGTGAGGGTATTGTAAACAGTTAGGGTCATAACAGAGTAATGCGGCAATAGAGGGATACGCAATAATAGGGTAAAACAACTGGAAAGTTTGTCCAGCATCCCTATGCTAGTGTTTTCTGGACTATCTGCGCTACCTTTTGTAAATTTGAATTTTCCAATGGTGGCAGCCGCAACTTAGAGAAGTTTTCTATTTTTTGATTTGTTTGATAACAGCGCTATGCAATCAGCAGTGAATTCTGAATCTCAACCCATGAATGCGCCTAAACAAGGTCTACCAGTAACAATTATTACTGGATTTCTTGGTAGCGGCAAAACGACTTTACTAAATCATATTCTCACGAACCAACAGGGTTTAAAAACCGCTGTACTGGTGAATGAATTTGGTGAAATTGGCATCGACAACGAGTTAATTATCTCCACCGATGACAGTAATAATATGGTAGAGCTAAGTAACGGTTGTATCTGCTGCACCATTAATAATGATTTAGTTGATGCGGTTTACAAAGTATTAGAACGTGAAGAAAAGCTAGATTATCTGGTGGTAGAAACCACTGGACTAGCAGATCCGCTACCTGTGGCCTTAACATTTTTAGGCACAGAATTACGGGACTTAACCCGTCTAGATTCGATTATCACTGTTGTAGATGCAGCCAACTACAGCTTAGATTTGTTCAACTCGCAAGCAGCTTATAGTCAAATTGCCTACGGTGATATTATTCTGTTGAACAAAACAGATTTGGTTGATGAAGCTACTTTGACTCAGTTAGAGCGAAAAATCAACGAAGTCAAAGAAGGCGCGAGAATTTTGCGTACCCAGCGATCGCAAGTACCACTCGCTTTAATTCTCAGTGTAGGATTGTTTGAGTCTGACAAATATTTTGATGCTGCTGATGAGCATGACCATGACCATCATGATCATGACCATCACGACCATGACCATTCAAATTCTGGTCATGACGACCACGACCACGACCACTCAACCTGCGGTCACGACCATCACGACCACGACCATCATCACCACCATCATTCCGACCATTTAGAAAATGATGGCTTCACTTCCATATCCTTCCAAAGTGACAAGCCATTTTCTATCAGGAAGTTCCAGTATTTCCTTGATAACCAGCTACCCACAAGCATTTTCCGCGCCAAGGGTGTAATGTGGTTTGATGAAAGTCCCAAGCGGCACATTTTCCATCTGTGCGGTAAACGCTTCACCCTAGACGATGACGAGTGGAAAGGTGAACCCAAAAACCAGCTTGTGCTAATTGGTCAAAATCTAGACCGCGAAACTTTAATGACACAATTAGAAAACTGCGTTTGTTTACCTTCTGTAAGTCGCGGTAAAGGCTTCGGCAAGTAAGTATGAAGTCTGAAGTATAAAGTATGAAATATTTATTTTCATAATTCATACTTCACACTTCAGACTTTTATGCGCGTTATCATCCAGCGAGTGAAATCATCACAAGTAACAGTTAACTGTGAAACTGTAGGCAAAATTGGACGAGGATTAAACTTACTCGTAGGTATTGCTGATACAGACACAGATGCAGAACTCGACTGGATGGCGCGTAAATGCCTAGAATTGCGCTTGTTTCCCAATGAAGACGGTGGAGACAGATGGCAAAAATCTGTGCAAGAAATTAATGGTGAATTGTTGGTAGTCAGTCAATTCACCCTTTATGGCGACTGTCGCAAAGGCCGCCGTCCTTCTTTTGACCGTTCTGCATCTCCTCAAACCGCAGAAGATTTATATAACAGCTTTGTTAACAAATTACGCGCCAGTGGTTTACGAGTCGAAACAGGTAAATTTGGCGCGATGATGCAAGTCTCCATCGAAAATGACGGCCCTGTAACCTTATTTTTGGAAAGGTAACTCGTTCAATTGTCAACTGTCAAAAGGCAGGAAGTTAAAAGGAAAAATTTCATACTTCACACTTCATACTTCATACTTCATAGACTACTGAGTTCTAAATGATGAGAGAATATTAAATTAACGATCACAAAACTTTAAATTCTCTCATCATGGCAAAAATCCAGTTTTCTAAAGGTATTGACGAAGAAGTAGTACCAGATGTACGTTTGACGCGATCGCGCACTGGTGATACTGGTACAGCAACCTTTGTTTTCGACAATCCCAAAGCCTTGAGCCAAGGCAGTACTGAAGACATCACTGGGATGTATCTGCTTGACGAGGAAGGCGAAATAATTACCCGCGAAGTCAAAGCTAGATTCGTCAACGGTAAGCCAGAAGCATTAGAAGCTGTTTATATTATGAAATCTCCTGAAGAGTGGGATCGCTTTATCCGTTTTATGGAGCGATATGCTAAAGAAAACGATTTAGGATTTAGCAAATCTTAAGTAGTCAACTGAAGTATGAAGTGTGTAGGCACCCTTTGGGTGACTTCCCGAAGGGTAGTGTGAAGTATGAAATAAACGCTTTAGCCTTCATTCTTCATCCTTTTTTAGCCAAATGAACGATAATTTTGCAATAGTACAAGCCTCAATCCAAAATTTAAAGTCGGATGACGCAACAACCCCATCCAAATGTGGCTGAAATAACGGTAACTTGCGCTGTAGTTACTGTCAGTGATACGCGCACATTAGAAACAGATAAAAGTGGTCAACTTATTCAACAATTATTGTTAGGCGCTAACCATAGTGTTGCAGCCTACGCAATTATCAAAGATGAACCAGCACAAATTCAAGAACAAATAGAATTGCTGGGTAAAAATGCTAATTTGGATGCGGTGATTTTCAATGGTGGCACAGGCATTGCACCGAGAGATACGACTTATGATGCTATTGAAAATTTATTAGAGAAAACTCTACCAGGATTTGGGGAGTTATTTAGATTTTTAAGTTATCAAGAAATTGGTTCCCGTGCGATCGCCTCTCGCGCCGTCGCAGGTGTTTATCAAAATAAATTCATCTTTTCTCTCCCTGGTTCCAGTAATGCTGTGCGATTAGGTATGGAGAAATTGATATTACCTGAACTAACTCATTTAGTTAGTCAAATGCGGAAATAGAAACTACAGCACTATATTTTAAAAAGACGTTGCACTGCAACGTCTCTACATCTAAATTACTGGATCAAAATTTGACGGGTTAAAATACTCATCACCTCATCTGCATTGCCAGTTGGTAGCAGTGGACTCCAATCTCCTACACTGGCGTAGCCAATTACTTGCAAATAGTTAATTGTACTAGTGACAGCTTGAGGCGAACCAATGAGCAAATGTTTAATTGGTTCTCGCTTAGGAAGTGGTAGTGGGGAAGATTGCTTGCTCCTGGGGGAGTGGAAATCTTTGCTTAAGAACTGCGCTAATTGAGATTGGGCGAATTTGAGTAATTGTGTCATCATTGTATTGATACTCCAATTGTGGTTTTTTATAAAAGCGATCGCCTGATTCCGCCAAGAAGAGAGCGATCGCTTTTATCAATTGTGGGGTTTAGATAAGGGCGATCGCTTAGTTCTTTGGGGAAGGAGGCGATCGCCTTTATCATGTCTTTAATATAAAGTATAATTTTATACTTGTCAAGTACTAAAACAAAGATTTTTGTTAAGAATTTACCAGTTTTTCAGGGACAAATTATGTTGCATGGGAGTAATTTTAGTAAGATTATTTAACAGAATTACTCCAATTGTGAACAGTTATCAAAACAGAATTCAGAAGTCAGGAGCCAGAATTCAGAATTGAATTCGACAAAGTTTCGTGTTGTACCGACAAGGGTTTAATTCATAACGACAAGGTTTTGTGTTCTGAAAGAATTGAGATATCAGACTTCTCAAAGAAGTTAGAAGCTGTTTATTCATGAGCGATCGCAATGAGCAAAAGGTAAGTTATCAAGAAATTGGTTCCCGTACCGTTGCAGGTGTTTATCAAAATAAATTAATCTTTTCTCTTCCTAGTTCTAGCAATGCTGTGCGACTAAGGATGGAAAACTGATATTACCTGAACTGACTCATTTAGTAAGTCAGATGAGTAAATAGTGACTGATATCAATTTGGGATTGAAAAGGATTGCAAAGTGTGTTGATGGCTTAGGCAAAATTAGTTACAGAATAAGTAGGAAGAGGTAGTTTGATTATGTTTAAGTAAACTATCTTTTTTTATACGAAATCGTAGAATTTTCCCATGTAGTATACTACAGTGTAGATAATGCGACTCTGAAGCTTAAAATGACAGAAAAACCTACGATTCAATTCACTTTTGCCGTTGATGACCCAGAGTTAGATGATGAGAGACGGCAAAAAATAGCAACTAAGCTGCTACGGGAAATCCGCGAATTAGATGAGGTGGAAAAGGCTGATCGCACAGAAGATTTGAATTCAGAAGCAGGAAGCAAGCCAGGTTTTGCCACTTTGATAGGATTTCTGACGGCTGAAGTGAGCATGAAGAATGTAAAAAGCTTCTTAAGTTTTTTAGGCGATCGCCTGGGCGACAAGCCTATCAAAATTACTGTGAAAGCTGGAGATAAAGAAGTCAACATTGAAGCTAAAAGCCGACAAGAGCTACTAGAAACTGAGAGAGTAGCAAAAGACTTATTAGCAGCAATGGGCGATCGCAGCAATGGCTAAGAAGATAGCACTACTAATTGGAGTCAGTGAGTACGGTGAAGGTATCCCTTCCCTCTCAGCAGCACTCAATGATGTGGAAGCTATGCAGCGAGTTTTGCAAAACCCAAAACTGGGAGGTTTTGAGCAGATTGAACAGCTGCTGAATCCCGATGCGCTCGCCATGCGAACGGCAATTGAAAAGCTGTTTAAAGAAGCGGGTAAAGATGACTTAGTATTATTCTTTTTCTCTGGTCATGGTATTACTAATGATGAAGGTCATCTCTATTTAACGACTCGAAATACAGTTAAAAATTATTTTAAATCTACTTCTGTAGACGCAAATTTTATCCAACAAGAATCAAAAAATTGCTATGCTAAACGGCAAGTTTTGATTTTAGATGCTTGCTATAGTGGTGCTTTCGCCGAAGGTTGGCGGCTAAAAAGCATTGGTCTCGATCTCAAACAGCAGCTAGGGGCGGAAGGACGAGTTGTTCTGACATCTTCCAGTGCAACTCAAAAATCTTTTGAGCAGGAAGGCTCAACACTTTCGCTTTACACGCAATATCTAGTAGAGGGAATAGAAACTGGCGCAGCAGATAAAGACAACAGTGGTTATATCTTTATCCATGAACTGCATGATTATGCCAAGGCAAAAGTTCTAGAAGTGAAGCCGAACATGACACCAAGCATCATTGTGGATAAGGAAGGCTTTCATATTATCATCGCTAATGCGCCAAAGAGTTCAGAGGCAGAGTATCGTAAGTTCGTTGAACAATATGCTCAAAAAGGCGAAATTGCTTCACTTGCTATCCAAATATTAAAGAAGAAGCAAGAATACTTAGGACTCACTAACGAAAAAGCCAAGGAAATAGAGGACGAAGTATTAGAACCTTTCCGTAGACGGGTTGCCAATTTAGAAAGTTACAAAGAAGAATTTGCTAAGGAAGTTGAACGACAGTATCCTCTTGATCAGAATACCTATAAGATGCTGAAAGATTATCAGCAAGACGTTTTAGGCTTGAGGAATGAGGATGTAGTGCCGATTGAGTTAGAGATTACATCTGTTAAAGAAACAGAATATCAAAAACAGGTTCAGATACAGAAACAACGAGAAAAAGAAGAGTATGCAAATAACCTGCGGCGCTATGAGCAGGAATTTACACAAGAAGTTCAAAAAAAATACCCTCTAGATGAATATGCCCGTAATAGATTAAAACAGTTTTACCAGTCGTTAGGACTCAGGAATGAGCATATAAAGAGAGTTGAAGAAATAGTTTTGGATTCAATAGAAGAAGCTGAGAAACTACTACAACAACAGGAAGCCGAAAGGTTACAAAAGCAACGAAAACAAGAAGTCGCTAAGAGGCGAAAACGAGAACAAAAAACTACTCAAATAAGCACTAATCCAACACAAGAAACTGATGATCTCAGTTCGGATGAAGATGTAGACTATAAGTGCTTGCGCGATTTACTCAAAGCTGGAAATTGGAAAGAAGCAGATGAAGAAACTCTGGCAGTGATGCTAAAAGCTGCTGGTAAAGAAGAGAAAGGCCGGCTTGATATTCAATCAATTAACAACTTTCCATGCATTGACTTATGCACAATTGACGAACTGTGGGTCAAATACAGTCATGGGCGCTTTGGTTTTAGTGTACAAAATCGTATTTGGGAAAGTGTGGGTGGTAATACCAATGCTAATTATAAAACTTGGTGCAAGTTTGGCGATGTCGTAGGCTGGCGAAAGGGATTTTTGGTGAAAGAATGGATAACCTATGATAACTATATATTCGATGTTACAGCGAATACTGGACATCTCCCTAGTATTGGTTCGTTGGATGTATGGGAGGGATTTCAGATTGGATTGATGGGGATGTGGGTTGAGATCAAAAGTTTAGGTAGTATGGGGTATTGGTGGAATGAACGGATGAGCGGTTGGGGAGCGTGGGGAGAAGGAACAGTTGGTAGTGCGATTGCAGGGTATTCTTCTTTAATGTCGAGGTTTGTAAGCTGTAATATGTAAAGCTTACACAAAATTGTAAAGATTTCCAAATAGGTCATTTCCTATGAAGTCTTGCAGATTCTACGTTTCCGATACCTCGATCGCCGCGTCAATCTGCTCTTTATTGACTACATAAAAACTGAGAGCTTCTCTTACCTGTGCTTCTGTAAGTTCATACTCATGAGTAATTTGGCTGGGACTCATACTCCATTTTTGGGAAGCTATTAACCTAGAATATAGTAATGAATACCCACCCTACCGATACTAATTAATGAAAACATCCCTATGAATAAAGAACTAACTCAAACCATCGCCTCCGAAATTCAGTTATTTCAAAATATCGAACAAAAAGAAAACTTTCTCTTTTTACTCGGTGCTTTACTTGCCAAAGTAATTAGCTTGAAAAAAGCTGCTGAGATCATGCAGCTAGAACCAGCAGAATTCCTCAAAATTCTAGACCTGATGGGAATTGAGTTTTCTTACCTCTGTGAAGAAGATGTTGCTTTAGAAAAAAATTGGTAAATGAATGCAGATTGTCATCAATTCATCACCACTGATTTTCCTGTCAAAGTTGAACTATCTAAATCAGTTTTTTGAATATCCCGATGATTTTTATATTCCTCAATCTGTCGCGGATGAAATTAAAGCTAAATCAGATCCATCTAGCCAAAGTGTTCAAGCTCTGATTAACTCTAGTAATCTTCAAATTCGAGCATCCAACTTAAGAAACCTTGTCAATAGTTTAAATCAACGCTTGGGCAAAGGAGAATCAGAAGCTATTGCTTTGGGAATTGAGCTAAATGCAGACTATGTTCTGCTAGATGACTCAACAGCTAGGAAAGAAGCAAGAAGACTCGGTTTAACTATCAAAGGTACTTTAGCTGTTATTAAGAAGTTGAGCCAAGATAACAAAATCAGCATTGAAAGCTTGGATGAGCTTTATCAACAACTCCTGAAAATTGAGTTCAGAGTTAAGCGGTCTTTGTTTGATCAAATCTTTTCTGAAGAGAAAATTTAGAGCATATACTGTCATTTTTATTCTGTAATTTCTGGCTCTACAAATATCATATTGTAAATTCTTATTCTGTTTGCTGCACAGTATTTTTGGGTTGCTGACGCTGGGCAATCTGAATTAGTAACCTTAATGCTTCATTGACTGCTTCATCGTTGGGAAAAGCTTGAGCAACATCAGGATCTAAACGCACTAGGTTTGTTTGTCTACGATACCGCTCAATATATTTACCTCTAACTCCCTCTTCCATTTGAGTAAAGTCATACTCAGGACGCAATTCATCTTCCATTTCGTTTTCAAATTCCTTCTTCATAAAACCTCCTTTCTTGACGAGTAGCTTTTCGGGCGCTGATAATTCTTACCTTTTCCCCTCTATCAGAATGTGCAACTACTAACAGTTGTCCAAACCCAGATAAGCCAATGATAACGTAGCGGCTTTCCCCAATTGAGTGGTCAGGCTCAGGAAAAGTTATGGATAGTGGATCATTAAATACAGTTGCGGCTTCCTGAAAAAAAACACCATGCTTTTCAAGATTTAGCATCGCTTTATCTGAATTCCATTCAAATTCCATGTAAAATTATTCACTTCATTCAATTAAAAAAGAACCCTGAATATTTCAGGGTTCTTTTTGTTAAATCAGTTTTTTTAAAGAATTTAGAAAGGTGCGATCGCTAAACAAATTACAGCTAACATTGCAGCTATTACATAAAATACACCCACAACTTGTAACTCTGACCAGCCACCCAACTCTAAATGATGATGTAAAGGAGCCATTCTAAACAACCGTTTACCTTTACCATCTGGGCCTTTTGTCGCTTTGTAATAAGCAACTTGCGCCATTACAGAGAGTGTTTCGACAAAGAAGATACCGCTGAGCATAAATAATGCGACCAAACTGTTAGTTAACAGTGCCACCGCAGCTAATGCACCACCCAACGCCAGAGAACCAGTATCACCCATGAATACGCGGGCTGGGTTGCGGTTGTGTGCTAAGAAACCTAAGCAACTACCGCTTAAAGCTGCACAGAAAACCATCAATGCTGGGGATGTTGGGGCAACTACAGCACCTAACGCCAGAAGTGCGATCGCTACAGTTCCACCTGCCAAGCCATCAATACCATCAGTTAAATTAGTTGCATTACTCTCTGCCACCAGCACAAACCCTGCCAAAGGCCAAAATAGGAAACCTAAAGGCAGTGCAAAGCTCACCCAAGGCAAAGCAATATTTGTAATATTATAAGGTTGATTAAACATTAACCATAGACAAAACAGCACTGCAAAACCGATTTGCAAAGCTAGTTTCATCTTGGGGGAAATACCTTTATTGGACTTGCGGCGGAGAATTTGCCAGTCATCAATCCAACCGATAAAGCCATAGCTGAGGGTTAATGCGGAGACAGCAACAACCTCTGTGGCGAAATTAGACATTATACAAGCAACGATCGCCGCAACAGGGATGAAGAATATTCCACCCATTGTTGGTGTGCCTGCTTTTTTCAAATGGGCTTGGGGGCCATCTTCGCGGATAATTTGTCCTGTTTTAAGTGCTTGCAATAGAGGTATTACTACATAGCCCACAGCAGCCGAAATCACCGCACACAACAACAAAGGCATGGTGAGTGACATACCTTGCCAAGGCAATCTATTGCCCATCCAATCACAAATTACTGCTGCTACACCTAGCCCTGTGGCTAAGGCAGAAGCGAGACCGATACCAGAAATATTTAACCCTTGGTTAGGAGATAATTTAGCGTCCACAGGTTCCCTTCACTCCACACTACAAAATTTAACTACAGGGACGACAGCTATCACCAAGTCCCTAGCCTCAGCAGACTAATCTTCTTCAATAGCTACATCGTCGTCATCATCATCAAGGTAGTCAGCAATGCCGTCTTCTCCACCGAGAAAGTCTGAAATTTCTTCGTTTTCTTCTTCAGAAAAATCAGGTTCATGAACATCACGCGCTATCAGACGACCGTGGGATTGCAACCAATCTAAAAGGGAGGACTCTTGTTTTAATGGAATTACAGCAGCGCGTTGGTTGCGAGGTTCTTCACGTAAAGGAGAATTCAACATATCGACGAAGAAACAAAATGTTAATGTTACCAGACATTAAGCAGTCTATCACTTGAAACGTAATAATTTAGTTATTTATTGATTCAAGTCTTGCCTGCTTAAATCCGTAAGTTAGCAAAAATATTTTATTTAATAGTGGTAATACAGATAGAAATAATTTCTTAGTAGTTTTTACAGCTTTTTTCATAAGGCAGCAATATTGAACTTAAGGTGGATGAATTCTGTACATTCTTGATTTGGGGTAATAAACAATGATGGGAAAGGCGGCTTTAATCAATGCGATCGCTCCTACAAATCGCGGTTTGCTGGCTACTGAGCCACAGAAACAAGCAATCTTAGCTGCGATCGCCAGTTTAGAAGACCTCAATCCAACACCACGTCCAGTGGAAGCTGGTAACTTGCTAAATGGCAACTGGCGATTACTTTATACCACAAGCAAAGCTCTTTTGAACCTAGATCGTTTACCTTTTTGTAAACTTGGTCAAATTTATCAGTGTATTCGGGTAGAAACTACCAGCGTTTACAATATTGCTGAAATATATGGCTTACCTTATCTCGAAGGCTTAGTCAGCGTAGCAGCCAAATTTGAGCCAGTTTCAGGTCGTCGCGTCCAAGTAAAATTTAATCGCTCTATTATAGGTTTGCAACGTTTAATTGGCTACACTTCTCCTGAAAATTTTCTCCACCAAATTGAATCAGGTAAAAAGTTTACAGGAATTGATGTACCCATCAATAGCGAAAACCAACAAGGTTGGTTAGACATTACTTATATAGATGACGATCTCCGAATTGGCAGGGGTAACGAGGGTAGTGTGTTTGTTTTGAGTCGAACATAAGTTTTTCCTGAAATTGTGTATTTGCGAACGAAATTATTCCCATCATGTGCGCTTTGTCAAGGGGGTCTGACCCTATTTTAGGTATGTAACTTTCGCTTGGAACCTAACGTGAGGTAGAGATAAGCCAAGGGAGAAAAAAGTATGAAGTGTGTAGGCACCCTTTGGGTGACTTCCCGAAGGGTAGTATGAAGTATAAAATTCTATCTTTTTACTTCCTGCTTCCTACCTCCTGCCTCCTGCCTCCTACCTTTTGACCATTGACCAATGACAAATAACTTAACAAACCCTCTAGCAGCGACCTTCAGGTTGTAGAGTGAAATCAATTAGCCATATATATCGGCCATTGATAACTAAAAGGGAAGATAATCATGGTTCAACGTGGTTCTAAAGTTCGTGTTCTGCGCCCAGAATCTTACTGGTTTCAAGATACCGGAACAGTAGCTTCTATTGACCAAAGCGGCATCAAATACCCAGTCATCGTCCGTTTTGATAAGGTAAATTACTCTGGTATCAATACCAATAACTTTGCCTTAGATGAATTAGTCGAAACTGAAGCACCCAAGGCTAAACCCAAAAAATAAGCAGCAAAGCCAAAAGGGGATTCTTTAATGGGATGATGAAGGGAAGCTTTAAGTATGTAGAACGAAGCGTGAACTTTCAATTCTCTCATGCTTCATCTCAGCCTACACTACCTAAAAGAAACTGCCCTGCGGGTATTTACCGTTTCTTTTAGATACAATGGATATCCACCGCAAGGTGTGTACATACTTGCTCTCTCATCTTTCCCGTTTTAAGATCCCCCCAACCCCCCTTAAAAAGGGGGGCTTATCACCTTCTTTTACCCTCTTTTTAAGGGGGTCGCCGTAGGCGGGGGGATCTTAATCGAACAGTATTGCTCTGTGACCCCTAAATAAATTGCTTGTTTATCAGTTCCAATGCCTGAACTGCCTGAAGTTGAAACAGTCCGCAGGGGTCTTAATCGATTGACCCTAAATCAAAGCATTACGGGTGGAGATGTGTTGCTAAATCGCACCATCGCCTACCCGTTTTCTGTTGACGAGTTTATTCATGGAATCAAAGGCAGTGCCATGACAACATGGCATCGCCGTGGTAAATATCTCCTTGCTGAACTCTCTTCTGCTGGCTACCTTGGTGTACATCTGCGGATGACTGGTCAATTATTATGGCTGCATCGTGATGAACCATTGCACAAGCACACGCGAGTCAGAATATTTTTTGGGGATCAACAGGAATTGCGCTTTGTAGACCAACGCACCTTTGGGCAAATGTGGTGGGTTCCCCCAAAAGTTGCAGTAGAAAGTGTAATTACTGGTTTAGCGAAACTTGCCGCAGACCCATTTTCACCAGAATTCACAACCGAATATCTGGCTGCTAAACTGCAAAACCGCCGTCGTCCGATTAAAACGGCATTATTAGATCAATCTGTAGTAGCGGGATTAGGTAACATCTACGCCGATGAAGCCCTATTTAAATGTGGCGTGTTACCAGAAACATTGTGTACAGATTTGCAACTAAAGCAGATTGAACAGTTACGTAAAGTCATCATTGAAGTCTTAGAAACGAGTATTGCGGCTGGCGGTACAACCTTTAGTAACTTCCTCAACGTTAAGGGGATCAACGGTAACTATGGTGGTGTCGCCTGGGTTTATAACCGCGCCGGAGAACCTTGCCGAATTTGTAGCAACGTCATCCAGCGAACTAAATTAGCTGGGCGTTCTAGTCACTTCTGCCCCCAGTGTCAGCGTTAGTGGGAGGTTACGCACAAAATTTATCTGTTGAGACTGGGTGTAAGGGGATAAGGGTGTAGGGGTGTAAGGCTGTTGAACACCTAGACCCTTACACCTACATACCCCTATCCCCCTTTCTTATAGCAAGCTAAAATCCTCTATGAGACAATCTGCAAACTTGAGAGGGGAATTTATGCCAGTCAAAAAAGGAGACATAGTTCGCGCTATCCGCGAAAAGCTAGAGAATAGTGTGGAAGCAAAAGCTAGTGATACACGTTTTCCAGCTTACTTGTTTGAAACTCAGGGTGAAGTTGTGGATATTAAAGGTGATTATGCCTTTGTGAAGTTCGGACAAGTACCAACACCAAATATTTGGTTACGCTTAGATCAACTAGAAGCATTTAAGTAAGCATCCCATCCTCAGACTTAAGGATGTGGTTGACGAGCTTTTGACAAATCACAATTGTAGGTGGGCGTTGCCCACCTTCTAAGAGGATGTCTGAAAACTTTTTGGTGTTGTACTTAAGACTAGTAGATCCCCCTAAATCCCCCTTAAAAAGGGGGACTTTGAATTAGATTCCCCCCTTTTTAAGGGGGGCTAGGGGGGATCAAAAGAAATATTTAATACTTCTCACACATCCTCTAAGTTTCAAACTTGCGATCGCAGTTATTTACTATATATATAGTGATGTTTTAAACGCAGAGTAACGCAAAGTTGAACGCGGAGGTACGCTGAGGCTTTACCAAATTCAATTTCCAACGAATTAATTAAATACTGTATAAGTTTTAATTCTCAATTACAAATTACGAATTACGAATTAATTATGTCTTCCCCGATCCTTTGCCATTTACCGCGCGTCACCATCGTTGGTGCTGGTAGAGTTGGTAGCACTCTCGCCCAACGTATTGCCGAGAAAAATTTAGCCGATGTGGTGTTACTCGATATCATTGAGGGTATGCCGCAAGGCTTGGCACTGGATTTAATGGAGGCTAGAGGAATTGAAATACATAACCGTCAGATTATCGGCACAAATAATTATGCTGATACTGCTGGTTCGGAAATTGTCGTGATTACCGCCGGACTTCCGCGTAAACCAGGGATGAGTCGAGATGATTTGCTGAGAACTAACGCCAAGATTGTAGTTGAAGCAGCGAAGGGTGCGATCGCACATTCTCCCAATGCTATTTTTATTGTCGTCACCAACCCTTTAGATGTGATGACATATTTAGCTTGGGAAGCCACAGGTTTATCACGCGATCGCATCATGGGTATGGCTGGCGTATTAGATTCAGCCCGCTTTGAAACTTTCATCGCTTTAGAATTGGGAGTTTTACCTGCGGATGTGAAAGCGATGGTATTAGGTAGCCACGGTGATTTGATGGTTCCGTTATCACGTTATGCGACAGTTAACGGCATTCCCATCACTGAATTGTTAGATGCAGCGACAATTGATCGCTTAGTAGAAAGAACCCGCAACGGTGGCGCAGAAATTGTCGAATTAATACAGACAGGTGGTGCATTTTTTGCCCCTGCATCTGCAACAAGTGTCATGGTGGAATCAATATTATTAAATCAATCGCGGCTGTTACCAATCGCGGCTTATTTGCAAGGTGAATACGGTTTAAAAGATGTGGTAATTGGTGTGCCTTGTCGCTTAGGTTGCGGTGGAATTGAAAGTATTTTGGAATTAAATTTAAGTGATAATGAAAGAGAAGCATTGCATACTTCTGCTAAATCTGTGCGGAAAAATATCGAGCGATCGCAAGAAATTTTAGCAGCGAAGTCATAATAGCGATCGCGTATTGCAGTTTCACAACGATACTACAAATAACTTTTTTTCACGCTCAGCAGCAAAAGCAAGACAGGCTTTAATATCCTCAGATGTCAATTCTGAAAAATCTTCTAAAATTTCTGCTTTTGTCATTCCCCCTGCAAGATATTCTAAAATATCGTATACAGTGATACGCATTCCGCGAATACAGGGTTTACCACTGCGCTTTCCAGGTTCAATCGTAATAATCTCTTGGTAGTCCATAATTTAGTCCTATTTCCTAGAAAGAACAATTTAAACTCAATCTTATTTCATAATTTTATCTAATAAAGAAAACAGATCCAATTGTGATTGTAAGAAATTTTAGCCGCAAAATTATAATTTAGCTTCATCTTTCTTAGCGGAATATTAGTAACGAAGAAATTTTCAAGAACTAGATTTTAATAAATGTAATTTAATTGACATATATAAAGACGACACTGTACTCATAGTGTCGTTTTTGATATTGGCTATTTTTCTGAAATGTTCAGCAATTACGCGGTTATTTTTTGTTTTCGGAATAACTTAAAAAGAAACAGTCGCTACGATGTTTTTGCCAAGAAAAATACTCAATATGCCAACTAAAAATATAGCTCAAACTAAAACTCGCCTCCTTTTAGCTTTGTGGGATTTAGGAGGATCGCAGCAGGAAGTTAAGAAAGGCCAATTGACAAAGCGCATTGTCTCCAAAGGTAAAAAGGCAGCAGATTACCAGGGTGTGTTTGAAGAATTACGTAAACAAGGAGCGATCGCAATTTCAAAAACTGGGTACTCTCTAGCATCTCCCAAGGGTTTGGAGGTACTTGGTGAGGGTTTGAGAAGTTCTGACTTTAGGTTTGATGGAACTATTGTTGGCACTTGGGCTGCAAATGCACTAGTGAAGTGGATTAGTGGAATTAGCAGCACAGTTGTTAGTACATCTGCACCAATTAAAAGTAGTAAAAGTGCGATCGCTTCTTACGAAGAATTCAAATCATCTGTGTTAGAAGTTTATGACAAATTGAACTATGAATATAACTTCAATCATCTAGTACCAATTTATCGGATTAGAAGACAAATAGGCGATCGCTTAAGCCGTACAGAATTTAATGATTGGCTGCTAGAGTTGCAAGCTAACGATATTTTGCAACTACAAGGCGGAAGCGTAGAAGATAGCGCACCTGACAAAATAGAAGATTCCATCACCACCGTATTAGATGGATTACGCTGCTACGCCAAACTTTTGAAAGCATAAACTTCTTTATACTCCTCACTAAATACACATTATTTCACTAGACTATGATTGCTACCACATCTACCATTAGAGTTAGCAGCTAACTCTAACATTCAAGATAAAATAGGAAAATTTGTTAGTTTACAAAATTCCATAACTGTAACTGAAGAATCACAAGTATTAAGCGATCGCACCTTTGCCGAACGCAAACAGCAACTAGAAAAATTAGAACCACCACTGCACCCAGAATTACAAGAATTGCAGAGTACGTTAGCTTCTATTGCAGTTACTAACCCAGCAGCTAAACATTTAGATGATGATATTAAAGTATTTTTAGGTTGGAGTAGTATCCAGAAGATTTATCAATCTGAGACAGATTTAGCATGGATTAATAATATTGCAGCGTTTGGTGATCGCAGCATAGAACTTGATGAGAAAAAAAGTAACTATCAAGCTGGTACAGATTTTGAAAACATCACACGTCAGAGTCTAGAATTTTTAGAATTCAAGGTTGAAAGTGCTTACAAAGGTGGTGCAGGAGGCTTAGATTTATTTTGTTCCCAGCCTTATCCTCTAGTTTGTGAGTGTAAGGCAGGTAAACTTATTCCCAGCGGTACTGTTGAGGAATTACTAAAGCTAGGTGGAATGCACTTAGGTACAACTCAAGTATTAAGTTCGGCTAAATTAATAATTGGCCCTGGTAAACCTTCATCAGATATATTGAAAGCTGCTAAAGAATGGAAAGTAAGTATTATTAACGCTATGACTTTACAAAAATTAGTTGAATTAAAAGCAAAATATCCGGGTGCTATAAATTTAGTCGAACTACAGAAATATTTAGAACCTGGACAAATCGATTATAAAATTGAAGAATATATTGATAAAACTGAAAAACAGATTAACTTGAGATCGCATATTATCAAAGCAGTAAAAGAACTGTCGGTACAAGATGATGAAAATTCAACAGCTACACCTCAGAGTTTTATAGTAACAGAAATTCGCGTTCTCTATAATGCTAATGTCAAACCTAACCCTAAACTAACTGATGAAATAGTTCATGATTTACTGATTGAACTTTCTTCACCATTAACAGGCTATTTAGGTAGAGAAAAAGGAACTGATTGGAGGAGCGATCGCTTTTACTTTCTACGAGACTTACAAATATACTCAAGATAGCTAAGTCTTTATTTGTTATAACCTTTGCGTATCTTTTATTACTTCTAAAGTATATGAATGCGTGGACGTTAAGCGTCTCTTTTTTCAGACATTGTATTTATCCCAATGTCAAAATACCAGCCTGATAATTAACCGCCAACGGCAGTATTTTTAACCACTCTGAACCTAACAAAACTTCTCGAATTTCATCTCCTGCATAAACAGGAATTACAAACTCCCGTCCATCTAATATCACCCTACCTAAATACCTATCAAACATAATTTCTCCCTGTGCAGTTCGTAGATTGTCATCTCCTATATAATTCCAATCAAGCCCATCTAAATCTTGTTTGTTAATTGCCATAAAGCCTGTAAACCCAGTATCTAACATGGCATCCACAGGCAGATTTAACCCATCAGATGTAATTAAATCAATTTCAAAAAAAGCTGTCCTCTGCTACCAAACTTACCCAGTATCATATTGTGCCAGTGGCTCCAGTCTCATTGAAGCAAAATACGCAGTGCATCGCATTTGGATATTTCTCAAGAGCTTTTTTATGGGCGATTTCTATATCTTCATCAATGAAGTAATCACCACTATCTGGCTCTACAGCAACATACCAACCATAATTGTTTTCAATATATTCTGGGCGCACACGCTCAAATATTGCACGACAGCGCTGATGAAAGGCTTCATTTTCTGCTTTGCGTCTTGCTAATTCTTCAGGTGATAAAGTTAGTTCTGGAAATATTCTGCCTCGGCGTGCAGGTTGTTTTGGGGTTGATTGAGTCATGATATTAACCTTAATTATTCTGATGATGGATTTATTTCATATTATAAAAAGACAACAGCGATCGCTCTTCCTCCTAATTCCAGCTATTAAAACAACTCTGCGTTCTCTGCACTACGCACTGGCTCCTCTGTGGTTCGATAACAATAAAAAAAGAGGCAGTGGTATTAATTACCACCACCTTTGATCAACACCAGTTTAATCTATCGTCACGACATTATTTATTACTAACGGCCATATTCATCAGCAGGATCGCCGTAAGGATCTTGGTCTGCGGGAGCTAGGTTGCTGTACTCATCAGCAGGATCGCCGTAGGGATCTTGGCTGGCTGGGGTGACATCGCCGTAATACTGGCCAGCAGGGTCGCCGTAGGGATCTTGACTAGCTGGAGTCAAATCGCCATAGCCTTGCTCTGCGGGGTCGCCGTAGGGATCTTCGCTGGCTGGACGTACCTCGCGGTCTGTATCTTGATCAAACTCGTTATTATTTGAGCCTGTGAAGAACTCTTTCGCTTTTTGAAAAAAGCCGTCTACCATAATTTTTCTCCTTAATTTTTGTGCTAAAAAAATTTAGTAAGCTGGCGCTTCTTGGGGAGCAATGTCTGTTAAATCACGACCTGTAGAACGCCCGTTGTAGCCTTGAAAATCTCGATACTGTTGTGCTTCCGACTCTGGAACTCGAATTCCTTCTTGTGGCGGTGTTACCCAGTTAGCCCGACCTTGGCTATCGCGGTAGTAAACACGCCCATTTTTAGATAAGTAATATTTACCATTTGGCCCTGCTCCTTGGGCATTTTTGCGCTGCTGATAAAGGTAATAAAGAGCCGCAGCACCTGCTAAAATTGCTACTTTTTGGCCAGTAGATAATCCTTTTCTGGCTTGGGGTTGGTTGGTAGCAGTGGGATAATTTACATTTCTACCAACTGTGTCGTCTACGAGTGGTGGAGGTGAGGCTGTACGGGAGCCATCGCCACAGCTACTTAAAAGAGGAACTGATAATAAAGCGGAAAGAAATACAGCCGCAGGTAAGGGAGCTTTTTTATGCTTTTGATATACCGTTTTCATTTATTTCCTCATTACCCTGCATTTTATAAATGCTGTGTTATTTGGAATTTTGATTATTAAAATTATGAAGCAATAATTGCAGTATTTACTCCTGCCTTTGAGAGAAACTGCATTCATTCTTTAGAAATATGCTATTAACTGAAACAAAACTATTTTGTGTATCTGCTGATGTAGATCTGCAAATACGCTGCTGGCTTATTCGTATAGCCTGATACAAATTTATATTGAGAGAATCCCTAAGATTTGCGTATAAAAGTTTCAGTAGTTAGCCAAAAAATTACTTTGCTTTACAATGAGGCGCGATCGCACAGCCATAATTTCGTTCAATATCAGTAAATATAAAGTTAGCTTGTTCTAAAGTTTACAAAAATTTTATACTTAGTTACTGTGTAATTTCATTTACATAAATTAGTTTATTTAATACTGTCGATTAACTCAACTTATACTTACTACACTGGTGATTATCCTTACCGATTATTAAATAAAAAAAATAACTTATGTATTATCACCTCTGGAATTTCTTCTTGAAAGAAGATAGGTATTTCTATTGGAAAGCAAAAGTAAAGTTTACCAAAGGTTTTGACCATTTTACATGGCAGAAAATTAATGACTTATTATTACTAGTAGAGCAGAACTTTTTCCTCAAAGCTCAACTAGCAAAAATTGACAACATTGAATCCTTTCTCAAAATAGCCAAAGAAAATGGTTATAACTTGACAGCAGAAGCCTTTGCTTGGTTTGTTGTGACACGAAAACAGATTTGGGATCTGTTTGATATGGCGCAAACAACGCCATCTTTAAAAGAGAAATTGCTATCCTCTAAAAATCCACAGCAGTTTATTGAAATAGCTGCCGCTCACCGCTATCAATTTTCTGTAGACGAGTTAGCTTGGCTATTAACTGAAGTTAAGTCATCCCCAGAATTAGTTTCTATTAATAATAGTGTTGGCGAGATTATCACAGTATCTAACTACGGCAGAATCGAAATAGGATATTGGATTTGGTTAGCAGAAGACTGGGGAATTGTGCCACCGTTCTGTCATTTAAATAAGTCAGGCTATCTTGTCAGTCAAAATATTCGCAATCCATTTTTGCTTAACCAGTGCTTTTTACCCAAGAGTTACTTTAATCAACGATTGATGAGTGTGGTGTAATATTAATTCGTAATTCGTAATGACGCTCGTTCGCGCAGCGTCTCCCTTTGGGAGAAGACTCGCTAACGCTACGCTAACGTAATTCGTAATTACAGTAAACTTTACGAAGAATTGTATTTTACAAATAAAGCATCCTGAACATTGAAGTTATTACTTCGGATCAAGATGCTTTACTGTAGATTGCAACTGATCGAAAAATCCAGAACAAATCAGCTAAGAGAAACTTTCAAACTCTCAGGTTGGCCAAGATTACCTTGCAACACTACACCTCGCTGGTTTGCGTGTAAGTGACGCAGAATCTTGTAAATGGCCTCCACTTCTTCAGCAGCGCCAACTTTCTCAGCGATTTCTTCCAAGGAAAGAGGTGTTTTTTCTGTTTGCAAAACAGCAACTACTTTAGTTTGCAAATCAAGAATAGCAGCGGCGGCTTTTTTACCTGCTTCTACCCCTGGTTGGTGATAGGCGTTAATGTTAACCAAGTTGCCATAGAAACCAACAGCACGGTCATACAAAGCAATTAAAGCGCCGACTGTGCGGGCATTAACTTGAGGGATAGTAATAGTAATTGAATCGCGGTGATTTTCATAAAGAGCTTTGCGAGTTCCTTGGAGGAAACCGGAGAGATAATCGCCAGATGTGACTCCAGGATCTATTTCTGGGGATTGGCCATGACGATCTTCCAAAACTTCGATTAAAGTAGCAAAGAAGTTTGGTACACCATCACGCAACTGTTGGACGTAAGCGTGTTGATCGGTTGAGCCTTTGTTACCATAAACGGCAATACCTTGATGGACAACATTACCGTCTAAATCTTTCTCCTTACCCAAGGATTCCATTACTAGCTGTTGCAAATAGCGGCTGAACAGTGCCAAGCTGTCCTTGTAAGGCAGAACAACCATATCTTTTTCGCCCTTACCTTTGCCAGCATGGTACCAAGACAACGCCAACAAAGCCGCAGGGTTCTTTTTGATATCTGGAATGCGGGTGGCATCATCCATTTCTTTTGCACCCTCTAGCATGGCGCGTATATCAATGCCTTGCAGGGCTGCTGGGACTAAACCCACAGTCGACATTTCTGAGGTGCGGCCTCCCACCCAGTCATACATGGGAAATCTGGCTAACCAACCTTCAGACTGGGCAACTTTATCTAAATTACTCCCAGGACTAGTAATTGCTACAGCATATTGAGCAAAATCGAGATTGTTGCCGGCGTAGGCTTTTTTGACTTCAATCATGCCGTTGCGCGGTTCTGGTGTACCTCCAGATTTGGAGATTACCAAAACTAAGGTGCTGGCGAGATTGTTGCGTAACTGGTTAAGAATGCGGTCAATACCTGCGGGATCAGTATTGTCAATAAAATGAATTTTTAAAGGAGGAAAATCGGCAGCGAGGGCTTCAGCGACAAATTCGGGGCCTAGGGCAGAACCACCAATACCAATAGAGATGATATCAGTGAAGCGACTGGCTCGCGGCGGATGAATCGCGCCTGTTTGGATTTTTTCTGCAAAGGCTTCAATTTGTTCTAATGTTTGGACAATCTCTTGTGTCAGTTCTGGAGTGGGTGCTAAATCAGGGTTTCGCAACCAGTAATGTCCAACCATGCGGTTTTCGTCGGGATTCGCGATCGCACCCTTCTCTAATTGGTCCATATCCGCAAACGCCTTGTCAAGCTTCGGACGCAATGACTCTACGAAGGCATCATCAAAGTGCATCCGACTTACATCTAAGTACAGTCCTAATCCCTCGTGGAAATATAACCAATCTTGGTATCTTTGCCAAAGTGCTATTGCATCCATAGGGAAATCTCAAGTAAGTTGTTTTTCCATGACAAGTTTAATGTAAGGTCAGGTGCATCCCTGCCTAGCCTTATACAGTTTTAAGTGTTGGGCTAATCCCTTATCCTAAACATCTGGCATAGGTACGACCCGCAGAAACTTGACAATTTCCCCCCTAATTTCAATACCAATTAAATATTCGTCTAGGGTAAAGCGATGAAAAATGCCCTCGCTGTCTAGCTGTCGCAGTTCGGGAAGACAATGCAGCTGCCACTTTTCCCCAAATTCAAAAAACACAAAGTCATACACCCGCTGATAAGCAGCAGGCTCTAAACTCTTCAGATCCATTAAAAAAGACCTGGCATAGCGCATTTCCACACTCACTAGGCATCACCTCTATTAGGGACTAGGGACTAGGGACTAGGGACTAGGGTGTAAGGGTAGAAGAAATGATGATTCTTTTGTTGGTTTTATCACCATGATTCTTATCAGCTATAAACTAGTCCCTAGCCTTTAGCCTCCAGCCTCTAATCCCTTTTTCATCGCTGCATCAGTAAAACATTAAAATTTGTATCGCTTCTTCCTGAGTCAAGATATCCCAGGGTTGCTGCGATCGCTTGACTTTTTTGATGGCATTTAGCATATAAAAGTCACAATGTAAAGCGTGAACGTCATCCCAAACACTTTGGAGTTCTTCATCAGCTAACTGCTCGATTAAATGATGGATTCTTATACGCAGCAAGTTCATATATCAATAAACTATGTTCCAAAAGTCAAGGCTATTGTTCCCAAAAATTGGCAATGGTGAACGGTAAAATGTACTATCTTGTGGACAAGTATGAAGTGTGAAGTGTGAAGTGTGAAGTGTGAAGTGTGAAATTTTATCCTTGATGCTTCTATTTCCTGTCGTTTGACCAATGACTATTGACCAATGACTATTGACTAATATGGTTGATTATTTAATTTTTTTGGCAATTTCTACGGCAATTTTTGCTTTGTTTGGTCTGGGGCTGAATTTACAGTGGGGCTTTACGGGGTTAATTAACTTTGGTCATATTGCTTTTATGACCTTGGGCGCTTATACGACAGTATTGTTAAGTTTAAAAGGCGTTCCTTTACTGATATCAGCAGTCATTGGGGCTGTGGTAGCGGCTTTGTTGGGCTTGGTGATTGGTTTTGCTACTTTACGCCTGCGAGAAGATTATCTCGCGATCGTTACTATTGGGACAGGCGAACTGATTCGGTTAGTAGTAAATAACCAAGAATTACCTGTAGGTGATACCTGGGTATCTGGGGCGTTTGGCGTGCAAAGTTACACTATACCTTTCTCGACAGAACCAAATTTGGCAATTCGTTTAATCATGATTGGGTTGCTGACGTTGTTGGCAGCTTTAACTTTTTTTGTATTGTGGCGATGGATTCGCACTGCCCAAAGAGTTTTAGTGGCTGATACTTCTAAAAAAACTAGCACTAAGCAAGAACTCGCTTCACGTTTAGGAGTTGGTGTTGTTTTTGGTTTGTTGACAGCAGCAATTTATATTTCTGGTGTGATTGGGTTATATAATTACAACCCCAAAGCGGGTTTTATGTTGCTGTCGCTGTTGGTGTTAGCGTTTGTGTTTTGGCGGTTAGAAATTTTGGTGCGATCGCCTTGGGGTCGAGTATTAAAAGCGATCCGCGAAGACGAAGAAATACCGAAAGCTTTGGGTAAAAATGTCTTTTGGTATAAAATCCAATCTCTCATGTTAGGAGGTGCGATCGCAGGTGTCGCGGGTGCTTTCTTTGCTTGGCAGTTGAGTGCGATTTATCCTGATAATTTCCAACCACAGCTAACCTTCGACGCTTGGATTATGGTCATTTTAGGCGGTTCGGGTAATAATATCGGCACAATTTTAGGTGCAGTAATTTACTTTGCTTACGATGCCATTACTAGAGAAGTTCTACCCAAAATCGTTCCCTTAGATGAAGCGCGTCTGGGTGCATTTCGGATTATGGTAATAGGTTTGATTTTAATGGTGCTAATGATTTGGCGACCTCAAGGTATCTTAGGGAAAAAGGAGGAACTCACCCTTGGTAAATAACCAATCATCGCCACTTCCCTTGTTAGCAGCCTCTGGACTTTGTAAAAGCTTTGGCGGGATCAAAGCAGTTAATGAGGCCAGTATTGAAGTTCTTAAAGGTAGCATCACTGGGTTGATTGGCCCTAATGGTGCTGGTAAAACTACTTTATTTAATTTACTCTCTAATTTTATTCGCCCAGATAAGGGACGAGTCATTTTTGATGGCGAACAAATTCAGCAGTTGCAACCATACCAAATCGCCCAGCAGGGATTAGTCCGCACTTTTCAAGTTGCGCGGACTCTCTCGCGGTTATCGGTGTTAGAAAATATGCTATTGGCGGCGCAAAAGCAAACAGGCGAAAGCTTTTGGCAGGTGCAACTACAACCCCACGTAGTCGTTAAAGAAGAAAAGCAATTGCAAGAACGAGCCATGTTTTTGCTAGAATCCGTGGGATTAGCCCATAAAGCCCAAGAATATGCTGGAGGGTTGTCTGGCGGACAACGCAAGCTGCTAGAAATGGGCAGGGCTTTAATGACTAATCCCAAGTTAATTTTGTTGGATGAACCAGCAGCCGGTGTGAATCCGAGGTTAATTAATGATATATGCGATCGCATTGTCATCTGGAACAGGCAAGATGGTCTGACATTTTTGATTATTGAACACAATATGGATGTGATTATGTCCTTGTGCGATCGGGTATGGGTATTGGCTGAAGGACAGAATTTAGCTGATGGTACTCCCAACGAAATTCAAACCAATCCCCAAGTATTAGAAGCTTATTTAGGAAAATAACGCTGTGTGTAACTTTCTTTCAAACCACCCTGCCCTTCCCTAGGAGCTATCCATTATAAACATCTTTCTTAATAGAAAGTTTGACAAAAGGAAGCAGTTATGTGTAAGAGGATAGAGGAAAAAATCCCCAGTCAGGGGAGAAAATGGCTATGAGAATGAACAGAATCTCAACTGCGGCTCATTTTCTCACAGCTACCGTCACTGTAAAAACTAAAAATAGGAAGTCCAAGAGTGAAAACCGCCGAGAAACTGACGACGACTGTGGTATCTTGGATTGCCAAAACCACTTTATACTGGGCAATTCTCTCTACTGTCCCATCGATACAGCACTTCCTGCTGTTATGGGGTACAGTTAGTAAAAATAAAAATATTATCTTTTTATGAAATCATATTCAATCGATCTGCGCGAAAAAATAGTGGCGGCACATATTCAGCAGAAAATATCAATTCGGCAAGTGGCAATCAGATTTGCTGTTAGCAAAAGTCTAGTCCAAAAGCTAGTAAAGCAACAACAAGTTGAGGGAAATTTACAACCTAAACAGCGAGGTAAACCTCAGTTTAGTCATCTTACAAATGCGAAAGTAGAGTTAAGAGAACTGGTGGTAGAGAATCAGGATGCAACAATAGTTGAGTTATGTGAATTATTTGCATTGAAGACGGGAAATTGGGTGAGTCGAACTGCAATGTGCCGCGCTTTACAAAAATTGGGATTAAATCGTCAAAAAACACATTGCGGAGTAGCCAAGCAGCAACTCCAAGAGTCCAAAACCTGAGAGTAGAATACTGGGAAAAAGTCAGAAATCTAGAGCCAGAAAATTTAGTATTTCTAGATGAGGCAGGAGTAATACTGGGTCTGACAAGAACCCATGCACGTTCACAAATGGGAACAAGAGTATATGAACTAAAACCATTTTATCGCGGTGCAAAGGTGACAGTAATTGGAGCCATTAGTCTGAAAAAAGTGGTGGCATTAATGACAATGAATAACTCAATGGATAGTCAAGCATTTGATGTATTTATTGAGAAATTTTTAGTGCCTCAATTGTGATCAGGCGCAGTAGTAGTTATGGATAATTTACCTGCTCATAAACTAGCATCCATTGAACCCATGATTGAAGCTGTAGGTGCAAAAGTTCTTTGTTTATCCCCCGACTCTCCCGATTTTAACCCTATCGAGTTCTGGTGGTCACAACTTAAATCTTTTTTACGCAGTTTTGCTCCAACTACAACATCCATGATTGATAAACTCATCTCAGTTGCACTCGACTTAATCAATCCTCAACATTTAAAAAACTGGTTTACTAATTGCTGTTATTGTACCTCATAACACCGGGAAGTGCTGTAGATCCTAATATTAGAGAAAGAGTCGCCCAAATCATCATCGAATTTTTGGGGAATTTATGATCGAGCCAACACCAGAACAGCAACTTTTCATGCAAGATGATGTTTCCACCCGCCTACATCATTTGGCAAATCACTTGTCACAAATTCAATCCTTGTGGACTGACGAATCATTATCCCAGGAAGCAATACTCGCTCTGATCAAAGAAAGCCGATATTTTCTGGAGTGGACTGTTCCCGACATGGTAAAGGCGGATGACATTGACCGGGCTTGTGAATTAGTTGATTTGGGTCGTCTCATGACTCGTTGGCTATTTCATTGGGACGAGATTTGGACTGATGCCCAGCAAAAGCAAGCTGCGGCTGTTGTAACTGGGGATTGGTTGCGTCAGGTTATAGAAATAGCCGATACAGAACCAGAACCACTAAGTGCATAAAATTTGAAGCTTCAGTTCTCCGCCAATTCCCGAACCTCTCGAACTTCCCGCCGCACAATCAACGCTCCCAATTCCTTGCGCTTGCCCAAAGAGTCGATAAATATATATCGCTGTTGCGCTTTAGGCTGTGGTTGATGGCTATATTTTTGTTTCCCTTAATTGCTCCTTTAACTCCAATGATGCTGCCGAGGACTATTGCTGTTGCTCCACAAGCAGCTACAAAAAGATTTAAATACTTGAGCTTTGACATCGATTACTCCTGTTGATTTTCAGATAACACTCACCTCAAAGTCCAGCGAGCGCACAAAATCTTCCAGTCAGCACTGGCGAACCGACTTATGCCAAATCCGGCGATCGCCGTCCCAAATAAACTTTGCTTTGCTGGCTTTGTGGCGGTCTTCGTAGCTGACCAAAGCCTTTATTTCGACCATTGGCGACGGAGAAAGCGCGATCGCATCTTCCAACAACTTCGGTAAGTCCTTGTGGCGGTTCAAGCATTCGACCAACAACCGCACATCGTCTGCGGCGCGGTGGACGGTGCTGATGCCAATACCCATCCCACAGTCACAGCACCCGTGAGAGGTTAAGAAGAAGGGCATTTTGTCAATCAGCTAAAATACTCAAAAAGTTATTGATGAAAATGATAATCGTAGGTGGGGTGGGGGAAGGAGGCAAGCGACGCTTGCCTCCTTCCCCTAGATTTGATTATCATTATCGACTAATCTTTTGACAGTTTAAATATTCAAGAAAAACGTATTGTTACGACAGAATAATTTTGTAATTAATGGGCAACATTGTTGTGTAAATTCAATGATTAAAATCTGTAATGATAAGTTTGGTCTACCGCTATGCCCAAGCGACAAAAACAAAACTCAGATCACGCACACAAACATAATACTCCTACTCTAGATAATGAGGTAATTTCTTAGCAATTAAAAGCTATATTATCTCCAGCTATCTTTGCTCAAGAAAAATACTATAAGCAGTTAGGTTTACGAGATAGAATTATTAATCTATCCATGATGGTGGCATCTGTATTAACTTTATTATGGCGGCAAGTTCCCGGAGTACAAGAATTAACGAGGCTTTTGGCAAGAGAAGATGTATTATGGTGTCGTGCCACCAACCAAGGTAGCTCAACAATCTTTGGCACAAAGATTTTTAGTATTTCCATCTGAATTATTTGAACGAGTTTTTAAAGATTTATTACCTCAATTACAAGCTAATTGGCAGCAAAGGGTTAGACGACCACTACCTGACTTTACGTTTAATTGAAATTAAGTTTGGACAAACTGTTTATTCTTATATTACTTCTGTTCTTGACCCTAACTTTCTTTTGTCACTCCGGGGAGAGTAAAATCAGAAAAGAGGTCTGAAAGGCAGGATGGGACGATGACACAGCCCAGAAGTCCCAAACCAAGCATAAAATTTGTGGACGAATATTGTGTAATGTACC
>NZ_JAIVFW010000002.1:0-324842 GCF_020829595.1 Nostoc sp. CHAB 5844
TATCCCTCAACTATCATTGGGATTTACTAAACTTCAATCCATTGTTTATAGACTTACTTCCCCACTTTTTATATTCCTGACTCACCCTGATTTTGTATTTTCCTCTGCTTAGAGTGACAAATGAGGGATATCATCTATCCAGATGGCAAAGAAGAATATATTCTCAAAACCGAGCATACAGAATCAGGTTTATTTGAGTTTTGCATGGCGACTGCCATGATTACTTTTTGTATTTTTGCGTTTTCTGTGATGTGGACAAATGCAACAAACAGTAATTCTAGAAGATTGGATATCCGAACACATCAATCTGAAACCTATTTGCGAGAAGCTAGTGAGACGGACTATTAGCGAAGACACTTGGCTAATTTGGCAGCATCTTGTCGGCGCTTGCTACCCACAGGGCAAACGTTTCAAAAATCGCAAGTACACATATGAACAGACACGCTTGTTTCTATGTCTTGCATGGATGCGACGGCTGAAAATGCGGAATATTACTTACCAAAGCCTGCGAAATTTTCACGCCAGCAACAATTACAAAATTGATGAGGTGTTTGCTGCGTTGATCAAAGGGCAGAGGGCAAAGGAAACAGAGGAAAAGTTAATACCCTTAACCAAAGTCAAACAATGCTGCCAAGAAGTATGGGGGCGATCGCTTTCCAAGGACTGCTGGTGGACATGGAGAAAACATCTTGACATTTTAGGCTCTAAATCTGTAGACGAAGGCGCGGCAGCAATGCTGGTATTCATTGCCTGTTGGCGACGCGATAACCCTAGAAATAGGCTGCCCTCAATCAATCGCTTGAAGGTAATGATGAGCGACAAGTCCCGTACTGCCATGACTCTAGAAACCGCATCCAGCGCCACCCAGTTTCACCAATGGCAGATGCACGGGTGCAGTGGCAAAGACCTACCAAGATATCTCGCCGCCTGTGGGTTCAAGGTTTCGCCCTTCACTCTTTACTCTTGGGGTGGATACAGTCAACGCAAATTTTACACAGTTTCAGAACTTGCCCAATGGCGACAAATTGCAGCATCAAAAAGGAGGATGAATGCCGCGTAATTCACAATTAAAAACAGCAGAACCACCAACCGAAGATACTTCGGCACTTACCACCCAGGAACCCCAAGGGTTTATCGCCCGTCCCAACGCGCCTACCCTAACAGTTGCTACACCCCAGTCCCAAGCGATCGCCATTCAAGAATTAGAGGTTTCTTTCGATCCAGATTTGCGCTTGGCGATGATTCAACGCTTAGTAAAAGCGCAGGAAGAAATTAAATCTTTCGCTTCCCAGGAACAGCAACTTACCAAAGTTGTGGAGTTAGGAAGATTGACAGCAGTAGAGAAGGCACGACAAGAAGGGGTGCAATTAGCCCGTGCTGAGTTCGCAGCTAAATTAAAAAAGCAGAAGGAAGCTCAACAGCAGCAATTTATCAAGAATGAACTGCCACAAGTAATCAATGCTTGTGCGGTGATGAGTGAATCTGATATGAAGCACACGGTCGAAGCCTTCGCCAAACAGTTAGACATCAAAATTAATTGGGAGCAAACCGATGCAGGATTACGATGCGTCCCAGTTATCGCCGGAAGTTAGGGCATTTATTGAAGCGATCGCCCAAGGTAATCAAGTTGCTTCCCTCACCCAAGTAATTGAGCAGGCTGTACAATCTCAAATCGAGCATTATCTACTGGAGTTCCAACAAGCGATCGCTTCAATAAATGCCACCGCAATTGAAGTAATGCAGAGTGAATTAGCAAGGATTAAACATGAAGGAGCAACTGTGAAGGGAGTGCTGGAACGATTAAAAGCAGCAGCCACCCCTGACCTTCCCGCCAGCGATGGAGATATAGCAACTTTTCGCCAAGCAATTGAGAACTTAGAAAAATACGGCTCAATCATTCCCAGTTCAACTGATATCCTCGCGGCTCAATTACGCTTGCAAAAAAATCATGCTTGGTCGTTATTTTGGCAATCAATAGTTAGATTATTTATTCGGAGATTGGAGAAGATTTTCAACAATGAAAACCGGACAACTGCATAGAGCTTGGTGGAATTATGAACAGAATATTGGTATTGCTAAAATTCACTATCCTATCGTTGGCGTTCTCGCTTTTACGTTTGAGCATGGTATACCCAAAATTAATGTCAATTTCACTAATGAGGACGAGGTGAAATATTATCGCCAGCAATACAAAAAGAAAGGTGTACCTCTAACGATAGGGGTACAAATTGACCGTGATGTAGACATGATTCAAGTGATTGAAGATGGCGATATTATTCAAATCCCTGAACAAAATTTAGAGATTCAAGTTAATGGCGATATCAGACAATTTCGCCCAACTAGCGGGAAATGGGAAATTATTGACGCGCCAATAATTGAATTTAAACGTTGTGACTCTTTGATTTGTGTAAGCTAATGGCTAAAGATAAACAACAGAGTAACGGGCTTGACGTATCAGACTTAAGAGGCACTGTCAAAAATGCAATTGTCTTTCCTGACAACCATTTTGGCTTAGAGGCAGCAGTTTGGAATAATGCCCAAAGAATAGCTAATCTACTTCCAATCAATGTACAAGTGTCAGGAGATTTGTATGATGAAACAGTTGTAGACTTAATAGAAAAGGCTAAAGGCGCTGAACTTGAGCAGAAAAACTGGACTGAATATTCAGCCGCTTTAAGTCGGTATTTAAAAGCCTTCAAAAAGATTAAAGAAAAGCAAATTGAAGTAGCTGAAAGTACTGCCGAAGCGTTAGTAGAACACACGGAACTAGAATCAGACCTTGGCAAAACTCTAGCCAATCTTGAATCTAAACGTCGGCAAACAATAGGTAATTATCGTAGTGCTATTGGTGTTACTCAGAATGACTTAGAAATCAACTTGAATAAAATTGCTTCTCAATATAGTCAAACCATTGTCAAACGCACCGAACGAGAGGAATCGGAAAACAAAAAAGAAGAAACACCAATCGCCAAGCAAACAACGAACTTGGTTGAGAAGTTCCGCAAGGCAAGAGAATCGCGCTATTCAGGTGCAATGGCAGGTATTACACAAAGAATTTCAGCTCTTTAAAATGAAAACTACCGTGTTTGTATTGTATTTAGTTTGCTGTTTAGCAATTGGTTATTTCGGTATTCAAAAACAACCCAAAGCAACAGTTTTAGCAGGGGCGGGATTATTCCAGAAGAAAGAACATTCTATGACTTCCCCACCCGCCATTGGAAGGAAGGGGGAAGATTGATTGTATTGGGGCAATCACTAGATGATGAGGTAGTAATTGACCTTGCGAATGAAGATACACCCCAAATATTAGTAGTAGGAACGACCGGAAGCGGCAAGTCTAACTTCCTTCGTGCAGCCGCTTACTGCCTGCTCATGCAGGGTGCGCGAGTTGATATTTGCGGCGGCAAGATTAGCGATTATGAAGACTTTCCACCTAGGTTTAGCAGTATCAAAATGAACGATATGGGGCGCACCCATGAAATTATTCAAGAATATTACGAGGAGTGCGATCGCCGTAACTCTATGTCCAAATCTCAGTTGAGAGAGCAGCAACCTTGGGTTGCAATGATTGACGAATACAAAGGAACAGTCCCCTTGGACGAGAAACTTTGCAAGACCTACGATGGGCAGACTTGTGAAGTGGGGCGACGTGGTCGTGGACTAGGTATCCATTTAATTATTGGTTTGCAGCGCGGATCTAAACGCAATAAACAAGATCCCCAAGGACTACCACCTGATTTGCGCGGCAACCTACCATGCAAGATTGCTTTTAGATGTACTGAGGCACTGGATGGTCGTCTAGTCTTAGACCGTCGCGGCGAGGTTGTTACATCGCTACTAGGTCGTGGTGATGGCATTGTACAGTCTGGATTGCTTGATACTCGTTTTCAGTCTTACCGTTTTGACAAGATACCAGGATGATACTCCCTTCAAAATTTTGCGAACTTGCTGGCTTTGGCGATCGCTGGCAAGAAAAAGACTTACAAAACTACATAGGCGATCGCCTCCATCAACGCGGCTTCTCGGTACAACTAGAAGTCAAAGCCAATGGCGGAAGGGCTGATATTGTTACTAACTGGCTTGGTGGTGCGGTAGTTGAGGTGAAAAAATACCTCGACCGTGACACTATTTATCAAGCATCTGGGCAACTAGGATTATATGGATTAAATAATAAACACAAATTAGTAGTAATGGGATTTTTAACACCCGATGCCAACGCTCAACCATCGGCCTTAAAAACCGCGTCCATGCTTGAGCAGAATCCCCGAATTAAAGTAGTGTTTGTCAACCTCGAACAAGAATGGCTACCGGGCGCAAAAATTTCACAGGTGTGGGGGTTGCAATGGCTCAAGTTACCTCAATTACCAAAAATCGATAACTGGCAATGGTGGCTTAATTTAGCCGCATCCAATCCATTAATTGTGGCTATGCTGGGCTTAGTGTTGCTGACATCTTTGTTTCCGCCACAACAAATAAGCACCCCTTCCGATCGCCCTCCACAACCGCAACAACTTGCTCAATAAGTTCGGCTCATGAAAAATTTTTCAGGAAGTGAATTAGCTCAAAATTAGTTCAGTCTTTTTCGCTGCTTCCCTTCTGCCTTCTGCCACCTGCTTTCTGCCTTTTATTTGTTCCGACTTGTAATCGGAAGGTCGTCAGTTCAAATCTGACTGCTGGCTTTAAAGAATGTTGTTGATTGCCAAATATAAGGTTAACTTGTGGCGATCGCTGTTGAGAATTGTCGTAAAATCATCTTGTTTGGCGATCGCAGCAAATATAGTTAAAGCGCGTTTTTCTTTGGATTGGATAACCGTTAAAGCTAAATTGGCAGAGTAATAACAAACTTCGTTCCCTTCCCAGAAGTTGACGAACAATTGATTTGTCCACTGTGTTTATCGACAATAATTTGGTAGCTGATAGCTAATCCTAGCCCAGTTCCCTTACCCACAGGCTTAGTTGTAAAAGACGGCTCAAAAATTCTCGCTTGCACTTCAGGCGGCATACCAAAAGCATTATCTTCGATGCAAATTGTCACGGTTTTTTGCTGGCGATCGCTCAATGTAGTAATCGTGATAGTGTTATCGTAGGCGGCTATCTCCTGATGTGAGCGATTTTGATGCAAGTCATCAAATGCATCAATCGCATTAGCAATAATATTCATAAACACCTGGTTTAGTTGTCCGGGATAGCAACTAATTAGAGGTAACTCACCGTAGTGTGTGACAACTTCAATTTTTGGGCGATCGCCTTGGTCTTTGAGTCGATGTTTTAATAACATTAAAGTACTATCGATGCCTTCGTGAATTTGAAACTCTACCTTAGATGAAATATCGGCTCTAGCAAAGGTTCGCAAAGAAAGACTGATGTCTTTAAGACGCTCGATTCCCTGGCGCATTGATACAAGAATTTTTGGTAAATCCTCAGCCAAATACTCTAAATCAATTTCTTCCACAAGTTCGGCAATTTCTGGAGCTGGGTGTGGTAATTTTTGCTGTTGCAGATTTACTAAATCTAGCAAATCCTTGACATATTTCTCAATATGAGCGCAATTTCCCCTAATAAAACCAATTGGGTTATTAATTTCATGACCTATACCTGCAACAAGTTGTCCCAGAGTGGACATTTTCTCACTTTGAATTAGTTGTAGTTGGGTTTGTTGTAACTGTTGTAGAGATTGACTTAATTCTGCGGTGCGTTCTTGCACACTTTGTTCTAGAGTACGTGTGAGATGGGAGATTTTCAAGTGTAACTTTAATCGAGCAATAACTTCTTCCTGTTGAAAAGGTTTGGTAATATAGTCAACTGCACCAATTTCCAGCCCTTTCACTTTGTCTGTGGCATCGGACAAAGCAGTCATAAAAATCACCGGAATATTCTGCGTGATCACATTGGCTTTCAGCCTGCGGCAAGTTTCAAATCCATCCAAACCTGGCATCATGACATCAAGGAGAATCAAATCGGGATGGGCATACTCCGTTTGTTCAATTGCCGACTCTCCATCTGTTGCCATGAGGGCTTTCCAACCACATCCCTGAATCGCTTCAGATAGTACCTTGAGATTATTGGGATTATCGTCCACCAACAAGATATGCATTGGCTTCAAAAGAGTTTCGGCGCTCATGGATGTGACTCCGTTGTTACAAACGATTTGAGGAACTTACGGATGTTTGCGGTTTGGAAGTTGGCAGTAAGTTTGCTCAACTGGGTTGCGAAGGAAGTTAACTGGCTGTCTTGCTTGATTAGCTCTTTTATGATTCCCTCAATCGAGGGGATATCTCCCATCATTGCCAGATGATAAAGTTGTTGCAAAATCTCCTGAGACGGCAAAATCAATTCACTATGATCTACTTGCTGATTTTTGGCAGATAACTGCTGCGGTGGAGATTGGGTATAAATCCAGTCAACTTTGAGTACTGAATGCAGCGCATTGAATAGTTCATCAATTTGCAGAGGTTTGGGTAAAAATGCGGTTGCGCCTGCCTGCAAACTTCGTTGTCGATTTTCTTCAAATACGCTGGCACTAGAAACAATAATCGCAATAGAACGAGTTTGAGAATTTTCTTGTAAGTGAATCATGAATTCAAAGCCATCCATATTGGGCATGGTTAAATCAAGCACAATTACATCCGGCTGATGCTCAGTTGCCATTTGTAGCCCATGTTTGCCATCGCTGGCTTCCAAGGTTCGACAGCCAATTTCTTGTAGCAGACTGGTTAACATGGAACGGTGGTGGCGATCGTCATCGACAATCAGAATTTGAGGCGCACTACCCTGAATGCCAACGATTTTCTGGTGGGTTGAGGTGATGGTTCTTGTATCCCAGTCATGGGAAACTGGTACTGTTAAATCCAACCAAAATAGACTTCCTTCACCTAAGTGACTTTGCACTTGAATTTGACTGCCCATCAATGCCGTAATTCGTTGACTGATTGCTAATCCCAACCCAGTACCGTCAGATTTCCGTCCCGCCTCACCTACTTGCTCAAAGGCCAAAAAGATTTTCTCTAGGTGGTCTGGTGACATCCCAATACCTGTATCTTCAATCTGGAAGCGAATTTGCTGGTGTGTCATTTGTCCATTGTCATTTGTGAGCCACTGCGCCCTTCGGGTTTCCCGGCTTGTAGCAAGTGGCATCATTTGTGGCAACTCTTTACCAATGACATCTATTTTAAAGGTCACGCTACCGTTGTCTGTGAATTTGATAGCGTTACCTAGTAAGTTGATCAACACTTGCCGTAGCCGCTTTTCATCTACTTGAATGGCAATTGGCAGGCGCTCATCTATTAAGACATGAAATCCAATTCCTTTCTGCTCGGCTCGAATACTGCAAATCTCGGTGACACCATGTAAAAAAGTAGATAGATTTACATTAGTCGCCACCAATTCTAATTTACGGGCTTCAATTTTTGAAAGGTCGAGAATGTCATTGATTAGCATCAACAGATGTGACCCGCATTGATAGATAATGCTAACTCCTTCTCGGTCTTTGTGTTTCAGATTTGGTGATCCCTCTAGCACCTGAGCAAAACCAAGGATGCCATTAAGCGGTGTGCGTAGTTCGTGACTCATATTGGCCAAAAACTCGCTCTTGGCCTCGTTAGCAGCATCAGCAGCTTGCTTTGCTTCCAGCAGTTCACGAGTTCGCTCTTCAACTTTAAATTCCAAGGTTTTGGAATAATCTAATAGTTGAGAGTTGGCAATTGCTAGTTGCCGATTCGCTTCTTCTAACTTCTGCTGTTTATAAGCGTTGGTTGTAGCAATTACACCACCGATGAATGCAGCTAAGGCGGGTGTTACCGGAATCAAAACACCATGCACAAACATGCCGTAGCCACTACCCATAAATGCGCCACTGATGCCTACAGTTGCCCAAAAAATTTTGCCACCAGGAATCCGCAGCTTGTTACGGCTACTAGCTAACCACCAACAACCACCAGCACCAATAAAAGACCACGAAATAATCCACAGTGATACAGCTATGCCAGAAACGCCATGCATATTTGCTTTCCCTGTTTTTGCCCCTTGCACCAGTTGATGGGCAATATTGGCATGGATAACCACACCTGGTGTAGGTTTTTGAGCGGAAATGAAAGAAGAACTGAAGGGTGTGCTAAAGAAGTCATTGGTACTGGCAGCTGTTGAGCCAATAAACACCATGCGATCGCGCATCAGGTCTGCGGGAATTTTCCCAGCTAACACATCCCGCATCGCAACTGTGCGAAACGTTGCATCCGTTCCATACCAGTTGAGCAGAATTTGATAGCCACCGATATCGGTGTTGGCATAACCAGCTTCTTGATTTTGTAATGGCAGGTAAATTTGCTTGCCCAAGCGAAACTTCTGCTGCTTTTCGTCAACGGATTCTAAGGTGAGCTTTTCAGCTTCCAAGTACTTAAGGGCTACAAGAGTTGCCAGTCCTGCCTTAATTTTTCCACCATCTTTGCTATCAACTGCTGTCAGTAAAGCACGACGCACAAAGCGATCGCTATCCAACACTAAATCTGCTAATCCTACTTGATCAAGCTTTTTCAGATCTGGTGGCGGATTGACACGTTCCCCAGTAATTTTCTCAACGCCCATCAAATTAGGAGTGGTGCGGAAAATTTTTACAAGTTGCTCATATCCTTTGCCTTCTGGTAAATCCCGATAGAGATCCAAGCCGATAGCACGGGGTTGTTGCGATCGAATTTTTTCTAGTAATTGTGCTAGTGACCAGTCAGGAACTGGCCATTTACCAACTGATTGAATATCGCGTTCATCAATTGTCACGATGACGATTTCATTAGCTATGGTATTGTGCGAACACCCAAAAAGGGCGGGTGTTTCGCACGAACGCTGTCGCATCCATTCATCACGAAGTTTCCACTCAGGCAAGTTGAAAAGTCCCAATGACTGCCCAGCAATAACTGTCAAGGCAACACTGGGAGTTATAATCAAAACACTCCGAGAACGTTGGATGAAAGCTTGGAACTTGCGCCACATAATTCCGCTACAGGCTTAAATAATGATGATTAGCATTTGTTACTCCACTAGCACTTGCCTGGGATTTTGGGTAATGGGGATTGGGGGTGTTAGAGAAACTCTTTCTAGTCTCTAGCCCCCAGCCCCTACTCCCTAATTAGCAGATGCTACTACGGGAACTGTGACAATATCCTTTAAGCTAACTGAGGAGAGAAGTTCTTCCCATTGCTTAATGATAGTTGCATTGTTGGGTTGGGCAGTGTGCAACGCAGCCAATGCTGCTACACAGTCATACCACACACCGTTTTGACCGAAAGCAGCTGCACGTTGGAGAGCATCTTGCTGTTGCATCGCTGTTGCCAGTTCAGCAGTAGGCTGAATGCGATGAATCCAACCATCAACGTAAGGCGTACTTGGGCTAAGTGTTCTGTCCACTTTCAGTGCTAGGAACCACTGATAGTTTTTACCAACAGCTAAAGCGGGTGCATCGGCTGGTAATTTGACTGGGATTACTCCAGCTTTCCCCCCAACGGGAATGCTCATTTGATACTGTGTATTGCCAGCTTCATCCTTGAGGCTGAACACAGCTTCTTCGGCATTAGAAGTAGGGAGATACACCAGAATTGTGGGGCGTTCCGAAATCGTTGTGCCATAGAAGCTTTGGGGTAGAAGTGCGATGAGCGCTGCGGGCCCTTCTGCGGCTACAGTCGATGGATTCAAGTAGTATGTACCAACGCGGGAAGCCCCTCCCGATGCCTGTTGGGGAGCGCTGTTACCTTTGGCAGGAGTAAACAGGTTGCCGCGAGAAGCGCCTCCTGTTGCTTGTCTAGGCGTACTATTCCCTTTGGCAGGAGTAAACAGGTTGCCGCGAGAAGCGCCTCCTGTTGCTTGTCTAGGCGCACTATTCCCTTTGGTTGGAGTAAACAGGTTGCCGCGAGAAGCGCCTCCTGTTGCTTGATTGGGGGCGCTATTTTTGGTGGGTGGAGTAAATGTTACAGCATAGGTACTAGCCCATGTACTGCTAACAATCAGAGCGATGACGCTCAAAGCACTAGTTAAATATCGATGTTTCAGCATATTTGGTTTCATCTCATTAAACAGTGATAGAAAATACATGAAAATCACTGTGGAAAAAACTCATGGAATACTTGTAAACACTAGTCAAATTGGGGAAGGTTAATAGTAGTTATATACGAATTTAGGAGGTAATTCTATAAAATAACTGTTTTTATAATGCATATTTATTCAGTAATATTACGTAATTAAATCCAGTTACCAACTAAAACAAAGGCAGACCAAAAAAACGGGTCGCGGAAATCAGTTTGGTGAATCAAGTTAATTTGTGCCTGTCGTAATGCTTCAGCTTTCGTGATTTTGGGTTGCCGTAGTTGGTCGTAGAAGCGAGTCATCAGCATTTGGGCTGCCTTATCTTTGACTGGCCAGAGTGTGGCAATGGTGGAACGCGCACCGGATTTGACAGCCAAGCCGGCTAATCCCAGAACGGCGCGATTGTCCCCAGTTGCAGTATCACAAGCACTCAGTACCAATAATTCGATCGCTTTTGCGGAATTACCACTACGATTTTTCAGGAGTTCAGATAACTCCTTCACATTAACTTGTCCATCCCACGTAAGTAAAAAGGTATCTTCGAGACGGGAGCTAAACTGTCCGTGGGTTGCTAGATGGACAATATTGGCATTACTAGATTTAACGCGATCGCCGAGGGCAAAACTTGTGAATTTTTGGTTCAGTAACATCGAGGATGGCACTGTCTGAGAGATTTGCTTCACTTCTGATTCCACAGCCGGCAAAGCACTAAATCCAGCACGAGATTGACTAATACCGCCGACGATCGCATCAATTTGGTTTGAAGAGAGCGATCGCGCCGCCATCAGTTGTAATCCTGGTGAAAGTGCCACAGCATACTTTTCAATTAGATATTGCTTACCGTCAGACAAAGCTGCCATTGGAATGTTCCGCAACCGACCATCCAACACAAATACCAATGTCTGAGTATCTTTGAAGGCTTGATCTACTTCTGCTGGACGAATCAGCCAGTCATAAATCTGCCGGGATAATTTTTCTCGAACTGTTGAGTCTGAGACTGGGTTGAGAGCAACTAAGAAATTATCTAGAGTTTGCTCAATTTCAGTTTGGGATGTTTGCGTGACATAGTAACGCAGTGGTTGTCCAGCTTTGGAGAAAATTACGCCTAAGCGATCGCTTAAAATAATCGGATAAATCACCATTGCTGTGGGATCAACTTTGTCAATTTGCTGCGCTTTATCTAAACAAGCTTCCCGAAAAAAGTTATCAAGTTCGGCGATTTGCAGTGACTCAATCAATTCTCGCGCTTGCGTTAATGCAGCTTGGGTTGGTTGCTCATCCAGAAGCAAACTCACTAGTTCCCGATAGACAGGTTCCACACTTTCGCGGAAAGAAAATTGCACATCGGGATTCACACCAACCATGTCCCCTCGCAATGCCTTTAATGACTTAACTGCTTCTGTATAAGCGGTAATTGCTTCTTTGCGATTGTTCTGTTGCTTATACAACTTGCCTAAGAGCCATGCTGATTGAGCAATGAGATCATCAGCTTGGAGTTGACGGGCAATATTGAGGGATTTCTGCGCTAATTCCTGTGCCTCAGACCACTGTTTTGTCCGACGGTAGAGTTGAGACCATTGATGCAGTGCATAGGCTTCGGCGGTTCCATCTTGAATTTTTTGGGCAGATTTAACTGTATCTGCCATAAGTTGTGCCAAATCTTTGCTTGGTAAAACTTGAGCGGGGTTTTCTAAGCGATTTAAGGTGGCGACAAAGTTAATCGCTGCATTCAGAGAACTATGACTTGGTGGTAGTTCTGACAACTGTTGTCGTAATTGAGGTGCGAGGGGAATGGCATATTCTAGTTTGTCGTAATCCACCAATAATTTGAACCGAGCTAAACGCGCTTGTAAAGCTTCATTTGGGTTCGTAGTGGCTGCTTCGGCATCTTCAAAGTAATTTAATGCTGCTTCTGGGTCTTGAAAGTCAGAGGCAACTTTCCCTAAACTTGAAAGAATTGAACTTAGCTGGGTTTTAGCGGCAATTTGGTTCGCTGCGGCTAAACTTTGTTCTAAAACTTGCTGGCTTTTGGGATCACCGATCGTATGTAAAGCTAAACCCAGCGATCGCAACCCACTAACTTTAATTTCTGAATCCGGCATAGCTGCCAGCTTTTGGGTTAGCGCCTCTAACTGTTGTTTTGAGCGGCGGTAAAATCCCAAACTTTGTAAGGCTTGTGCTTGGTTGATTTGACTGCCTAAGCTGCCCATTTTGTCACTAGCCTGCTCATAATATTTTTGAGCTTGTTGCCAAGTTTCTAGCGCGGTTTCAGCTTTATCTGTACGTAGTTGTAAATTAGCTTGAGTATTCAGTATTTGCGCCCAGATAATTGCATCGGCAGCGGGTTGAGCCGTTGGCAAAATTTTCACACTTTGCTCGATAGATTGTCTCGCTGCTTCCCAATCGTTGAGTTCTTGTTGTGCCAATGAAAGATAACTCAAACTTAAAGCTTCGTTGGTGCGATCGCCTTGCGTATGGTACTGTTGTGCTGCTGTTTGCCAAGCCGTCATTGCTTCGGCAAAGCGTCCTAAACTATAGAGGTTCCTTCCTTGTTCTAACCAATTAGTAGATTGAGAAGTAGATGCGGTCAGATTCAGGGCATTTGTTGATACTTGCACAGATGCTCTAGCAGATGTAAAAGTTACTGCTAAATACAAGCTCAAAATACTCAGACTTATATATAGCCAACAATGTTGTTTTATTCGGAAATTCATAGGTGGTAAGTGATGCTGTAAGTATTTGTTTAACTAAAATGATGGCGAAATGTTTGAATTTATCAAGTCTGAGTAACCGCAGCACAAGTTAATGAGTGCGATCGCGCCTGACTTCCTGTGTCGCGTCGCATTGTTTGACCCTTGAGTGTTGACTCTTTTACCAGAAAATAGGTGTGCCAGTTGCGTAAGTCCTGAACATGATTAACTTTTGGGAACAGCAGCACAGGTTAATGGTTGTTCCACAAAGGTAGGAGATTTATCTACAACTAACTCGATTTTTCCTTGGGTGTTGCGATGCCAGGAAGTAGCTTGGACAAGAACCTTTGGTGATTTAGGTATTTCTGCTATCACCTTACCAGTTGTTCGGTATGCAGTCAGATCGCGGATATCAGACCAAGTGCGATCGCTCCTAACTTCCTGCGTTGGATTTTGCGGCACACCACCGCGTCCTGTGGCAACAAAACTACTACTTTGGTTGGCAGAACAGCCTGTGGCTATTTGTTGAGATGAGTCTGTCAGATTGGTAGGCAATTCTATCAAGCCAGAATTAGGGTCAATACCGATATGATTAATTTGCACCGTACCACTAACACCAAATTGCGAACTAGCAGTAATATCGTTTTCAGCAGTCAGTTGCGGACGATATTGTAAGCCAATTATTCCTTGTGTGGTGATTTGAATATTACCTCCACGTCCTTGGACTGCGTTGGCAACAATGTCGCTGTTTTCTAGTCCCACAATGATGGGTGAATTGATGTTAACATTACCGCCATTACCATTACCGCCTGCGGTGGCTGTGATTTGGCTGTTATAGCGCAGTTGCAATAACTTGCCAACTCCTAAGCTGATGTTACCTCCATCACCAGATGTAGTCTTTGCTTCGATTAAAGCTTGATTCTTTAATTCGATACTATCTGCGGTGAGGTTGATACTACCACCATTGCCACTACCATCATTGATAACGCTCACAGCCCCGCCATCTTTAAGCGTCAGGTTTGGTGTCGTGATGCTCACAGTACCTGCATTCCCCACAGGTGTACCATAGAATACATTAAATCGTTTCTGTAATGTTGGGCTTAGGCTCAGGACGGACGAGGTGATGCTGCTATTGCTGATGCCGCTATTAGTTATTACGTTTTTACTGCCAATAATTTGGATAAATTCTGTGGCATTTATCCTGATATCTCCGCCATCACCGTCAGCAAACGAACTTGTGGTAACTGCTCCCCCATCTCGTAGATACAACCTAGCTGTATCCAGTGTGATGGTTTTGGCGTTTCCTGTACTGAAGGCAGTTGAGCTAATTCTAGTACCCATCGGTGCCGAGTTGCTTCCCCTGACGGTAATATCCATGTTGCGAATGACAACTTGACCACTGTCACCGCTACCACGGGATATTGAAGACAGCCCTGCACCATCGGACACTAGTAAACTATCGCCATTCACGAAGACATTACCTGCACTTCCAGAACCGAAGGTACTAGTGTTAATCACGCTGCCAGTTGAACTGATGGGCGAGAAGCCGGATATCTCCAGCACTGAGGCATCAATCTGGAGATTGCCACTGGTAGCTGTGCTAAAAGTAATGTTATTTAATGCTGCTCCCTGCTGAAGGCTGAATCGGGGAGTAATGACGCGGATGTTCCCACTTGTGCCAATGCCTAAGGTTTCACTGCGAATGCCGGTGAGTGTACCAGTCACATCGATTCCTGTTGATGCCTGAAGACGCAGATTGCCACCAGGAAGATTACCGAGATTTTGTGCCAATATGAGGGAGCGATCGGTAAATTGAATGTGTTTACCCTGCACCTGCACGGAACCTGTATTTACCCCACTGACATCTAGTAGAGATTTCTTTTCAAGTTGAATATTCTCAAAGCTTTGCCCGTTGCTATACCCCAGTGTATAACCCTGAGTGGTTGGGACGAGGCTAACTAACCCTGCGTCACTTAAACTACCCAATTCAATCCGTCCTTGTTCGGCAGTCAGAGTTGCCCCCTGTAAATTTAGACTACCACCCACCAACGCCAGGGTTTTTCCAGGCTGTACCCGCAGTTGTGTGGGACTGGGAGTGCGAGTGATAGAAGTCCGACTACTGATAAGTTTTAAGTTATGTCCTGTACCTTGAACAGCGATCGCTCCTGGAGTGCTACCCATTTGCAAACCAATGGGTATACTCATGGTTAATATCGGTGGTGTCGCTGAATTGACTGCACTAAATTCTGTCCCGTCGCTAAACTTAATACTGTTCGCCGTCGTACCTACAAACGACCCGCCAATATCTAACTTGGCATTTTGCCCAAACACAATCCCCGCAGGATTGATTAAAAATAAACTCACCGGGTTACTACTATTAAGGGTGCGAATTAACCCATCAATACTGCTAACATTTCCACCACTAACCCGACTAAATATGGTTGTAATATTTGGTGTGTTCGTTAAATCAAAAGTTGCTGAACCACCAGTAGGTATAGAAAAATTACTGAAGCTATGAAATAAATTATTGCCTTTTTCAATACCGTTAATAATTGTGAAATTATTCCCACTATGGTTGACAATGGTGTTTGTAGTACCATCAGATGTCACCTGAGCGTTTGTCGGTAATAATATTCCAGGAGTTAATAACCCAGTTGTTAATAGAAATACAAAGGGTACGACTCTCATCCCAAACATTTCCTGTGGTTGATTTCAAGTTAGTATTCCCGAAATTGTATGATTGATAACATCATAAATTTGGAGGAACCGCAGCACAAGTTAGTGATGGTTGCACACCAGAAGAAGATTTATTGGCAATTAACTCAATTTTGCCTTTAGCATTGCGATGCCAGGAAGCAGCTTGCACAAGAACCTCTGGAGATTAGCGTATTTGGGCTGATGTATTCAAGGTCACTGGTTTACTCGTCTGGAGCAAGAGATCGGTGATCGCCAAATCTCCCCGTCCCACAATCGACACAGATCCTGCCCTCAATGCTGCCCGTCGCCTCCACTTTCAAAGCCACTCTCATATAATCACCAAACACTACATCCCCATTGGCATAAATTATCGGGTCAAACAGACTGATAAACTTACCTGGAGTGTCAAGAGGAAAAGGCTCTACAAAGCACCATTAAAAATCTGATTAGCTGTCAGTTTCAAATCTGGAAAAGTAGGAGATATAATTTGTTCCGAATTCCTAAATTGAGCAACTTGATATTCTTCATCAACTAAATGATAAATAGAAATAGTTGGTTGTTTAGGATGACCAATAAATTTTTTCGCTCCCAGACTTGCATAATCGACAATCCAATATTCAAGAATTTTCATAGCTTCATAATTACCTAGTTTTGTGTAATAATCGTCTTCCCAATTTGTACTCACAACCTCGATAATCAAAGGAATAGAAGCACTTTGAGTAACGGTAGATTCTTTTTCCCATAATTCTTCGTTGTGTAAATTAGCATCGTTGATTAATACAACATCTGGGGAGTAACCTGATGATTTTCTTGGCGGTTTTACTAATGCTGTTTTGGGGATAAAGTATGGCAATTGTAACCGTTTATATTCAACAGTAATTTCTCCTGCTAAAAATCCCGTGACTTTTTCATGTTTTCCAGTTGGCTGAGGCATTTCAACAATTATCCCGTCATGTAATTCATAACGCTTTGGGGTATTTTCCGGCAGCCATGCGATAAATTCTTCAAAGGTAAATAGTTTAGTTAAAGCTTGAGCCATATTCAAACCTCCGCTTGTTTTGACTTTACCATTTCCAGTCATGGGATTGATTAGTTTGACACGGCAGCACAGGTGAAAGCTGGTTGTACATAGGCGGGTCGAGTTGCAATTAATTCAACTTTGCCGTTAGCGTTACGATGCCAAGATGTAGCTTGGATAAGTTCTGGTGATGAAGGTATTTGAGCTTGTACTGGTGGTGATTTCTGGAATGCAGTCAGATTGCGGATATCAGACCAAGTGCGATCGCTCCTGACTTCGTGTGTCGGATTTTGCGGCACACCACCGCGTCCTGTGGCAACAAAACTACTACCAGTATTAGTAGAACAACCTGTGGCAATTTGTTGTGATGAGTCTGTGAGATTTTCTGGCAATTCTATCAAGCCAGAATTAGGGTCAATACCGATATGATTAATTTGCACCGTACCACTAACACCAAATTGCGAACTAGCAGTAATATCGTTTTCCACAGTCAGTTGCGGACGATATTGTAAGCCAATTATTCCTTGTGTGGTGATTTGAATATTACCACCACGTCCTTGGACTGCGTTGGCAATGATATCGCTGCCCTCCAATCCGACAATGATGGGTGCATTGATGTTAATATTACCGCCATTACCATTACCGCCTGCTGTTGAGGTAATTTGGCTCTGATCGCGCAGCAGCAATAACTTGCCAACTTGTAAGCCAATGTTGCCACCATTACCGGATTCTGTCTGAGCTTGAATTAAGCCTTGATTTTTTAATTGGATGCGATCGCTTGTGATATTCAGATTGCCACCATTGCCAGTGCCTTGACTAGTTACACTCACAGTCCCACCATCTGTAAGTGTCAGGTTGGGTGTAGTCACGTTGACACTACCTGCATTGGCTGTCAGCATATCTGGTAAACCAAATAATTGCCGTAATTGCGGACTCAAACGGACAGCAGCCGAGTTGATGCTACTGTTATTGTTAGGACTGCTACCACTAATGGCGATCGCTTCTGTTGCATTGATGTTGACATTTCCCCCATTACCAGCAAAAAATGCCGATGAACCCACTGTTCCGCCAGCCAAAATTTGTAATTTCCTAGTATTCAGCGTTAAATCTTGGGTATTTCCGGTGGCAAAGGTAACTATACTAATGTTGCTATACAGTCCAAAAGGACTTTCCCCCATGACTGTAGTATTTTGATTGTGAATTGTCACTTTACCACTAGCAGCTCTGCCATATGTAGTTGAAGACAATGAGGCTCCACCTAAAACCAATAAACTATCACTATTGACGAAGACATTACCTGCTGTTCCAGTACCGTTTGTGACGGTGGCAATACTAGACACATTGCTGGGATTGAGAAAAGAGAGGCCGAATATCTCGATTGCTGATGCTTCAATCTGAATTTTGCCACTGTCAGCTATTCCATATGTTGAACTAATCACCCCTGCACCTTGTTGGAGTGTTAAGCGAGGAGTGATGATATTGAGATTCCCAGCATTTCCTGTATTTAAGGCTTCAGTACGAATCCCACTCTGAATTTTGGCCTCGGGTGTGACACCAATAGCCTCGAACGCTGCTGATGCTTGAATGCGAATGTCTCCACCCGCAAGATTTCCATAATTCTGTCCTAACGCCAGCGAACCGTCGGTGAATTGGATATTTCGCCCTTGCAGCTGAACCGAACCTGCATTAAATCCACTGACATCTAACAGCGATTTTTGTACTAGTTCAATGTCACCAAAGTTCTGCCCGCGATCGTATCCCAGGATATAACCCTGAGCCGTAGGTATCAAATTAACTAACCCTACATCACTGAGACTACTTAATTCAATTCGCCCTTGTTCAGCAGTCAAAGTTGCGCCACTCAAATTTAAATTACCACCCACTAATGCCAGGGTTTTTCCAGGCTTTACCTTCAGTTGTGCGGTACTAGGATTACGAATCACAGAACTAGCACCGCCTTTAGTATTTAAAGTATGTCCTGTACCTTGAACTTGTATAGATAAGGGATTATGACCCATTTGCAGTCCAATAGGAACATTGATGCTTAATAATGTGTTGGCTTGGGGATTAACTGCACTAAACTCAATCCCATCACTAAATTTGATGCTATTGGCTGTTGTCCCAATAAATGAACCCCCAATATTTAATCTGGCATTTTGTCCAAATATAATCCCACTGGGATTGAGCAAAAATAAATTAGCAGTACCGTTAGCTTGAATTAAACCATCGATATGGGAAACATTACCACCAGTCACACGGCTAAAAATATTTTGAATATCTGCGGCATTGTTAAAAGATGCAGAACCATTGGTAGGAATTGAGAATTGGCTGAAACTGTGGAAAAGGTTGTTGCCGAAGCGATCGCCGTTAGTAATAGTAAAGTTATTGCCGCTTTGGGAAACAGTGCTGTTAAGACTACCATCTGAGGTGACTTGAGCGTTAGCAAAGCCGCACCAAAAAAGCATCCCAGTTGTCCAAATTACATTGACCAAGTACCAACCAAAATAGGATGCTTTCATCACTCAGTTCCTAATCAATATCTCATTATGAATAGGATTCCCAAAATGACATAGAGATCAAAACGGCGAATACTTGACTGAGAAATATAGCCCATTTTCTTGGAGCGATCGCTTTTCACCATCTATCGATATCAATGGAATACCCCAATCCAGCCTCGCTGAGAAGCGATCGCCCTGTTGCCACAATAGCCCCAATCCAGTACCTACTAATGTACTAGGTGATGGATTTTCGCCCTTGGTATTCCAAGCTTTACCCACATCAATGAATGGCGTTAGTTGTAGTACTCCTCCTAGCTTGGAGGCACGCACAATCGGCAACCGAAACTCAGCCGAAAACAACAAACCATTGTCTGTGAGTAATGCATCCTGGCGATAACCCCGCACACTTTGCTGTCCGCCAAGTCCAAACTGCTCTAAAGGTACGAGGGAATTTGCTGCTAGTTGTAAATCACCTCTGGCTAAAAACAGAGTGTCTGGTGCGAACTGTCGCACCCACTGTGCTTGTCCCCGCCAAGCAAAAAAGCGGCTGTCTGGTTCCTCTACATTGACATTTGTACCCAACCAATCTACCCCTAAACTAAATTGCGATCGCGCGGCAAAAACTTGCTGATTGCTGCGTTGGGTATACTCTTGCGTAAAACGCAGGGCAGAAATATTGGTTTTTCCGTTCGCATCTGCACCGGGCGATAAAGGAAACCCACCAATATTATCAAGACCTAACTCTGTTTGGCTTTCTTGGCGGGAGAACGATAGCCCCACTGCTAATTCCTGATTTGGCTTCTGCACTAACGGTTGCCGATAACCAAATTCGTAAGACTTGGTGTTTGACTGAATATCCAGGACACTGAATGGTTCTTCAATTACATGGTTCCACCCTTGGTTAAAACCAAACCAGACAGTGCCATTGTGAGCATTAATCGGTAGTGTGTAATTGAGATTGATTGTATTACTGCCATCGGTATTGGCGTATCCGACGCTGAGTGTATCACCAAAGCCTAGTAGATTGGCTTCTTGCAGATCCACGCCCCGACGAAAACTGCCAACACTGGGCGATCGCCCATTATCTAAAGTTGTGGTAAGTGAAAAGGTATCAGCTTCTTGAACCTCAACTTGCAATATATTGGTTCCGGGATTTACACCCATCTGCAACTCAGCTGATAAATTTTGAATGCGCGGATCAAGGCGCAGCAGTTGGAGTTTTTCGATTAAGCGCGGTACATTCAGAGGTTTGCCAGCACCAAGCCGGATGCGATCGCGAATGTATTGACTACGCAATCGCCGATTACCAACGATTTTAATTTCTAGTAAACTGCCTTCGACTACCTGAATTTTAATGACTCCAGCTTCTATTATCTGCGGTGTAATTAAAGCCCCGGTAGTTACATAGCCTTTATCAGTATAGAGCTTGGTGATGGCATCTTTGACTTGCAACAACTGGGCAAAGGATATTTCCTGTCCCACAAAAGGCGCTGTAATAGCGGCAAAATCTTTTGGTTGGAAAACTGTACTACCAACCACTTCAATGCGCTCAATCCGGAATTCGGCATTAGGATCATCTTCTGTTAGAGTTGGCTGCTCTGGTAGCTCTGGGGAAGAAAGTAATTGATTCTGCTCTGATGGCGGCGGTAGTACTTCCGCAGGTAAGGGCGTAACAGGAATATCTTCTATTCGTCCAGGCGGTAACATCTGAGGATTGCTAGTTTGGGCGATCGCCTGATGATAGTTGCACAATATTACTGCTAAAACAAAGCCAAATGTTAAAGGCTTCAGTATTGTAAAGCCAGCTTTATAAATCAGTTGCTGTTTTTGCGTATGGTTAATTCTCAATTTTTGCTTCACAATTAAATAGCCACGCATAAATTTGAGCCATTTTTCAACACAATGGAAATCGCTGTATTCTTTGACTGTTAAGAGTTTTTTTGCCTAACTAGATAATTTATTTTGCACGATTAGCTATCTAGTTAATCCTCAATACGTTGATGTAATAAGTGTTATATTGTATACAAGTATTTACTTGATTTTTGACAATTGCCGCCAGTGTAAATACTGCTTTTTTTTGCAGAAGAAACTCAAATTGCGGGTAATCACATACAGACAGGACTTAAGCACAAAGGTTAGTTATGGATCAATACAGTTCAGATAAGATAATTAGCCTACCGATAACTTTTGTAGAGACGTTGCATTGCAACGTCTCTACAGATTCGGAAACATCACGAATATCCTTAACTGAACCGTATTGAGTTATGGATGAGGATAACCTGAGCTAGTCGGCGTACTCCCTCTTGAATTTTCTGCTCGGTGAGTTCAGCGTAACCTAAGATAAATTCACTGCCAGGGCTATCTTTTAAATACTGAGGATACGCCGCGCCAATACTTACGCCTGCAACAGCAGCACGTTGGACTATTTCATGATCACTGAGTTCGGTATGGAATTTTACCATTAAGTGCATTCCAGCATTTTCACCTAGAATTTCAATTTGTTCACCAAAATAGGAAAACAACGACTGCACCAAAGTTTGCCTGCGCCTGTCGTAGAGCGATCGCATCCGTCTGATATGTCGTTCTAAATGTCCTTCCGTAATAAAATCAGTTAGGGCGTACTGTTCTAACAAACTACATTGCCGATCTGCTAACCATTTGGCACGCGCAAATATAGACACTAAATTCTCTGGCAAAACTAAATAACCCAGACGCAAAGCGGGAAATAGTACCTTCGAGAATGTACCCACATAAATCACTGAGTTACCTTGATCTAATCCTTGCAATGCTGGGATGGGACGCTTACCATAACGATATTCGCTGTCATAGTCATCTTCAATAATTATGACTCCTGATTTTTGCGCCCAAGCTAATAACTCTAATCTGCGCGGCAGAGATAACGTCGCACCTGTAGGAAATTGGTGCGATGGAGTAACATAAACAAGCTTAATGTTAGGAATTATACCTGTTGTTAGTTTATTAACTATTAACCCTGATTGATCTACAGACACTGGGAATAAACTAGCTCCCTGAGACAAAAAAGCTCGTCTAGCGCCTAAATAACCTGGTTCTTCCACTGCTACCCAATCGCCACGGTCAATTAATACACGTGTAATTAAGTCAAGACCTTGTTGCGAACCACCCACAATAATGATTTGTGCTGGAGTACATAGAACTGCTCTAGAGCGCGATAAATAGGAAGCGATCGCCTCTCGCAATGGTTGATATCCCAGAGAATCATTAGTATAGTCAAGTACGTATGGACTACGGCAATGGCGAGACAATAGCTTCCGCCACAAGTCTATAGGGAACTGCTCAAAAGCTGGCCGTCCATAACTAAAGCTAATTTCTGCATCTGCTTCTGATAGGCGGAAAAATGCTCTATTATTCAAACTCTCCCCATAAGCTGATAAAGATATTGCACAATCAGTGCGTTGTGATTTGGATTGAATCGGTGCGGTGTTGAGTAATTCATCTGGGAGTTGACGACAAACAAATGTTCCCGAACCAACAAATGTTTCTAGATAACCTTCACTCAAGAGCATTTCATAACTTTGGGTTACGGTAGCGCGGGAAATACCAAGCAATTGAGCCAATGCACGGGTTGAAGGCAGTTTTTCTCCTGGGGTTAATCTTCCTGAAAGAATAGCCTGACGTAGTTCTGCGTAAACTTGGCGATGCAAAGGTAAAGCGGCTTTGGAGTCAATACTAATAACAAAATCCATTGAGATGAGTGGACTGGTAACTTAATCAAAAAGTGGCACTTGTATCATTCCACTTACCTGATTACTCTAACGATATAGAGTAGAAATTGCCAGTCATGCCTCAATCTCAAGCACCCAGTCAAAGAACGACGGTTAAGCGCACACCCCAACGAGCCAATTATGAAAGCGACATTATTTATCAAATATTGGATGAAGGATTAGTCTGTCATGTAGGTTTTATCGCAGACGGACAGCCTTTTGTGATTCCTACAGCTTATGGACGAATTGATGATACCCTGTATATTCACGGTTCACCTGCTAGTCGCATGTTGCGATCGCTCCAACAAGGTATTGATGTCTGCGTAACAGTGACTTTAATTGATGGGTTAGTATTGGCGCGATCAGCGTTTCACCACTCAATGAATTATCGCTCAGTCGTAATCTTTGGTAAAGCAACCCTAGTCGAGGATGCAGAGCAAAAACTAACTGCGTTGCAAGCATTTACAGAACACGTAATTTTGGGAAGGTGGAAAGAAGTGCGATCGCCAAATCATCACGAATTAGCCAGAACTATAGTACTGTCTCTACCACTCACAGAAGCATCAGCGAAGATTCGCACTGGTGCGCCTATTGATGATGAAGTTGATTATCAAATACCTGTATGGGCAGGAGAAATTCCCCTAAAATTGACTGCGGCTATGCCTATAAATGATCCCCAATTGCATCCAGATATTGAAGTACCTGCAACTGTGAGGAACTACACCAGACCACAAAAACATTATTAAAACGTGTTTTTCCAATCAATGGAGAATGGATTTTGGGGTGGTCTTTAGTCGCCATTCAATTCAACAATTTAGAGCCTGTCAAAAAACCAGCGTCAATCCATCCTCCGTTAAACCATAGCAATAGCCAAGGTAGTTAGGACATCGGTAAATGATCAAACTGAGACAGCAAAAGACTTTTAACTCTGTCCTCTGTTACCTGTCCCCTACCATACTACCAAGGCACTACGCATTATTCATGCAAGAGGTCTAATTAACTTCTAAAGTCTATTTTGATAAGCACACTCTCGATTTTGTCTAAAATTAAGCCGAGCAAAATAAGACAAACTTATCATCGCCAAAATTAAATATGAGCTTTCTAATAAAGTCTACTGTTTCAATTTTCATAATTTTAAGTCAACAATTGATGATTAGTTATTAGTCAATTTTAACTACTATTAATCTTTAATTAACCTCTAGATTTTTAATTAGCTATAGCAGTTATACAGCCATCCCATATAGGTCGATAGTCCTGTATGTTATTGAAAATTATCAGGTTAAAAAACATTTATAAATTTAGCTAATGCAAATACTATGTATTTTTAGTATAATTGTATGACTAAATCTAAGAATCCAAAATTAAGGAAATCATTAAATAATTATAGATATTTTGAATTATTACTAAAAAAAATTGTAGACTTAGATTTCATAAATTTAAAAAATTTATTAACTTCTGCAACAGGCATATATGAGCAAAGCCAGTGGTAAAACAACTTTGTTGCAAAAGCAACTGTGGCAGCGCGAAAGACGAGCGATCGCATTTTTATCATCTTTAAACTATCGCTCTGGGGAACTATGTAGCTATCTACATAGCATTGCTTGTGGAGTGAGTGAATTGCTGGAAGTAGACTGGTCAGTAGTAACGCTGTGTCAAAAAGATTTTGAGAGAGTACTAGCAAGCAGCATTGATATGGGCCAGGGTGAACATATCTATTCACTACATGGTTTACTTACTGGTACTGTTATAGAGATTGGTCGCCCCTTAGCAGTAGAAGATGCGGTAAAAAATCCAGAGTATGGGCAGATTCCAGAAGGTTACTATGCTTATTTAGGCATACCATTGCGGACGGCGGAAGGAAAAGTAATTGGTACTGTCTGCTCTTTTCATCGCCAACAAAGAGCGTTTACACCAGAAGAAATTCAAGTGGCGGAAATCTTTGCGGAACGTGCAGCGACAGCCATTGACAATTACCATCTTTACCAACAACAATGCCAGTTTAATCAAGTTTTGGAGTCTGAGGTAGAAAAACGCACTACCGAACTACGGGTAGCACAAGCCAAGCTAGTAGAACAAGAACGACTAGCAGCCATTGGTGAATTTGCTGCCATGATTGTGCATGAAATTCGTAATCCCTTGACCACAATGCTCATGGGATTGAAGTATTTTAAAAAAACGGTTTTAGCCCCAGCAGCCAAAGAGCGATTATCGTTAGCACTGAGCGAAGCCACTCGTTTAGAAAATCTGCTGAGTGAGATTTTGCTTTACGCTAAACCTCAAGTTTTGCAGGTAGGTGAATTAGATGTAAATGCATTCATTCGGGAGTTGCTGAAGTTAATCACTGAAATGCCAGAAGCACTTTCAAGAAAAATTGAATTTATTCCCAGTTCAGCTACAGTAAAAATATTAGGAGATCAAGATAAGCTCAAACAAGTATTTATTAATATTGTGCGGAATGCCTGTGAGGCAGTTTCTCCAGGAGATGTTATTAGATGGGAAGTAGAAAATTTATCTTCAGGTAAAGTTTGCATCAATGTTTGTAATGGTGGCGAACCAATTCCCCCAGAGATTCTATCCAAGCTAACTCAGCCATTTTTCTCGACAAAATCTGGTGGTACCGGGCTGGGACTGGCGATTACCAAACGTATTGTCAATGCTCATGGTGGAGAATTTTCTATTCATTCTGATGCCGCATCAGGTACGACTGTCACAGTGCAATTACCTGTGGTTACTGCTCAAAACCTGCTGCACAGAAGCTAAGATTTTGAATTTTGCTAATGGAATGGCGGATAATTTTGAAAGATACAGGGGTGCAGACAATTGGTGCCACAACCAGAACTCCAGCAAAATTCATCCATGCAAGCAATCCAGCGGGTACTAGAGAGTTTAGGCAATTACCGATGGATTTCATTCGGAGCGATCTTCAGTCTCTTACTATTGACAGTGGCGAATGCCGTAACTCCCCAATTATTTCGTTGGGGAATTGATCAGGGTATTGGGCAGCAAAACTTACAGATAGTAATGTACAGTGCGGCTTGGATGGTAGTAGCGGCGATCGCGCGTGGTTTGTTTAACTTTGGTCAAAGCTATTTGGCAGAAGCCGCTTCTCAAGGTGTCGCCTATGACTTACGCAACAAAATTTTTAGCAAAATTCAAAATCTAAGTTTTAGCTATCATGACCAATCACAAACTTCCCAACTGTTAACTCGTGTCACCAGTGACATCGAGCTAATCCGCACATTTGTCGGTACTAGCTTGATTCAGGTTATTGGTGCGTTGGTGACATTGGTGAGTATTGCCATCATTTTGCTCGTGATGAACTGGCAACTCGCCCTAATTAGCTTGACCGCAGTACCGATAACAGCATGGTTGATGGCACAATTTGTTAGCCGTAATAACCGACTGTTTGGGCAAATACAAGAGCAATTGGGCAACCTGAATGCTGTCTTACAAGAGAACTTGGTAGGGATACGCGTAGTTAAAGCCTTTGTGCGGGAGTCTGCCGAAAGGTCGCGTTACACAACTCTGAATGATGGCCTCGTTACGGCAAATATGCAGACGATTCGCGCCATTCGTAATATTTTCCCCTTTATCTTTTTGCTGAGTAATTTGGTGACGTTGGCAGTTTTTGGTTATGGGGGAGCGCAGGTAATTGGCGATAGGTTTTCTGTTGGGGAATTGGTGGCGTTTAACTCATACTTAGTATTAATTTTTCAACCCATTTTATTAATTGGCTTTGCTGCCCCCGCGATCGCTCAAGCAGCCGCCTCTGCCACACGAGTCTTTGAAGTTGTAGATGCCGCAGTGGAAATCCGCGATCGCCCTAGTGCCACAACATTTGAAACTTGCGGTGGTAGAATCACCTTTGAAAACGTCTCCTTTCGCTATCCGGGAGCCACAACCGAAGCCTTAAAAAATGTTTCCTTTGAAACCAAGCCTAAAGAGCTAATCGCGGTTCTCGGTATGACAGGTTCTGGTAAAAGTACAATCATGAACTTGATACCGCGCTTTTATGATGTGACTGGCGGAGCAATTCGGATTGACGGAAGGGATGTGCAGGATTTTACCCTGCAAAGTTTGAGAGCGCATATCGGTATTGTGTTTCAAGAAACCACCTTGTTCTCTGGCACTATCCGCGAGAATATCGCCTACGCCAAACCCAATGCCACCTTAGAACAAGTAATTGAAGTAGCAAAAACTGCCCAGATTCATGATTTTATTACCAGCTTGTCCGATAGCTACGAGACAATTGTGGGTGAGCGTGGCGTGGGTTTATCTGGGGGACAAAAGCAACGGATAGCGATCGCCCGTACCTTACTCACCGATTACAGTATTCTAATTTTAGATGATAGTACCTCTGCGGTAGATGCGAAAACTGCGGCACAAATTCAAGCCGAACTAGACGATTTAATGCAGCAAAAAGCTTGTGTCACCTTTGTTGTGGCGCAACGTATTAGTACCGTCAAGAATGCTGATCGCATTTTGTTAATCGATAAAGGCCAATTGGTAGCCCAAGGAACCCATGAGGAATTGATGCAAACCAGTCCACTCTACGGGGCTATTTTAGAATCTCAAGTCCAGCAAAAGCAACCTACTTCCGCAACTGTGTAGACATCCACTGAATATCTACATCACTCAATGTTGGTGGGGCTGGAGGTTGGGTATAGTCTATCGATAAATCATACCCAGCCTCATCGTAGATAGCATTGAGGGCAGCTTGCAACTCCAGTACCGCATCGGGATCGCCTGCACCCAGCGGAACAGGTATAGTTGGGAGAGGATCTTGTAAAGCTACCGGCCACACATCAATGAGTCCTGAGTGCGATCGCGTTAAGGTAATCAAATAGGGAACATTTGGCAGACGCGGGTGATTAAAAGGTCGATTTCCCCGACGCAGCAAGTCAATTTCAATTAGATGGACGTTGGCATTATATAAACGTTGGCGTTTCTTGCGATAGTCAGTAAGACTTGGTTCGCGTTTATTGACGGGAGAGAGGATTTCGATACAACTTACTAAGACGTTGTTGGCTGTATCCCGAATTTCGACTGTCGGGATGCGGACTTCGACTGGTTGGATAACTGGCAGCGTTAGTGATGCGGGAGTTGTCGCAATATTCGCCCTCGGGTGAGGAGGATTTAAATTGCGGCGTTGTCTAATCTGCAATACCTCCACATCGGGATACAAAATACCGATTTCACTTGCCAAAGAAATATCTTCTACAACATACACCTCCAGCCGTACAACATATTTGGGACGCAGTTGTGGTGCGAGGAAGGCACGAATTTTACTAGCAAGAGCGTTGTGTACGTCACTCCACAAGTAGCCTTCGAGATATGGATTCATGCCAGGGAACGGGGAAGGCATTTGACAACCTCGCTGGACTGCACCTTTATTTTAGAACTTGGTAGGAGAAATTTTTTGGCGTTACGTATCTGTGAGATAATTTCATATGCTCTGTCAAATAGAACAAAACTCAAAGCCAGCCGCAGACAGCAATTCCCCATCTCCAATCCAAAATCTAAAATCCAAAATTCTTATGAGAGGTACAAGCCCGATTGTTGTATCCGAGCAACAGGCAACTCAACAACTCTCAACCTTACGGCGGTTTTTACAATATCTGCGACCTTATCGTAAAGAAATTCCCATTGCCTTGACATTAGTCTTAATTGGTGCATCAACTCAGGTGATCGGGCCATTCTTATTGGGCTGGTCAATTGATCATCTAATTGCCAAAGGGAATCTGTCTGGTTTGCTGATACTTTTGGGACTACTCGCACTAATTTACTGGTTTGGTATTTCGGCAACCCGTGGTCAAATAATTCGCGTCGGCTGGATTATGCAGCGATTGCTGGCGCAACTGCGGCAAGATATTTTTATTAAAATCCAGAGTCTACCACTCAGCTTTTTTGACCGCAGTGAAGCAGGCGATTTAATGAGCCGTTTGCTGAATGACGTTAATACTGTAAATCAAGCATTTGGACAAACAATCGCCCAAATGTTGGGTAATGTTTTCAGTTTGTTTGGCATTGTCATTGCCATGCTTTTGATTAATCTGCAACTCGGCTTGTTGAGCAACCTAGTTGTGCCACTGATGATTTTTACCACCAGCTTATTTGCGCGTTGGGCCAGAGCGAGATTTCGCATCACACGTCAAACAATTGGTGAGCTTTCAGCCAAATTAGAAGAAGATATTGGCAGTGTGCGCGAAGCCCAAGCATTTAATCGCGTACAAATCAATATTCAAGAATTCGACATTCTTAACGCCGCCAATCGTGATGCTAATGTTGGGGCAGTGGCAATTACTGCGGCTTTTTTACCGTCGATTGATTTTCTCAACACCCTTGGAACCGCAGGTGTACTAGCTTATGGTGGTTATCTCGCTGTTACCGGAGCCGCAACAGTTGGTGTGGTGACATCGTTTTTACTTTACGTCCAGCAATTTTTTCGCCCCATCCAAATTCTCAGCCAGTTTTACACTCAAGCTCAGTCAGCCTTTGCTGGACTAGAGCGGATTTTCCTGCTGTTAGATGAACCAGCGCAACTTAAAGATGCACCTGATGCCGCAGAAATGCCACCGATTCAAGGTGAGGTGAGATTTGAGAATGTCACCTTTGGCTATAATCCAGAACAACTAGTTCTTAAAGGAGTGAATTTACAAGCCCGTCCCGGACAGATGATTGCCTTAGTCGGGCCAACTGGTTCAGGTAAAACAACAATTATTAACCTGATCTTGCGTTTTTATGATGTGTCTGGTGGTGCAGTCAAAATTGATAACATTGATGTGCGTAGTGTCACGCAAGCTAGTTTGCGCCGCCAGATTGGCATTGTCTTGCAAGATAATATCTTGTTTAGCGGCACTGTAGCGCAAAATATTGCCTTTGGCGCTCCTTACGCCAGCCAAGCTGATATTGAAAGCGCCGCACAATTGGCAAATGTGCATGAGTTCATCACCTCACTACCACAAGGTTATGCAACACAATTGGGTGAACGAGGTGCGCCCTTGAGTCAGGGACAGCGACAACTAATTAGTATTGCCCGTGCAGTGTTGATTAATCCGCGAATTTTGATTTTGGATGAAGCAACCAGTAGTATTGATACTCGGACAGAAGCCCTAGTACAAAGTGCGATCGCGCGTTTGTTGCAAGGTCGTACTAGCTTTGTGATTGCCCACCGTCTCAGTACTGTGACTCAAGCTGATCAAGTGTTAGTCATTCAGCAAGGACGAATTGTTGAACAAGGTACTCATGCACAACTGATTGATCAGCAAGGTGTGTATGCCAATCTCTATAGTCTTCAGTTGGGGGCAAATAATTCGTAATTTTAGCAGCGATCGCCCAACTAGATAAAATACTCCAAAATAATGCAGAAGCGATCGCCATTATCTGCGACACCATTGATCGGTTTTTAAATTTAAGCGGGCGGCGGGAATCGAACCCGCATTAATAGCTTGGAAGGCTATAGTTTTACCACTAAACTACGCCCGCAAATTTCCAACTTAAACATATTAACACGATTTTGCAGAAAATTCAAATATTTAATTAAGATTGACAGGCTGAATTGTAATTCTGACAAAAAGATTACTAAAGTCTGGTTTGCTACCATCTTGATTATAGGCTGGGGTAAACTTCTCGTTGGTGAAAAGTTCGTTGATTGCTTGTTGGTAGATATTTTTTTCGCCTTGTAGGCTGAGTGGTTTTATTTCCAAGACTACAGCCTGTTGAAAATTCCCATTTTTATCAATTACGAAGCTTGCTAAAAGTTGTGCAGGTGCAAGTCCGATTTCACCATTAAGGGAATTTGCTGCTAACTGTTTGGTATCGCTTCCCTGATATTTAGCCAGAACATCAGGTAAATCTTTGCTTAATTGACGCATTTCTTGATCAGCTAAAGGCACTATTGTTACTGTCGAGCCAGCTTGTTCAGAAGTGCTGGGATTTTTTTCTGTAGGGGTTTGAGGAGTATTTCTCGTTGGAGTGGGTGAAGTTTTGTCTATAGGGGTTTGAGGAGTATTTTTTGTTGGAGTATTTGGATTTCTTGGAGTAGGAGTGCTTGAAATTTTCTCTGTCGAACCTGGAGACGGATTTCCTGTTGGAGTGCGGGGATTGTTCCTTGTGGAAGTTTCCGAATTTGTTGGCTGTTCTGATGGAAACCCTTTTGGTAATGGTCTGCCTTTTCCTAGAACAACTTCTTGTCGGCGATTCCAAGGAAGATTACCAAGAGGAACTGTCGGTGTCGGTCTAGGTGTTGGCGTAGATTTAGTAAATTGAGGTGTGAAATTGGGTTTCGGTGTCTTTGTTGGTGTGGGTTTAGGCTGCGAAACTGCTATTTTAACTGATGGTTTGGTGTTTTTTTGAGAAACAACTTCCTTTTTGTTCAGAATTCTGGTATCAGAATCCTGATTTTTGGGGGGAATTTTTGCTATTTCTGGCAAAGGTCTTGATCCAGACTTTTGAGATGAGATGTTTGGTTTTGGTGAGACTGTTGTCGCAGGTAATTTTGATTTTGCTGTGGGAGAAATTTCCACAGCAAAATCAATCGGTACAACAGCTTGACTTTGCTGTGGAAACCACAGTCCAAACTCATTAGACGATCGCATCAGCCAAAAAAGCAACACATGCACAGAAACAGAACTAATAGCCGCAAAAATCCACAAACTTGGAGGATCACTATGTCGTCTCCAAATCTTGGGTGGTATAGGAGTTTTGTCTGCAACAGGCACTGTCATATCACCAAAGCCAAATATGAATCAGAGTCCTTAGCAATGCTTAAAGACTCCGTTTGGATCTTAGCGATTAACTACCAGATCTGGCGAAACAGCAAAAGTCAGAACTGTTTCATCAACTCCTTTAAGTTTCAACGGACTACCTTTGGTAATTTCTTCATCTTGCAAATAATCTGCCACAGCAGCAGAAACCAAAATTGTACCGGGAACAGCAGCAGCTTGCAATCTGGCAGCAATATTCACACTCGGCCCAATAGCGGTATAGTCAGCGCGTTCTGCACTCCCAAACATACCCACAACTGCTGTACCTTGGTGAATACCGCAGCGAAACTGTACGCCAGAACGTCCATCGCTTTCAAATACACCTTGGTCTCGCCAGCGCTGGTTCAACTGCGAGAGTGAGCGATGCATTGCTCTGGCTGTATTGACAGCGCGACGCACCTGTTCATTAGGAGTCAGTTCTTCTGGCGCTCCGTATAAAGCTAAAATCGCATCTCCCATAAATTTATCTACAGTACCGCCATTGTCAAACACAACTTTGGTCATACATTCTAAATATTCATTTAGTAATTCTGCCACCCGTCGAGATCTGAGCGTATTGGCTAACTGGGTAAACCCGACAATGTCACTAAACAAAACTGTAATCAAACGCGGTTCTGGACGTAAATCTAAAGTCAAATCCCCTGCTGCTGCTTTCTGTACCAATACAGTTGGCAAAAAGCGCTTGAGTACAGATTCTGTCAAATAAGTATTGAGTTCCACAACTCGTCGTTCATTTTCCTTCAAGGCTAAGAGATTCCTGACCTCTGCTAGAAGTTCCCGGTCGTTAAATGGTTTTGCTAAATAGGCATCTGCACCGTGTTCTGTGCTTTCAATGCGGGTTTCTTCATCAACTTTGGCTGTGAGCAAAATGATCGGAGTTCCTTTCAGTTTCTCGTCGGAGCGAATCATCCGAATCATTTCCAGCCCTGTCACTAAAGGCATCATCAAATCTGTAACAATCAAGCTGGGTGAAATTTCTTGAGCTATACCAAACCCTTCATAGCCATTACGGGCCGTGTGGACTTGATAGCCATTGCGGCGGATGATGTCGGATACGTAAGTTCGTAAATCTGGGTTGTCGTCTACAACTAAGATAGAGTGCCGAGGAGTCGACGGCGTGGATGGCTCTGCTGAGCCATTTTCTCCAACCGGGGGAACCCCCGCAACGTAGTGGCTCGGTGTGAGCGAATTGGCGTTGTTAAGTGCTGAATTATGAGTATGCGGAACAGCTAATAAATCTTTTGTCATATGTTCCAACTTTTCCGTAGTTGGTTCTATGAGTTCTAAATCAGCTAATTCGACACTGGCGCGGTTGGTATTTAATTCCGCAGGTGTTTCTAGTATTTGGTTGACGGGTAAGTGATCATTGCCTGTTAGCAGCCATAAGGTAAAAGTAGTTCCTTCACCATACACTGAATCTACAGTGACTTTACCGCCGTGCAGTTCTACCAATTCCTTGACTAAAGCCAAACCAAGTCCGCTACCTTCATAGGAACGGTTTTCGGAACCTTCGGCTTGGCGAAATCGCTCAAATAACAGAGGAATCTGTTCTTGCACAATGCCAATTCCTGTATCTTTGACTTGGAGGATGCAGTAATCGTCTTGATGTTGAAGTGTCACGCCGATTGTGCCATCTTCCGGTGTAAACTTCATGGCATTTGATAAGAGGTTGTAAACCACCTTGTCAAACTTTTCCATATCCAAGTAAACCTTGGGACATTCACCGAAATCAGTCAGTAGATGCAGTTGTTTTTTCTCACAGTAGGGACGAAATGACTCAACAATTTGGCTGACAAATTCCACCAAATCACAAGGACGAAAACTCGGTTGCATCCGGCCTGCATCTAGGCGTTGTAAATCGAGTAATTGGTTGACTAGTCTCAGCAAACGGCGAGAGTTACGCAAAGCGATCGCACTTTGAGCGTAAGATAGTCCTTCACCAGCAGCTACCGCAGATTCTAGTGGCCCTTGAATCAAAGTAATCGGAGTGCGGAATTCGTGGGAAATATTTTGAAAAAATTCAGTTTTTTGTTTATCTAGTTCCAATAGACGTTCGGCTTGCTCACGAGTTGTTTGGTAGAGACGTGACTGCTGTACGGCGATCGCGGCTTGCGCTGCCACAGCTTTGGCGAGTTCAATATCAGATGATACCCATCGCCGGACTTTCCGCCCTTCCCGCAAGGTAATACTACCAATACATTTGCCATCAGCTAATAAAGGCACTACCATGAGCGATCGGGCTGCCTTTTTCAAAGGCAAATCAAACCCTTTAAGTTCCAAGGGACAGATGCTCATATCAGAAATTACTGTAGGCTCCTGTGTCCGCAAAATTTCTTGTAATAAAGGGTTATCTTTAATAGGAGCTTGCGTCGAGTAAGGGAAATTTTGAGATATTAAATCAAGATTATTAATTAAATTATGATTTTGGCCTAGCTTCAGCGAATGCTCAGAATGTTGAAAACTATCATATAACCCTACACACTGGACAACTTCATCTTCTTCTGTCCATAAAGACAGCGCACAGCCATCAACTTGTAAAGCTTGCCCTAATTTGTGAGTAATAGCAGCAAAAATATCTTGTGGATCTAAGCTAGAGCGAATTGCGGTTGTAATTGTATTAATTAGCGCTTCTCTCTTAGCTAAAGCACGTACTTGTTCATAGGTATAAGCTTGAGATAAAGCAAGAGCTGCCTGATCTGCCACCATTGTTACTAGCTGTATTTCCTCAGTTCCCCAGAGGCGAGACTGAGAACACTGATGTAGTGCTAACACTGCTAACAATTCTTGTTGACAAATTAGCGGTACAACTAAGCTAGAGCAAATATTAGCAGCAGTAAAAGCTGTTCCTCTTTGCTGTTGTTCTGGACTTTCTCCTTGAATTCGCTCATCAGTAGCGACATCGTAAATTACTTGAACTGCACGGGTTTCCCAAACTGTTTGGGCTAACAAAGAAGCGGAAGACGAGGAAGGCGAAAAAGATTTGGCAGGCTCATCTCCTGGAATTTCTAATACTTTCTCCGTTTTCTCCTGAGGAAGTTTTTGGTAGATAAATCCTTCGTCTACCAACTGCTCATCTTGAAAAGGACGTAACAGGCAAACATCTACCTCCAACATATGACCCACTGTATCGACAATTGCTTGCAAAATTTGCCGATAGTCTAAAGCACTGCGAATTGTATTGGTAACAGTGTTCAGCAGCGACTCCTGACGGAGTGTGCGGGTTAGTTCGCGGGTGCGAGCTTTGAGAACATTGTGAGTATCCAAGGCTTGGCGTACCACAGCTTTGAGTTCTTCAGCTTCCCACGGTTTGGTGACATATTTAAATACCTTACCAGCGTTGATTGCTTCCACTAAGTCTTCGACATCAGTGTAGCCTGTCAAAATAATCCGGATAATATCTGGATATTGAGTTGCTGTCAGGCTCAAAAATTCCGTACCACTCATAATCGGCATCCGCTGATCGGAGATGATCACTGCGACCTCTCCTTCTTCTGCCAGCAGTTCTAGTGCCGCAGGGCCAGAGGTTGCCCTCAAAACCTTATAATCACGATAAAAGGTACGGTAAAGCAAATCAAGGTTGTCTGGTTCGTCATCAACAACCAAAATTTTTGGCTTACTGTTTACTTGAGATTTCATGCACCGCTTTCCTGCTGCAACAGCAGTTGAATAAAGAATAATCTGATCAGGAAGGAATTTTTCTGAATCAGGTAAGAGCAGAGCATTTTGCCCAATTGGTTTGTATGGCTACAAAAATGCTGGGTGTAAGAGTATCTACTCACAGTAATTAGCCTCAATAGCTTGTAATGTTTGCCACTTGCTCTGATACAGCGGAGTTGGTTGGATGGTTAGTTTCTGCATTACAGAGTTGATGCTTGCTTTTCAAGTCTGGTTTCACCTCCACTGAAAACTTTCGATTACTATACACAGCATTCAAGTCTGGTTAAAAAAAGCTGACTGAAGCTGCATATTAAGTTTGCCCTTTATGGCAGTTGTACTAACATTTGCAGGTAAATTTTATTTATGTTGGTCATGGGAGAGTGAGCTATGTCACAACGATGAGTGTTAAAGGCAAAGTATACTATTAGACTAATTATTTATTCCAATTTAGCAATCATAACCATCAGTCAGACAAGTGGCATGGGGCTGTCACAGATAAATTCTGCTTTAACTATTACAGCGTGTACCTAGTTGATCTAGGCGATCGCCAAATCAGTACACTATTATCTCAAAAATATTCTCAAGGCTTTTTTCAGTATAAATACGGTAAACGAATGGTTTTAACTTCATTTATAGAATGAAGAAGCGCCGTTAGTTGTGTGTCAGGACTAAGTTTCTCCTAAAAGCAGCCAAAGCCCTGACTAAATTTAGCTAAAATAGTATTTCCTGTTGTCAATCCGGAGTCCTTGGTGGTGATGGATGTCAATTGCTGAGATTATGTTATTGGTTGTGACAATTGATGTTATAGATTCCCCAAAAAGATGCTGAGTGTGTTATTAACTTACAGAAGAACCTAAATAATGTATTGGAACTTAAACTACATAAAACAATTGTATTTATAGTAGCAAACGGTGTTTTAGGATATTTGAGAAAATTTTTGTAAAGTGCAATTAATAATAAACTAGCCTTGACATCCTGGTTTTTTGACTCATCTCGCCAACCACTGACATCAGCCGCTCATCAAGCTTCTCAACAATTCCAAATTCGTGCGGCTACAGCTACCGATTTGACTGGAATTTCCCAGATTATTGCCGAAAGTTTTCACTCTCAAACAGGTTTTTGGGGATGGGCTTTTCCGTTGCTACGTTTGGGTATTTACGAAGACTTCAGAAATCGTTTGTTATCACCAGCACCCCATCATATTTGTTTGGTGGCTATCGACACTACTATTACTGGAGCTAATAATTTAGTGGGAACAGTAGAACTGGGCTTACGTTTCCATAATTCATGGAAACAAGATGGTAGAAGCTTCCCTTATCTGTCTAATTTGGCTGTTGATGAGAAGTATCGCCGAAATGGGGTAGCTTCAAAATTATTGCTTAGCTGCGAAAAACTTTGCCATGAATGGGGTTTTAAAGATTTATATCTCCATGTTTTAGAAGATAATTATCAGGCACGTCAGTTGTATTTCAAACTAGGCTATAGGATGCATAAAGTAGAGTCTAATTGGAATTTATTCTTTCTCAAACGCTCCCGTCAAATCTTATTACACAAACACTTAAGCGCTGATTCTCCTGATTAAATTTTACTTTGTGAGCTAAAATTATGGCATGACAATCGCGATCGCAATTTGATCTCAAATTTAGATAAATAGATTTGGTCTAGCTCTTATGCAGCACCTAATTTTTTTAACCTCTGCCTGCTTTAAATCTAAGTTAGTTTTTTCGTTATTGTCAAAACTACCTCAGAGAAAATTAATTCAGAGCATATTTCAATTTTAAATTTACATAAAGTTATTTTTACATAAATTTCCATACATAAAATATATTTTATATAGGAATCCTATTTGATATCTAAACTCCCTTTAATCAGAGGGAATAGGCAGTAAGGAGTAGCTTTACTTGTAACTCTTACACGGAATACTATATATATTTCCTAATCAGAGAAAATTCTTATTTGTAGTTTGTTTAAAAAAATAATCAAGACTTATCAATATATAATATCTAATATGATGAATCCATCAGTAAAATTACGCTAAATAAAAATTGCCTCATAATATCTTTGTATTTAATTTATTCATCTTTATAAAAACTTTAATTTTTTTAGAGTTTAGTTTAAAGACAAATTCAGCTAAATCTCATAAAATATGGTTACATAAATAATGAGTTACATCTAATTCATCTCTATTATTAAGTTGAACAAAAAGTTTTTGATAGTAAAAAAACCAAAAAAACTAATTTGATTTAACACCAAGTTACCGCTTGACGTGCATAAAACTACCAAATTATTCAAAAGTTATAGAAAACATGGATAGCGAAAAGCAGCTACGCTATCAAACCGCTATGATATCAACTTATTATCCCGACACCAGTTTTCTTAACCATCTTGTCATGCCAGATGGAACTGAGCAATCATGCGGCTCGGATATACTTACACTTCTGCACAGTGGAAAGGTTTTTATTGTCAATAGTCGGAAGCGGAATGGATTAATACTTTTTAAACGCTACCATGCAGAATTTGCTGGGCCAGGAGCAGCGGTTGGCGGAGATTACGACAGTGATTGCCAGATGGCTCTGCCTATTGGCAATTTATCTTTATTGAATCCAGAATTATATGAGGAGCGCCAGAAAGCATATTTGATTAGACGACAATGGATTCGGTTGATCAAGCAAATTACTGAAAACCCAATTCCTCAACAGCGAATTCAAAAGATTTTAGATCAGTTTGACCAGTATTTTCCATCAGAAATGGTGGCTGATTTACCTGATGTAGCCTTTGCGCTTTTAGTAGGTGTGTTACCACAAACTGTAGGGATAGTACGTCGTTTGGGCAGTGAAGTTGATAACAGATTTAATTACTAGCTATGAGGACTGTATACACCAAAACACATTAATAAGGATATCAGTGATATCGAAAAAGTAAAACGATAGCCTCACAAAAGCTTTAGCGGATGCGATCGCGTTTTGCAAAAATGAATAAAGTTGAGCTAAGGACTTGAGCATTAGTAGTCGTCTAGCTTTAGCAATGAGAAATAGCAACTAGACAAACTAAATTGTGAGGGAAAGTTTTGTAATGCTCTTTTGAAAGAGCGATCGCTTCTAGCTTACCTTAATTACAAGCTGCGGCGATCGCCCCTAACATGGCAATGTTTCAGTAAAAACACAAATCATTGAGTACGGCATAAAAACACAAGTGGCATAAAGTTGCCTTTGCAAGCCATTAAATTCTTCAGACTTCATACTTCACCCTTCATAGCTTTACAATACTCAAAGAGATTTTGAAGCAATCAATAGATAATCTATAAATGACAAGCTCTACAGATATTGTTACCTTAGCTCGGTGGATGGCAGCTGATTTTAGTAACCAAGCGCAAGCTTTTGAAAACCCGCCATTTTATGCACACATTCGCGTGTGTATGCGTCCCTTACCTTTGGAAGTGTTATCAGGGGTAAGTTTTTTTGTAGAACAAGCCTATGATTATGCGCTGAATGACCCTTATCGCTTACGAGTGTTAAAGTTGGTGAACACGGGCGATCGCATTCTCATTGAAAACTACACTGTTAAACAAGAAGAAAAATTCTACGGTGCATCTCGTAACCTAGAACGACTCAAAACCCTAACCGCAGATGACTTAGAAAAATTACCAGGCTGTAACATGATTGTCGAGTGGACTGGTAATAGCTTCAAAGGGCATGTAGAACCAGGAAAAGGCTGTATTGTGTTTCGCAAAGGCCAAAAAACTTATTTAGATAGTGAATTTGAAATTGACGAAGAGAAATTTATCAGCCTAGACAGAGGACGCAACCCAGAAAACGATGAACATATCTGGGGTTCTGTCGCCGGGCCATTTTATTTTGTCCGGTGGGCCAGTTTTGCTGATGAAGTTAAGTGCTGAGTACTGAACGCCAAGTAAATAGGGATATCAACTTTTTGACTTTTGACTTTTGACTTGTTTAGTATCCCGTTGCTGCTAACTCCAGTGGATGAAAATAGGGAACTCTTTCTACCGATGTTTCCCACATACCACTGGGGTATAGTTTCAGCAGGCGGAAGCCTGGTGCTTTTTGGTCAATGGCAAAAGTTACACTATTGGAGCGAAACTGAATACAAGTTGAGGGAGTTCCTAAATAACCAACTTTGTAGCGCTGGTGTTGAAATTGTTGATGAATATGACCGAATAAAACTAACTTAACTTGTGGGTGGCGATCAATAACCGCAAAAAATTCTTCGGGATTTTTGAGGCTGCTGCTATCAAGCCATGCAGAATTCATCAAAAAAGGGGGATGGTGAAACGCTATTAATGTGGGATTATTACCTAGTTTTGCTAATTCCGAGTCCAGCCAACTTAAAGTGTTAGTTGTCAGATGACCATGTACGCATCCAGGTACAGCCGAGTTCAGTAAGAGAAAATTCCAATTACCACGCTGGAAAGACTTGCGCCGGGAAATCATTCCTACATTAAGAATTTCATTCATGGTGATCGCACAGTCATGATTTCCTGGTAGCCAATAAGTAGGGATTTGCAGTTGATTAACTAAACTTTGCAGATTTTCATAAGACTGGGAAGTACCATCCCCAGATAAATCTCCCGTTAATAATAGTAAATCAATTTGCGATTTTAGTTCCTTTAATCGTTCCATCACTACCTTAAAAGACTCAATAGTAGGCATTCCCAGCAGTTGATGATTTTCTGAGGCAAACAGATGTATGTCTGTTACCTGAGCAATCGATACGGGAGATATTTGATTCATCTTCACTGCTCACACTATGCTTGTCTCTGTACCCTGATTTTCGTTACGTGCAGCACACTGACTTTAATTCAAGTAGCAAAACTAGATTGATAGTAAATGCCTGCCGTAGAATTCAATGTGCCAACTTACCTTTGAAACTCAAAGCTTTGGCTCTAAAATACTTTGCCATACTTTAAGTAATCGTGATACTCAAAGCGGTTTATAAAAATACAATTTTAAACAAAACTTTTTTGCCTCTATCATAAGATATAAATTTATTTTTGGTAATTTATTTCACTGTGAGGTTCAGATCCTCGACTTCTCAAAGGAAGTCAGGGATTTTGTTTTTCAAAAATGACTTAGGACTGATATACTACATTAAAACAATCGATATACCGTACTTTAATGAGTAACAGCAAAAAAATTAGTGAAAATCTGAGTATTGCGGGACAAATAACTCCTGAGGAATTACAGCAGTTAGCACAAGAAGGTTTTAAGTCGGTGCTAAATCTACGTTCTCCTGACGAAGCAGGTTTTTTAAATGACGAGCAGCAACAAGCACAAAAAGCAGGGCTAGAATACGCTAATGTCCCATTAAAACCATCACAAGCAAATCAGGAACTCACAGAGTTAGCCATTGAAAAGATAGAAAACTTACCCAAACCAATTTTGATTCATTGTGCGGCTGGAGCAAGAGCGGGTGGTATCGCCTTAATAGCCAGTGCTATTAGTGAAGGTTTGAGTTATGAACAAATTACTCAAAAAGCTAGTGAACTTGGGATTAATATAGAACAACCACACCTCAAGCAATTTATACTAGATAAATATCTTGCTGATCAAGCTGAGAAAGCTTAATTCAATAATCGTCAGATAAAAGTTACATTACTTTGCAATCTGCGACGTGTTTGCGTAAGTATTAACAAAATGGAATTAAAATAAACTGAGGTAAAACCAGGGAGGTGAACATATCATGTCAGTAAAACTTTTACCAGACCTTGGAGATTTAGCCGAAGGATTAGGAATTACAGGTATTGTTGGAGTTGTACTTGTGCCTGTATTTTTGCCAGTAATAGCTGGTGTTGGTAGACCAGTAGCCAAAGCAGTTGTTAAAAAAGGAATTCTGTTCTACGAAAAGAGCAAAGAAGCGATCGCAGAAGTTAGCGAAACCTGGGAAGATATTATTGCCGAAGCTAGGGCTGAAGTTGGTGAAGAACGCATGAAATCAGCTGAACCTAAAGAAACTTAGGTTGCGTCACCAAATTACGAATTACAAATTATTCAAGACTCTCGCAGTACATATCCCACACCCCGCACTGTTTGAATTAGCCGTTTTTGACCTTCATCTTCGATTTTGAGGCGTAAGTAACGAATATATACTTCAATTACATTCGATTCACCCATAAAGTCGTAACCCCAGACATTTTCTAATATTTGTTCGCGGGTTAATACTTCGCGGGGATGTTCCATTAAAAATTTTAATAACTCAAATTCTTTCATTGTCAAATCAATTACCCGTCCATTGTGTATGGCACGGCGGGTTGATATATCTAAAACTAAATCCCCAAAGCGTAACTGCTCTGTAGTATCAACATCAGGCTTTAAATAAAGGCGAATTAGCTTTAAAAATTCTTCTGGGCGATAAGGTTTAAGAATGTAGTCATCGGCTCCAGCTTCTAGACAGGCTACACGGTCATCAACCGTATCTCTGGCCATTAACACCAGCACAGGAGAACGCATCCCCGCACTTCTGAGATTCTTACACAACGAGAGTCCTGATTCTCCTGCCAGCATCCGGTCTAAAACAATTAAAGCCGGTTGACAATCACGGCTATATTGCAAACCACTGGCTGCATCGTGAGCCAAAATTGCATCATAACCAGCTTCTTGCAAATCAGAAGATAACTGATTTGCAAGGCTTTCATCAGTTTCAATCACCAAAACACAGGGACTGTGAGCAACTGTCATAAATATAAGTCAAAAGTCAATGGGCAAGTGGTCAATGGTCATTGGTTAAAAAGTGAATATCGTTTTTTACTCAGCACTTTGTTATGACTTTGTTTTTCAATTCTATTTATAAACCAGCAATTCAGGAAAAAAGCCAAAGAAACAATTTTGACCATTTGCCCTGAGCGTAGCCGAAGGGTTGACTATTGACTTTTGACTATTGACCATTACGGTAACTCTACAGAGGTGGGTTTGGCTATATGCGGTAGACCCCATCCGAGTTTTTCTCGCAAGATGCGGAAGAACTCTGGTGGTTGGAGACGAATAAATCGGACACTGTATTGCGATCGCTCTAAATATACCCGATCTTCTGAGAACACATAACATCCACCATTGCCATCTACCACCATCACCAAACGCGGAATATTCACCGGATAAATACTAACAGTCTCCGTATCTGGAAATACTAAAGCTCTAGAAGCTAGGGAGTGAGGACAAATCGGCACTAACTGCAAAGCAGATATACCAGGGGTAACTACTGGGCCGCCTGCACTAAGTGAATAAGCCGTAGAACCAGTAGGTGTAGAAACAATTATGCCATCTGCGGCAATATCCACTGGTGCGTGCCGACCAATAGCAATTTCAAAATGACACATACAAGTTAAGGGTTCCCGATGCAACACCATTTCGTTCAAGCAAAGGGCTTCCCATAATACTGACTCCCCTCGCAATACCTTAACTGTCAGCATTGCCCGTTCTTCGATTTCATACTTACCCGCCATTGCCTGTTCAATAGCTTGGGGCAGTTGATTGAGATAAGTTTCTGTTAAAAACCCCATGTGACCAGTATTCACCGTTAACAGTGGAATCCCAAGGGGCGCAACTTGACGAGACGCAGCTAAAACAGTGCCATCTCCCCCAAGTACAACAGCAAACTTCATGTCTGAGTCAAAACCAGGGGGTGTCAAACCGTCAATTGGAGTATGGCATACAGGACTCTCTGGATTAGCGTAGCCCAGTATACCACCGATACTAGTTGTGACACATACATCCCAACCGGCAGCGGTGAGTTTCTCCTCTAGTTCGATAGCGACGCGACTTGCTATCGGTTTTAAATCATTGTAGATAATGCCTGCTTTCGGCACATTCAAATATCCAAACTTTTAGCGATGCTTTGTACTATGTAATCCTTACATATTTTGGCCAACCCAGTCATTAGTCAAAAGTCAAAAGTCAAAAGTCAAAAGTCCAGAGTTCAGAGTCCACAAACAAAATCAGCATTTTCAGAAATTTTGACCGTTCACCAAACAATGATGAAATATAAAACTAAATAGCTGGCATGACTTCAAACTTCAGACTTCAGACTTCAAACTTCAGTTGACTATTGACTATTGACGTTTTTAAACGGAGAACGTTTGTTTTTCTGCTTTTTGGTCTTAGTTTTCTCATAGTTTAGTTCTTTGAGCTTCTTCATAATTCTGCTGAAGTACTCTTGTAAATAACTTTCGAGCGTAGTTGTGTCTTTTGAGTCTAAGCCAAAAACTTCGTATACTTCATCCATTGGCGCATTTAAAGGTCTGCCACTGGCTAAAACTTCCGTAAATGCCAGTCTGTCTGCCACATTCCATCCCCACTGAAAGAATCGGACAAAACGGCGCACAGTACGCAATAAATTTAGAGGCATCCGCGTGACTTTTGCTTCTTTTCCAGACAAGCGTTCACACAAGCTAATAATTTCTTCTGCACTCCATGCACGAGTCCCCACTACAGGGAAAGCTTGTTTTTCTGTTGCAGGCACACTCAAAGCCCGCACAGCAAATTTAGCAATGTCTTGACTATCCATGTAGGCAATGGGTGATGACTCACCAGTTACCCAAACTGGTTGTCCTTCTAAAATTGGGATGCCATATTGACCGATTAACCCTTGCATGAAGCCAGCCAAACGTAAGATGGTGTAGTTTAGACCAGACTCAGCTAAAAATAGTTCTGTACACCGCTTAATTTCCATTAGCGGTACTTCTGGATATTTATCGGCATCAATTATGGAAAAGAAGATAAAACGCTCAACACCCGCAGCTTTTGCCGCCTGAATTAATGCTACTTGGCCTTCCCAGTCTACCTGTTTAATAGTCAAAGAATCAGTAGCACGAGAGGTAGCCGCGTCAATAATTGCGGTTACTCCTTCTAATGCACCAGGGAGTGTTTCGGGGTAACACAAATCTCCAACGACGAGTTCTGCACCCCACTCTTTGAGAAATGCTGCTTTTTTACTACTGCGGACAAGACAACGTACTTTATACCCCTCATCGATCGCACGACGAGCCACTTGTCTTCCTAAGGTGCCAGTGGCACCGACTATTAGTAATGTCATGAGGGTTGTATTAAATCTTAAGTTTTATGAAAAGAATCTTAACAGAATTATATCTGTAAACAAAAGTTTATATTTTTCTTATAAGTTATTTAATACTAGAGAATTATTGAAAAAGCGTTGTCCGTTGTCCGGACACGCTATTTTTTCAGACTCCAGAGAGATTATTCCTCAGCACCCTGAATTTTCAGCAATAAAGCACCTAAAGCCCAACCGACGAAGATTAGACTAAAAGACAGAAAAGCTGCATTGAAAATTTCGCCACCCATTGTTGTGTGTCTCCTTTGTGAATGGTTTGTCATAAATCTAAAGGCTAACCTTTAGATTTCCTGTGTTTTAGGCTGTGTGTTGCTAGACTTGCTTGGTCACATCTAACCTTTGTCAGTCTTGTGTTTTAGGGGTAGAAGTTTTACTTTGACTGATTACCCCAGGTAGACTGAAGTTGCTCAACAGCTACTGTTGAATTAGACCTGTGTAAATAATTCTAAACTAGTTTGATGTAGGACTTACGCAGAAAAATACTCCTTTAAGACTGGGTGTAAGGGGTTAAGGGTTTATGGGAGTATGAGTTTTGCTCATCTACACCCGTCCAACCTTTGATTTTTCTTCTCACTGCGTAAGACCTCTAATAGTTAATCCTTAGCATTCAGGGATCAAGCGAAGCCATAATAAACAGATATAAAATAGCCTTATGTATCAAAGCAAGCAAAATCTAATAGTAAAATCACACAGAGAAATTAGTCCTCGTTTAGCGCTGACACTAGGAGACCCCGCAGGAATTGGGCCAGAGGTAATTTTAAAAGCTTTGGCTGATCCGGAAGTAATTCAAAATTGTGATGTAACAGTGGTAGGAAATCGGGATTTGCTGGTGCAGACTTATGACCAATTAAATTTATCTGGTAATTTAGTAGCCTTAGCAAATCCAAATAGCTTAAAAGTTGTTGATGTGCCGTTAAAGCAAGATATTACAGATGGGATTGTCACAGGTATTGGTAATGCGGTGAGTGGTGCGGCGAGTTTTGCTTACATGGAATATGCGATCGCCCAAACACTGGCTGGTGAATTTGATGGTATAGTTACAGCGCCCATCGCTAAATCGGCTTGGAAGGCCGCAGGCTATAACTATCCAGGACAAACAGAACTTTTGGCAGAAAAATCTGGTATAGAGCGATATGGGATGTTATTTGTGGCGCGATCGCCTTACACTGGTTGGACACTCCGCACACTTTTAGTGACAACACATATTGCTTTACGTCAAGTAGCAGATACACTCACACCGCAGTTATTAACCAATAAACTAGATTTACTAGTAGAGTGTTTGCAGCAAGATTTTGGCATCAGTAAACCGAGAATTGCGATCGCAGGTTTAAATCCCCACAGTGGCGAACAAGGACAACTAGGACGTGAAGAACTAGATTGGTTGATTCCCTGGATTGACCAAGAACAGCAAAAGCAACCTCACTTGCAGTTAAATGGGCCCATCCCTCCAGATACAATGTGGGTAAAACCTGGTCAAGCTTGGTATGGCAACTCTTCCATAGATAATTCAGCCGATGCTTACTTGGCACTCTACCACGACCAAGGTTTGATTCCGGTGAAACTGATGGCTTTTGATAGAGCCGTGAATACTTCCATTGGTTTACCCTTTGTGCGGACTTCACCCGACCACGGTACAGCATTTGATATTGCTGGTAAGGGAATTGCTGACTCTACCAGTATGAAAGCAGCTATCCAATTAGCCGCTGAATTAGCAAGTGCCAGACAGGATGAAATGGATACTTGATGATTTATTAAAAAATTTTTATTGCTTGACTATTTTGATAAATCCGCGCTAACATAAACGATTGTGTGGTTAAGGACGTATAGCTCAGTTGGTTAGAGCGCTACGTTGACATCGTAGAGGTCACTGGTTCGAATCCAGTTACGTCCATTTTTACAACGCCCCATGCTCAATTACAAAATTCCCAAAAAATGGTTAGTTTTGGTGACAGTGGCTTTGATATCTGCTTTGTTGCTGGCGATCGCATCTACAGCCACAAGTATTTATTTATATGGCAGCATTAGTAATCATATCAAAGCAGATGCCGCAATTGTTTTAGGAGCGGCAGTTTGGGGAGAAGAACCATCTCCTGTTTTTAGAGAGCGAATTAACCACGCCATTAACTTATATAAAAATGGATCTGTTAAGACGATCATTTTTACTGGCGGAGTTGGTGAGAGTCATGAACCAGCTGAAGCTATAGTTGGAAAAAATTATGCGATCGCGCAACAGGTAAAAGCTACTGATATTCTCACTGAAACTCAATCTCGCACAACTCACCAGAACCTGAAAAATGCTTTGGAAGTAGCAAAGGCTCACCAATTAACCCAGTTTCTGATTGTCAGCGATCCTTTACATATGAAGCGAGCCGTATTGATGGCACGAGGCTTAAGAATGGATGCATATTCGTCCCCCACACCTACTACCCGCTATCGCAGTTTTTCCAGTCAGATGGAGTTTTTGAGCCGAGAAACTTATTTTTACTTTGTCTACTTAGTGTTTAAAATCTAGCCTCTAAGAAGATATTTGAAGTCGCGGCTATAAAAACGAAGTTTCTAACTCGTAAATTAGATTTCTGGCTCGTATAGCAAGAGGCAGGAGGAAAAGTATTACTCTTGCTGGTATTCACGCTTTTAAAATGTGCTAACCCATACTTCGACTGCTATAATACTAAATCTCTACTCAGCACTTTGCTATAACTTCCGCGCTCCAGCAATAAAGTCAAAAACCCTTACACTATTGACTACGGACTCTTAACTTGTTGGGATTGTTTATGGCTATTTGGTTAAGTTTGTGTGGGGCAATTTTAGTAGTAGCTTACTTGCTGGGTTCATTTCCCACTGGCTACATTGCTGTGAAACAGTTAAAAGGTATTGATATTCGGGAAGTGGGTTCAGGTTCAACGGGAGCCACTAATGTACTAAGAACTTTGGGTAAAGGGCCAGGAGCCTTTGTTTTAGGAATTGATTGCTTAAAAGGAGTATTAGCGATCGCTTTAGTTTATGCTTTATTTAACTATGCTTCTACTTCCGAGTTCATTCCTTCAGCTATAGATTTGCGATTATGGCAATCTTGGATGGTAACTTTAACTGGGTTAGTTACTATTTTGGGACACAGTAAATCAATTTTTCTTGGCTTTACAGGTGGTAAATCTGTGGCTACCAGTTTAGGAATATTATTGGCGATGAGTTGGCAAGTTGGTTTGGCAACTTTGGGAGTATTTGCCGTTGTTGTGGCTATTTCTAGAATTGTCTCGTTGAGTTCTATTGCTGGAGCGATCGCTGTTTCTATTTTTATGGTAGTTTTCCACCAACCATTGCCCTATATTTTGTTTGGTATTCTTGGTGGTTTTTATGTGATTGTGCGCCACCGTAGTAATATAGAGCGACTGCTGGCAGGTACTGAACCAAAAATTGGGCAGAATATCTCAACCGAACCAGAACAGACTGCATAATTTTTTCTATGCCTAACACATAAACCTGTAGTAATTTACTACAAGGTCAATTGAAGAATTCAGAAGCTAGAATTCAGAAATCAGAATCAATTAATGAGTAAAAAAGACTCGCCATCTGCACTCAGGTAAATTCTAAACTCTGACTCCTGAATTCTATTTAAATAAAATAATTACTAAATTTGAAATGCGCTCATACCAATAAGTACGACTAGACCTAATGTTCTGCGAAAATAATTAACACCTTGAAATATTTCCAGCCAAGCCCAAGTAAACAAAGCACCATTAGCGAGTATATATAATACTGTATTGATTGTGCCACTGGGAAAAACAAAAGTTAGTAAACTCGCTACAACCCCCAGAATCAGCGGCGGATTTGGCATTTGAGCGATAACAATATTGCCATTGCTGTCACGAAAGATTTTATCAATTAATGTATTTTCTGTATTTTGCATATTTTTAGATCTCTACTTAGCTAAGAATAATTAACTTGCCAAATTACCTGGAAGTTAACTGAAAACAGGCTGGGATTTAATTGCCAATTCCTTAATCACATTAAAACATTCCGGCAAATCTCAAACATACATCTAATTGCTGAAATTAGGGTGGAAAGTCATATCATATATTTATATAGAATTCTCTCGATAGGTACATCTTATTAATCTGCGTTATTTTATCCTGCTCATCTGTGGTTATTTTGAAATTTAGCCATCATATCCATGTACAAAGTCCTTCCCAAACAAACCGCATCCATGTATAGCCGCGATGGTGTACGTTTGGATGCAGATATCTATCGCCCTGATGCAGCAGACAACTTTCCGGTATTATTAATGCGGCAACCTTATGGTAGAGCGATCGCATCTACTGTTGTTTATGCTCATCCCAGTTGGTATGCTGCCCACGGTTATATTGTAGTTATTCAAGATGTACGCGGACGTGGTACTTCCGCAGGGGAATTTAAATTATTTGCTCATGAAATTGCTGATAGTGAAGATACCATCTATTGGGCAGCACATTTACCTGGTAGTAATGGCAAAGTCGGGATGTATGGTTTTTCTTATCAGGGAATGACCCAACTATACGCCGCAGCTGCTAAACCCAGCGCTTTAAAAACAATCTGTCCCGCCATGATTGGTTATGATTTATATACAGATTGTGCTTATGAAGGCGGCGCATTCTGCTTACAAACTAATCTTGCTTGGGCAATTCAATTAGCAACAGAAACAGCGCGTCTGCAAGGTGATCAAACAACCTATCAAGCTTTGTTTGGTGCTTCTCGCAATTTGCCTGTAAATAGTCCTGAAATTCTGCAACAACTTGCGCCTGAGTCGTTTTATCATGAATGGGCAGCACATCCCCAACCAGATGCTTATTGGGAAGAACTTTCACCCAAGCGCCACTTGCAAGCTGTTGACTTACCGATGTTCCATATTGGGGGATGGTTTGATACTTACCTGCGCGGTACGCTGCATTTATACAAAGATATGGCAGCCCGGAGCATCACACCCCAGCATTTATTAGTCGGGCCTTGGACACATTTGCCTTGGAGTCGTAAAGTTGGTGAAGTTGACTTTGGTGCTAAAGCTGCCAGTCCTGTAGATAGAATGCAAATTCGTTGGTTTGATCAATTTCTCAAAGATATAGATACAGGCTTATTGCATGAGTCTTGTATTTGCCTGTTTGAAATGGGAAGTAATATGTGGCGCACTTTCCCTAGCTTAAACATAGCTAACCAGAAATCCTATTTTTTGTCAACCACCGGACTAGCCAGCATCCGCGAAGACTCTGGAACACTCAGGACTCACAATACAGAATTCAGCACTCAGGATGTGTTAGTTCATGACCCTTGGCGACCAGTGCCATCTTTAGGCGGCCATGCAGGATTATCAGCGGGTGTATTTGAGCGATCGCATCTTGATTGTCGCTCAGATGTTTTAACTTATACTAGTCAACCACTAACAGCCGACTTACATTTACTGGGGGATGTAGTAGTAGAAATTGATTGCAGCGCTGATCAAGCCAGTTATGATTTATGCGCTGTGTTATCGGAATTACTGCCTGATGGACGAGTATTTAATTTGACGCAAGGTTATGTGCATTGTCCACAAAAAATTGCTGTGCCGCTCAAAATTCAACTGCAAACAACTTGTGTACGCATTGCCAAAGGTAATGCTTTGCGTTTGAGTTTGAGTGCAGCGTGTTTCCCTGCCTATGCGATGAATGGTAATGGCGCTGTTATGAATAGCACTGGTTTACTCAATGCCCAAATTATCACCTTGACAGTATTGTGTGGCGGCGATCGCAGTTCTCAAGTTTTATTACCAGTAGTTTCATTTAATTAGTTGAAAATTTTTATGCAAATTAAAACTAAAACCTTTCAAATCACCCCAAAACAATTACGCGTACTTTTGACTGTTGACTATTACAGGCGAATGAAAAACACTTTTATTATATTATCAGTTTTATTGGTGATAAATATTATTTTTTCAGTCCTGCAAAATCGCTTCGATTGGTGGCTGATATATTTTTTAGGTTTAATTGCATATCTTGTATCTTTGCCTTTGTTATTTAGAGTTCAAAAGCTAAGTTCCACACTAAACTTTCAAAATAGATACTGTGAAATTGATGAAAACTTTTTTGCAGTATTTTATGAAGATGGCAGTATAATTAAACTAAATTACTCACATTTCATTAAAGTTATCAAAAAAGCTGATTATTATTTTTTATATATAACTAAAGCCCAGTTTCATTATTTACCAGTTGCAGCCTTTGAAAGTGAAAAAGATATCCATAGGTTTGATTTGTTTTTACAAGGCAAGCAATTAATTAAATTATGGTAGATTCTGTAGCAGAACCATCAGCAAAAAAGTATCTTTAACCTTTAATTTATTTCTGCTTAGCCATTATTATTAATTCCATAATTTTTTCAAACTGAAAGTTGTTAGCTAAATCTGCTAAATACTGTTGACAAACAGTTTTTTCTTCAGTAATTCTTGCCATTAACTGTAAAATCAAATCATCACTGCATTGGGCAGCTGCATTATATAGTTGTGCTAACCATTCATCTGGCATTTGAGCCAACCAAGGCAAGAAATATTCATTTTTAACAATAGGACTTACATTAGACTGTATTGCAATTGAAAGTTGCGGGTTTTCTTCACGATAAATATACTTAACATCTAAATATTGTCGAATCTTTTCTAATATTTCCTCTTCTCGGAAAGGCTTATTAAGTAAATCATCACAGCCTGCAGATAGCATAGCTTCTTGTTGTTCCTCAAAGGCATTGGCTGTTAAAGCAATAATAATTGGATGAACACTTGTTACTTTAATCACTTTTGTCGCCGCATAGCCATCCATCACAGGCATACGCATATCCATAAAAATCAGATGTGGTTGCCATACCTGACACAAAGCTACAGCTTCCTCACCATTTGCCGCTTCGCGCACCACAAAACCCATGATTTGCAGCAATTTCACCAGTACCAAACGACTTTCTAAAACATCATCCACAACTAAAATCCGGTACTCAGTTTGTCCTGGTGCTAAACCCAGAACTTGGCGTTGATGTTGCTCAACTGGAACTTGACAAGTTGAGGCTAAATCAATGTCAATCTGGAAAGTAAATGTACTACCAACACCTAATTGACTGCTAACAGTAATATCTCCGCCCATTAGTTGCACATATTTACGACTAATTGCTAAACCTAGTCCGGTTCCCTGTTGAGATTTTATACCGATTTCTGTTTGTCCAAAAGCTTGAAACAACAAGCCGATTTCTTCTGGAGAAATACCAACACCTGTGTCTTGTACCTCGAAAATGAAGGAGTAGGGAAGATGTTCTGTGTGTTCTTGATTCGTTTGATTGTCTAATCTAACACGCAATGTTACACTGCCTGTTTGAGTAAATTTAATGGCATTTCCCAAGAGGTTGAGTAGAACTTGCCGCAGTTTAATGTCGTCTGTTTGTACATATTGCGGTAGCTGTGGTGCATATTCAAATCGCAGTTGTAGACCTTTAGATTCGGCACGCAAGCGCAACATTTCTTCGAGGTTATCTAATAAAACAATTAAATCAAAACTACTGATATTCAAGGTAGTTCTGCCCGCTTCGATTTTAGACATTTCTAAAATATCGTTGATTAAGTTGAGCAGATGTTCGCCTGCACGATTGATGATTGTTAGGTTCTTTTGATGTTCTGTTGACAGTTCATGGTCATAGCTCATAATTTGCGTAAAGCCGAGAATCGCGTTGAGTGGAGTGCGTAATTCGTGGCTCATGTTGGCGAGAAATTCGCTTTTGGCTCTGTTGGCAGCATCAGCAGCAATTACAGCTGCTTGTAATGCTTGTGACTGTCTTTGAGTTTGTGCCAACAGTTCGGCTTGCTGTAAAGCAACTCCTAGATGATTGCCAATTTGAACAACAATGTTAATTTCTCCTGTTTTCCATTGTCGAGGGCTGGAATTTTGATAACTTGCTAGTAATCCCCACAGTTGGCTACCACAAAAAATGGGAACAACAATATAGGCCCTTGCCTGAAAGCGCTCTAATAAGTCTATGTAACAAGAATTAAACTCGGCTGTGTAAATATCTGGAACACAACGGAAACTGGCATCTTGGTAATAAATAGAACCTTGAGTTGCTTGCAGGTAAGTATCTTGAATTGGATAAGCGGCACTTTCTAAAATAGTTTCTAGACATCGACCATCTTCTAAAGCATTATTTTTGATAATGGGATCGTTTGTCTGTTTTAAAATTAGAGAAGTCCAACCTTCTCCCATTGACTCTGCAACAAATTCACCACTCCAATCGGGATTGAAACGATAGACAACCACCCGATCGCAATTCAATACTTGTCGTAATTCTGCGGTTGTAGCAGCAAAGATTGTGTCTAAATCTAAAGTCTGGCGCATTCTTTGAATTACTTGCGCGATCGCTTTTTCTCGTTCGGAACTCTCGCGTAAGGCTGTTTCTGCCAGTTTGCTGTCAGTAATATCTGTAATTGTGCCTACGTGTCCGATAATTTCGCCGTTTTCGTCTATTTCAGGTAAAGATTGACAAATTACCCAAACGCTTTTACCGTCAGGACGCAGAAAACGATGCTCACACTTATATGGAGATTTCGCTGCGACTGCCTCACTCCATATAGCAAAAACGCGATCGCGGTCTTCTGGATGCAAGGCTTTTGCCCAGCCAGTTCCCATCGCTTCTGATTGTTTTAAGCCAGTAATGTCACACCAACGCTGATTGAGATAAATGCAATTACCTAATTCGTCGGTATGGTAGATACCCACAGGTGAAGCCTCAGCTAATGTTTGATAACGCAACTGACTTGCTTGCAAAGCGAGTTCTGCATATTTGCGATCGCTAATTTCTACCACAACTGTACCCACACCAGAAAGGCAGTTGTCCTCACCGGCAATCGGAAAATACGAAGTCAGAAAATAACTCACTGTTTCTGGTTGTTTGAGCGTGGGTGTACTAACTTCTACATTAAAAACTTTTTGTCCAGTCAATAATACATATTCGCAGAATGGTACTACTAAATGTGCAATTTGGGGTATGACTTCATACATAGTCTTACCAATATGCTCTTGTTGAGATAAACCGTTAATATCTGCTAAAACTTGATTAATCTGCACATACCGCAATTGCTGATCTAATATTTTCATCCCCACAGGCGCACTGCTGAAAAAGGCGTTAAGTTGAGCTTCTCGCAGCGCCAGTTCTCGTTCTAAAGTTTTGCGTTCTGTAATATCTTTGTGAGTCCCCGTCATCCGCAGCGGCTGACCCCAATTATCCCATTCGACAACTTTACCGTGACAATGAATCCACTTCCATTCACCATCAGCGCAGCGCATCCGACATTCAGTTTCATAAACAGCACTCGCACCTTGAAGGTGAACTTTTAAAGCTGAAGTGACTGCTGGTAAGTCTTCTGGATAGATAATTTGCTCAATAGCTTGAAAATTATCTGCAATGTCGTTTTCTTCGTACCCCAGCATTTTTTTTAATCGCCAGTCTAGGTAGACCTTACCACTGCTGAGATTCCAATCCCACAAGCCCAAATCACTGGCTTCTAAGGCTAGTTGTAAACGTTCTTCACTTTGTCTATGAGCTGCTTCAATAATTTTGCGCTGAATTAAACTGCCTAACTGGGTAGCCACAGCCCCGACTAACATCAGCAAACGCTTATCTATTAATGCTGAACTGCGTTTAAAAAATATTAAAATCGCTAATACTTCGCCATCTGCTAAAATTGGTACACCAAAAGCTGCTTTTAATCCTACTTTTGCAGCTTGTGGCGATCGCAAAAACACTGGTTGCTTAACAGCAAAAACATCTTCAATCCATTCTGGTTGTCTAGTTTGCCAGATTCGCCCTGGTAGTCCCTCACCAAGAACAAATTTGATAGTTTGGCTTTCCTGGCAGAATTTCTCTAAGCGGATTTCCTCTCCATAGCAAACTAAGCTATGTTCTAAAACTGTGCCATCATTATTAGGCAACCATGCTTCGCCAAAATCCCAATTTATAGAGTGACAAATTAAGCGCAGCACTACTTTTAAAGCACTCTTAACATCAACAGCGCGGGTAATAGCTTGAGATGTTAACAGTAATAACCGACTTTCATTTTCTGCTTGCTTGCGTTCAGTAATATCTTTAGCTGTACCTAACACATATTTTTGCCCATCAATTTCGATCATTTCCGCACTGAACAGCATTGTTTTAATCTCCCCATTTGAGGTACGGAAATCAACTTCATAGTTGCGTAGAGATTTTGTTTGTTGCAAGATTTGAGCCAGCAAAACACATTCTTCGGAATTAGCCCAAATTTGTAATTCTTGCTCAGTGTGACCAATCACTTGGCTAAGAGAATAACCAAACAGCCTACAGAAACTGTCATTAACTTCGATGTAGCGAGTTTCTGGGTATGTACACAGAACAATGGGGTCAGGAGATGCTCTAAAAGCAAATGCTAACTTTGCTTCGGAAGCGCGACGTGCGATTTCGGCTCGTTGGCGTTCCCGTGCTTCCAATGCCAAAGATGCTAAATTCCTCAAGGAACGAGCAAAGTTTTGGTCTTCTAGTGTCCAGTTACGTAATACTTCCACCGCCTCTAGACACAAAACTCCCACGGTTTTTCCTTCTAATCTAATCGGTGTATCCAGAATAGAATTAATGTTAAGGGCTGAGTAAGGTTGAGAGAATTCTTTAGTTCGTGGATCGGTGTGAGCATCTTCAACGGCAATTACTTCATCTTGCTGCAAAGCTTGAAAATAAATGGGATAGTCTGCTACGGCTAAAGTACGCCCTTCACTATGTCGATGGCGATTTTGCTCAAATAAGTCAAGGCAATAAATATGAGTTGAAGTTTCATTATATAACCAGATGCTGGCTCGTTCGATTTCAAGATTTTTGGTAGCAGCTTCTGTAATTTCTTTGAATGCTGCCTTAATATTGCCTTGATATAGCACTTGATTTTTTGCTAATTCTGTTAATACCAAGTTATGGTTACGGAGTTTAATAGTAAGTATTTTTAGGGCTGGTTCTGTAGATTTATCTTCTGTTTGTTGAGCTTGGTATTGTGTTGATTTTAGCTGGGATTGAATATTAATGTAATTTTGAACTCGGATTAAAATTTCTGGCACGCATAGCGGTTTAGTAATATAGTCAACAGCACCTAATTCAAAGAATTTCTCTTTATCCTTTAAAATTTCTATAGTACTGAGAAAAATGATGGGAATATTTTGAGTTTGTTTATAGGTTTTGAGATGTTGACAAACTGCATAACCATCCATTTCTGGCATAATAACAGCAAGTAAAATTAAATCAGGTGGAGTTTCTAGCACTGCATTAATTGCAAGTTTCCCAGAAGTGAATTTTTGTACCTGATAATTTTGATTTTCCAGAATTTCAGTTAAAACAGCTAAATCAACAAGTTGATCATCAACTAATAAAATTTTGATTGGTTGATTATACATAATTGATATAAAAATTTATAATTTTCAAGAGTTTTTAGATTAAAAGTGAAAATAAAAATATATCTCTAAAATCAGACAATTGTTAACAAACATAACGCAAGTATAAATTATTAGCGATATTTACCACAATTGCTTCATTTATAGAACTTACGCAGTAATACCAATTTGTAATTCGTAATTACGAAAGCCTAGTAGTATCTAGTTTTTTGGGTTTGAATCTGTTGCCGAATTTTAGAGAATTGGTATAAGACGAAAAATCAAGGGTTTGGCAAAGGGTGCAGGGGTATGAGGGTGTAGGTGTTCAAAACCTATGAACCCTTACCCCAATCTCAACAACGAACCTTTGTGCGTAAGTCCTGTTGTTTAAAGAAGTGTCGCACTTGGCATTTTCTGCGTAACTACCAAAATTAGCTGCGGTTTCGTCAAATCAAATGCAGCAGGCCGAGTAACTTCTGGCGATAATTCATTTAATGAAGATTTTGGCAGCGATCGCGCAATTGGGCTAAAAATATCAAGGGCATTGAGTAATGTCAACACAGGAGCAAACAGATGGAAACTCAACCAACTCACCCATCGCCAACACTCCCAGAACTTCCCCCTGGCTATCTCAACATTATGGGCTATGTTGACGAATCAGAAGTCAACGGCCCTGGTTGTCGTGCTGTTGTCTGGGTACAAGGTTGTCCGCGTGAGTGTCCTGGTTGCTTTAATCCTGAGTCGTGGCCATTTCAGATTAACCAACTGATTTCTGTAGATACCCTCGCCGAACAAATCCTCAGCCAACCACAAAACACAGGCGTAACTTTCTCTGGTGGCGAACCTTTTTGGCAAGCACCTGCATTAGCAGCTTTGGCACGTAAACTGAAAGCTGCTGGCTTAAATATCATGTCTTTTACAGGTTTTACCCTCAAGCAACTCCAGTCTGCCTCTGCACCTCCAGGTTCTCAAGAATTATTAGAACAGTTAGATATCTTAATTGATGGGCCATTTGTCGAATCTCTGGCAATTAATTCACCCAATTCCCCTGTTTCCTCCAGTAATCAACGGGTGAACGTCTTTAACCCAGCTTTAGCCGACCACATTACTTGGGCTAGTGACCAAATCGAAATCCACATTCTCAAGGATGGTAGCCGCATTGTCACTGGTTATCGTGGACGGCTGGAATTGACTTGAAAGGAATCTCAGATTTAAGTTCTTCTCAATAGCAGAGTTATCCAAATCATCATGGGTAATTCTTAATTTTTAATTAAGTGGAAAGTCCAGATCAAGATAACTATTTCACAAAGATCACAAGGCTAAAACCCTATTTACTCCTGACTTATCTCCACACAAAATATTTACCTAAGCCTACTGTTTACCTTTACAGACAGTAGGTAATACTGAAATAGTATTGGATCATTTTCCGTATTTTGATATGCGACAATTATTTCAGTATCTACGTACCGGGGTCATTCTCTGCCTGCTTTGTCTAGTCTTAGGCTGGACACTGCCTGCACAAGCGGCTACCGACATTGATTCTAAACTCGAAAAGCAAGTTTTAGAAATTATCCGTAAAAATCCAGAATTCGTTATCAATGCTCTACAAGGGTATCAGCAGGCAAAGCAAGAAAAACTACAGCAAGTACAACAGGCTTTTCTAAACGATTTAAAAACTAATCCTGAAAGTATAATTGGAGATTCGCCGACAACAGGCTCTGCTAAATCAAAAACTGTGCTAGTAGAATTCTCTGATTTTCAATGTCCTTACTGTGCTGAGGTGCATAAAACTCTGAAGTCTGTAGTAGAAAAGCACAAAGATAATCTGACCTTGGTTTATAAAAACTTACCTTTGACATACCATACAGAATCATTCCCCGCAGCACAAGCGGCTTGGGCTGCTAAACAACAGGGCAAGTTTTGGGAATACCATGATGCTTTGTTTGAAAATCAAAAGCAACTAGGTGAAACTTTGTATGTGGACATTGCTAAAAAACTGAATCTCGATTTGGCGAAGTTTGAGAGCGATCGCAAGCTTGCTCAGACAGCTGTTGAAAAAGATTTCAAACTAGCTAATGAATTGGGCATCGCTGGCACACCCTTCTTAGTGATCAAAGCTGGAGATTATGCTGGTGCAGTACAAGCATCAGAAATTGAAAGTAGATTGGCTAATGCCAGTTAAACTTACAAAACTTACTCACACAGCTTAGTTGTTGAGATTGGGTGTGAGGGAGTAAGGGTGTAGGGGTGTTGCTCACTTAATACCTCCCACACCCCTTGCTCTTGCTAAACCCTTGATTTAGAGAATCACTGTTAATCTTCCAATGATTGGGCTGGTACTTCCACCGCAGTCACATCAATTGTGCCTTCTGGTGCAAAGCGCTGGAAGTGACCTTTCTGGACTAACAGCCGTTCTCCACAGTTAGGACACTGTAATTGGCTATTATTTAAGCCTGTAAATTCATACGCGCAGACTGGACACTTGTCATTCACTAAGTTGCGTTGTAGCCACCAACGAAACCCGAAGAATGCAACTACAGGTGCTAGTGACAGCAGTACAAACAGAATAAACAAAGACTTCACTAACCAACCCAAGCCCAATGAACCTAGCAACCAGATAACTGCTAATAAAGTGAGCAAAGGGCGGAGATTTACCAGATTCAATTGAGAATTGTTAAAGCTCATTTTTTAAATACTTTCTTGCTCTGTTTCTAGGATAGCGAGTTTAGGGTTAGTCAACTGAAGTATGAAGTCTGAAGTCTGAAGTCTGAAATTAATCCACTAAAGTTTGGATTATTGACTTTTGATTAAAGATAATAGTTGCTGTCTAAAGGCTGTTGTCCCGAAATGAGCGATCGCTTGTTCTCGCAACCACTGTCCATCACAACGTTGGTCGTTATTGTGCAGAATTTCAATACAAGCTGCGGCGACAGCATCAGCATCGCGGTGTGGAACTCGCCAGCCTAGTTTACCATCTTGTAGGGGGTCAGCCGAACCGTCAGCATCACCAGATAAAACTGGTACTCCACAAGCCATTGCTTCTAAATAAACAATCCCAAACCCTTCTTGGGAAGGCATGATGTAAGCATCTGCTAGGCGGTAATGGGCGATTAAATCTTCTGTAGGGACAAAACCCGCAAATACAACGCGAGCGCTCACACCTAAATCTTTCGCCAACTGGGCTAATCGTGGTTGGTCATCACCACGACCAATTACCAAATATTTGACTTCTGGGAAAACCTGAGCGATTTTCGGTAGCGCCCGAATCGTCACATCAACGCCTTTGTAAATATCTCCCGACCAGAGGCGTGCCACAGTCATTAAGACCTTAGCATCTGTTAAGCCATACTTATCTACTAATTTTGGCGGTTTTGACCCTGGTGTAAATTTGTCGCCATCAATTGCACAAGGAAGCATTTTCACTTTGTTGGGGTCAATACCATTAGCAGCACAAGCGCGATCGCGGCTATAGCGGCTGATTGTCCAAATTTCGCTGGCGGCGGCGAGGGCGCGGCGTTCTTGGTTTTTTAATGGTTCCCAAACTTCTTTCCCGTAGGTGAGGACTGTGTAGGGAATACCTAAAGGCTGACAAAGAGTTTGGATTAAGACTGCGAGTTTAATATGACCACAAAAAACACGTTGAGGGCGTTTTTGCAAAAGAAACTTTAACAAAGCACCTGCCATACTAATTCTGCCTATTTGAGGCGACTGATTTTTAAAATAATGAAATTTTAAACTATCAGACTCAAAAGGATTTGAGCAGTTAGGAGTATCTCGTAGTACAAATACTTCTGTCTTGTACCCTGCGTTCAATTCCAAATAAGCCTGAAAAATATCTTTTACATAAGATTGAATGCCACCTTCGCAAGCGAAAATTTCTATAAAAACGAAGATATGGTTAAGTCTTGTGTTAATTTTTTTACTCGTTTTTGGTTTCTCTCCCATGACATTAGTCAGCATTTACGTTTTTATTCATATAAGTTTTGCTCTTTCGCAGCTTGATTAATCTCCAAGCTGCTGCCAAATCTTAGCAAAAGAGTAACGGCAATCGTATGCTGACTTTACTAGACTGAGTATTTTTTTTTATACTAACTTTATAAGGGAGCGATAAATTCAATTTTATTTTGCTTTGGGAATTTCTTGGTTAGCATACTTGACAATTAGCAGGCAATTTCTCTCATCCTTGCTACGTTCATAAACAACTCGATCAGTTAACCGCCGCAACAAAAACCAACCATAGCCCCCTACTTGCAGAGTACCTGGTTCTGGTTCGGCGATCGCATCAGGGTTAAAAGGTTTGCCATGATCCCAAATTCGGATTTCCAGTCTGTCTATCCAAAGACTAACTTCAATTTCTATGGTTGTTTCCGGTGGTAAAGCCCGGTGAGCGTGACGAACTGCATTGGTAAAGCCTTCTGCTAATGCTAAATTGAGTCGATAGAGTTGGTTTTCTGACCAACCAAATTGAAATACATATTGCAGACAAAATTGCTCAAACCATTGTTGCACTCTATTTAAGAGCGTAAGGTCGCTCCTTACAGTCAGATGGTCTCGCTCCACCATGCTCAGCATTGACCGTGACTTGAATATTCAATAAAAAACGTGTTTAGTTGTGGGCTGATAGAGATTTTAAATTTTGGAATAGCTTTTATAACAGGGGACAGGTGACAGGTGAGTGGGTTAAGAGTCTTTTAGTTTTATCATCTATCGATGTCCTAACTATCTTGGCTATTGCCCTAATCCAAAACTGAAAACTAAATATGCTACTTGCATTACTAAAATTGACGCTTGTTAGTTGTTTCACAAGCATACTTTGGGAAGTATGAGTGGCGTTAACCACCACTCACATCCTTGTGTATGCTCCTGAAACTTACAAGCGTCAAAGCAATTTTTGGTAACTAATTTAATTTAGAACAGTCCTAAGGTCAAGGATTTGTCTAAAGGTAAAGCAGCACCAATACCCAACCACAGAGTTACGAGAGTTCCAAACAAAAATACTGTGGTCGCAACTGGACGGCGGAAGGGGTTTTGGAACTTATTAACGTTCTCAATGAAAGGAACAAGAATTAGTCCCAAGGGTACGGAAGCCATTGCTAAAACTCCCAACAGTTTGTTAGGAAGCGATCGCAAAATTTGGAATACAGGGTACAAGTACCACTCTGGCAAAATTTCCAAAGGTGTGGCGAAAGGATCTGCTGGTTCACCTGTCATTGCTGGATCTAGTACAGCTAGAGCCACAATACAAGCGAAAGATCCCATGATTACAACTGGGAAGACGTAAAGTAGGTCATTAGGCCAAGCTGGTTCACCGTAATAATTGTGACCCATACCCTTGGCAAGTTTGGCTCTTAACGTAGGATCGCTCAGATCGGGTTTTTTCTGTGTAGCCATTTTTAAGTGCGCTCTCCTGCTGAATTTCAGTTAAAGCATTTATGCCAGCCGTCTGCTTTGAGCTTACCCTAGCCTGCGGTCAGCCGCGTGATCGCGTTTTAGGCATAACCTGGATAAGGAAATTTTTAGCTGCCGATAAAAGTGTTTCTCTTGTTGATTGCTCATCAGTTTAAAACAAACAACTCTATCTGGAGCTATTACCTTTTCACATTTTGGCGGAATAAATTTAGATTACAAAGGCCCAGAAATGCCTTGCTTGCGGATCATCAAGAAGTGGAACAGCATGAAGACTGCAATTAGCCAAGGCAAAACAAAGGTGTGGGCGCTGTAGTAGCGAGTTAAGGTTCCTTGACCAACACTGGAACCACCGCGTAGCAAGTCAGAAATCAGTGTTCCCACGACAGGAATTGCTTCTGGTACGCCACTAACGATTTTCACAGCCCAGTAGCCTACCTGATCCCAAGGCAGGGAGTAACCTGTAACTCCAAAGGAAACGGTGATTACAGCCAAAATTACACCACTAACCCAGGTCAATTCGCGGGGCTTTTTAAAACCACCAGTCAGGTAAACCCGGAAAACGTGCAGAATCATCATCAACACCATCATGCTGGCAGACCAGCGGTGAATGGAGCGAATTAGCCAACCGAAGTTTACTTCGTTCATAATGTACTGCACAGAAGAGTAAGCTTCAGCAACAGTTGGCTTGTAGTAGAACGTCATGGCAAATCCAGTGGCAAACTGGATGAGAAAGCAAGTTAAGGTAATTCCACCCAGGCAATAAAAAATGTTGACGTGGGGAGGGACGTACTTGCTTGTTACGTCTTCAGCGAGCGCCTGAATTTCCAAGCGTTCCTCAAACCAGTCGTAAACGTTGGCCATACAATCTCAAGTTCCTAAAAATCGGTTGCGGTTGATAAATCTCCCAATTGGCAACTTTGGGATTTTCACAAAAAGGTTGTTTGTTTGGTTTTTTGCTGTCAGAGTGACCAGAGTTTTAAGCAACTTAACACTCTGTAAATATGAAATATATGGCGTTCTCTTTGCAACCAAACACTTAAAATGCCAGTTCCAAAGTAGATCTTATCGTTTGTAGAGTGCCTTGTGTACTCTTTGATTGCCTTAACAATTTGATGAGAGCAATGCACTACTTCTATAAAAAAAGTAACATAGTCGAGAGATAGATTTCATCAACAACAAGAGAACTGGGCAGTTCGATACAATTTGGCTTCAGGTGGAATTGAAAATGGGGTTCATGCAAAAGTACGTTTTTCGGGTAAGTTTGTCACTATTTTTAGCGTTTTGTTTAGCGATTGGGGGATTTATCCCAGTAGCAACAGCTTTGACAAGTGAGCAAAAGTTAGTCTCAGAAGTTTGGCGCATTGTCAATCGCACTTATCTAGACGAGACATTTAATCATCAAAACTGGGCAACAGTCAGACAAAAAGCCTTAGAAAAGACGCTGACTAACAGCCAAGCGGCTTACACAGCGATTCAGTCCATGCTCAAGAGCCTGGATGACCCTTTTACCCGTTTTTTAGATCCAGAACAGTATCGCAGCTTGCAGGTTAATACTTCTGGAGAATTGACTGGGGTTGGTTTGCAAATTGCCCTCAATCCGCATACAGGGCAACTAGAAGTAGTCTCGCCGATTGAAGGTTCACCAGCAGATAAAGCCGGCATTAAACCGCGCGATCGCATTCTCAAAATTGAAGGATTTTCCACAGAGAACTTGACTCTGGATGAGGCTGCGGCCAGAATGCGTGGCCCCATTGGCAGTTTAGTAACGCTGTTGATTGAACGTGACGGAGAAGAACAGCAAGAAGTTAGTATAGTGCGCGATCGCATTGAACTTAACCCCGTTGTTGCCCAATTGCGTACTTCTCCTCAAGGTACATCCATTGGTTATCTTCGCCTCACTCAATTTAATGCCAACGCTTCTATGGAGTTGGCACACGCTATTAATAGTCTAGAAAAAAAAGGCGCTGCTGCCTATATTTTAGATTTACGCAACAATCCTGGTGGACTTTTACAGGCTGGCATTGAAATTGCTCGGCTGTGGTTAGATTCTGGCACTATTGTCTACACAGTTAATCGTCAAGGCATTCAAGGCAGTTTTGAAGCTTTTGGCCCACCACTGACAAAAGATCCGTTAGTAATTTTGGTGAATCAAGGAACTGCTAGTGCTAGTGAAATTCTCGCTGGCGCACTGCAAGACAATGGCCGGGCTAAATTAGTCGGCGAAACTACTTTTGGCAAAGGCTTAATTCAATCTTTATTTGAATTGTCAGATGGTTCTGGTTTAGCAGTCACTATTGCTAAATATGAAACTCCTCAACATCGAGATATTAATAAATTAGGAATTAAGCCAGATCAAGTAGTTACCCAACAACCAATTACCCGCGAACAGATTGCTACAGAAGCAGATTTGCAATATCAAGCCGCAGTCGAAATATTGGCGAAAAATTCTGTAGTTGTTGGAAGTAGGGAGTAGGGAGTGGCGAGTGGGGAGTAGAATTTCACACTTCCTACTCAGCACTCAGCACTCACAAAATCGGTTGTCCCTGCAACAAAGCAGGGAAATCCAATGTAGCAAGCTGTTGGTATGCTTTGTCTATAACACGCTTACCTCTGAGAAATCCTGTATTCGCACCAGGACAAATATACTCAAGGGTTTCTGGTGTAAAGCGTTCTAATATGGATTGAACATTTTTAATTTGTCTAGGCCAGTGAAAAGTTTTAGCTGTGCGTAATGGTACTGGTTCACCCTGCTGATTTGGAACTAAATGGCGACCAGAAAATAAAACGCCGCCCAATTCGTTGTAATAAAGGCAAGATGAACCTGGAGAATGGCCTGGTGTCCAAATTATTTGGGCTGTAGAAGTAAGAATAATTTTTTGGGTAAAGGTAGTAACGGTTAAGCCTGGTAATAAATACGCTTCTTGTTCTTGAATTAAAACCTCACAACCCAAAGCTGGCTGAAGTTCTGCGGTTTTACCTATAGCACCACGGTGAGTAATAAATAACCACCGTACACCTCCATGCGATCGCAAAAAATCCAGATTCATTTGGTCTAAGGCTGGGCAATCGATGAGGATATTCCCTTCATTTCTTACAATGAAGTAGGAGGTTCCTCCCAATGTGTCCCGATTTGGTGGAAAAGCAAAAATGCTATCCAGCACAGGCCGTGGTGACTTAGCTGTATGACTGGGCTGTTGCGGTAAGGAACACATGAGAAAAACTAAATAAAAATGAGGAGTGATCAATGAGAAGGAATTAGAAGACAGAATTCAGAATACCCCATACGTGAAGTCAGGGGTTTGGGCCAGGAAAGAATTTTTTCTTCTCCACAATTAAAATTGGAGAGTTTAAACCTTGATTTTCTGTCCAGTTGCAAAAAGCTAAATTCTGAATTCTGGCTCCTGAGTTCTGAATTCTTTTTCGGTAACAATTTAGTAACACAGTTGAACTGCTTGTACCATTTTGGATTTTGAATTGTCAAACAGTTGTTTACACTTTTAAGTAATTCATCTGTTGCAAATTGGTACTAAAAATTAACCCTTAAAAGTTAACTATCGTTAAAAATCGGGGTTTTAGAGTCTGCTTTGTGGTGAGGGCTGTGGTGCTGACACTACTGGTGGGACATTTTTCCAAATTATTAAAGAACACATGACTTTTTGGTTTCTCCTCCTACTGGGACTAGCTACTTATCTGATGGTGCAACGCAGTGCTGTTAGCATTACACGCACACCTGTTTGGTTGCTATGGCTAGTGTTAATGACACCAGCATTGCTATTGACTGGCTGGACATTGAGGTATGGCATCAAACAACCTCCGCCACCATCACTGATTATCGGGTCGTCTATTGTTTGCCTTTTGTTATACTGGCTGTTATTTCAATGGGGGCGAACAGCGCCAAAAGATAAGCAAACTGAACCATCAGATCCTCCATTACAATCGGCTATCCATCCTACCGCAGAACCAGTACCAGTGCGTCCCATTGAACCTACCGAAGAAAGCCAGCTGCGAAATTGTTTTCCCTGGTCTGTATATTACATCCAAAATATTGAGTATCGACCCCAAGCTATCATCTGTCGAGGTCAATTAAGAACTACGCCGCATCAAGCTTACCAGCGAATTAAGGATAACATCGAAGCACATTTTGGTGATCGCTTTTTAGTGATTTTTCAAGAAGGTCTGAATGGCAAACCTTTTTTTGTCTTAGTACCTAATGCACAGGCGGCTTCAGCAGTTAATAAAAACAAAACAGAAAAGTTAACCAGACCAGGATTAGCACTCATATTACTAATTACAACTTTTTTCACTACCACCTTTGTCGGAGCTAGAATTGCTGGTGTTGACCTAGCAACATTGAAATCAGATCCAATTGTTCTGTTACAAGGATTGCCTTATGCTTTGGGGTTAATCAGTATTTTGGGCATTCACGAACTTGGTCACTACTTAACAGCTAGGTTCTACAAAATTCGTTCAACTCTGCCATATTTTATCCCCATGCCTTTTTTCTTGGGGACTTTCGGTGCATTTATTCAAATGCGTAGTCCAATTCCTAATCGTAAAGCTTTATTTGATGTCAGTATTGCTGGGCCTATTGCTGGATTTGTAGCAACATTACCGATACTAATTTGGGGTTTAGCTCATTCTGAGATAGTACCTCTAACTGAGAAAACAGGAATCTTGAATCCAGATGCGCTTAATCCTAAATATTCAATTTTGTTAGCTTTACTTTCAAAGTTAGCCTTGGGTAGTCAGTTAACTGCTAAATCTGCTATTGACTTGCATCCATTGGCAGTGGCAGGTTTTTTAGGATTAATTGTCACAGCCTTGAATTTAATGCCCGTGGGACAACTAGATGGTGGTCATATTGTCCATGCTATGTTTGGGCAACGAACGGCGATATTTATTGGTCAAATAGCTCGTTTGTTACTGCTACTACTTTCTTTGGTGCAGTCAGAATTTTTTGTCTGGGCGATAATTTTATTATTTATCCCTCTCATTGATGAACCCGCTTTGAATGATGTCACAGAATTAGATAACGGACGTGACATTTTGGGATTAATGGCTGTGGCTTTATTAATCATCATTATTTTGCCATTACCACAGGCGATCGCTAACTTGTTACAAATTTAAAAATCGTTCACAATTATCTCAATTATCGGCGATTACTCTTTATTCTATTGGGCGATCGCCCCTCTAATATCGTGTCCGGTGAAAGACTGATCATTAAGGCAGCTTCAGGTGCAGAGGGGAGGGGTTTTTGGGTTCTCTGCATAGATTCGGGAATTATAACTAATTACCCGGACATGATTTGAAGAAGAATTCAGAAGTCAGAATTCAGGAGTCAGAACAAGAGCGTGGGGGATTCAGACCCGCCACTTTCTTACAAAGTTCTGAGCGGAGGAAGCCTCCGCTCAGACTTTGCGCTAATTGTAGACCGCTAAATTTTTAATTTAGCGGGGGTCTTAAACCCGTTTATTCATTCGCCACGAGCTACAAATTCAATTCTGAATTCTGACTCCTGACGAATGTATTCTGTTTGATAACTCATGCCTAAGAGCGATCGCTCACTCTAGGTAATTGATTTCATTAATTTTTGTTTGAAGCCCTTGCATTCATGAGCCACTGCGTTCTTGGGGTCTCCCCAAGTAGCGTAAGTGGCGTGCATGGGTGCAATCTAAAATCCAAAATTGGCTCACAGTCACAACCGCAATAAAGAGTGATATCGGGAGAAATAGATGCTGGTTTGCTTCTGCACAGAGGCCACAGTTAATGAAAAACAAAAGCGATCGCCTAGTGAAGATTATTTTAGGCGATCACTCTGCTTTTGTCCTTAGTTAGCCGAATTACTAACTTCAGCTGCTTTTGCCGCCGCCGGACTACCACCCATACGAATTTCCGAAGTAAAGGAAGCCATACTAAAGCCACCAAAACGCTTGAGAATACTGACGCGCATTCTTAAATTGGGACTAGCAAACCACAGGCGTTCTTCAGACCACATAGTTTCGTACTCTGTGGTTAAGGTCAATGCATCATCGCTACCCATTTTATAGCGTCCGGCGACAGGGGCTTTTTCTGCATAACCCATTTCTCTGAGTAACCTGCCTTCACTGGGATTATCGGCATCGGGTACACTAACTAACACAGTTGAACCAGTATGCTTTTCTTCATCCCATTCCATTGTGCCGTTCCAGGTGACTCTCGCCCCACAAGAAGCTTCACTGGGGTTGACTTCGTACTGTTGGCATAGTTTGGTAACTTCTGGATGATCTGCTGCCAACATCTCAATTACGATGTCGGACTTACCATCTTCAGACTGTTTAAATGCTAAATGGTGACTAGTACGGTGAGAAAACCATTTACCAGCACTTAACTCAAAAAACTCTTCAATATTCATGAATGAAATTACCCTGCATCAAAATGCTAAAAGTCCCTCTTATTATTAAAAGGTAGCAGGAGAGATATATCTTACGCTTGCTTGCCTTTTTCCTCAATCCTCTTGAGACAGATGCTTGCTGCTTCAGCAACGTTGGGATGGCTATCTTTCTCCAAATATTTTAAAGCCGAGATACTCTTGGGAGTCGGCAGATTTCCTAAAGCTTCTGCCAGCCGTTGCCTTACTAGCCAATCCTCTGATTGGGCAAATTTTAGAATACTATCAACTGCTTCTAAGTCACCAATTTCTCCCAGTGCAGAAATTGCTGCTTCTTGTATAACCTTTTCATTACTATCCAACGCCTGCATGAGAACTTGGCGGGCGCGTGGATCTTTGAGATTGCCTAAAGCTACAGCTGCACTAAAGCGTACTAGCCAATCAGTATCTTCATAAAATGCCCTAGCCAGTGCCTCAAAAGCTCTGATATCACCTAGATATCCCAATGCACCAGCAGCATCAGCCCGGATGCCGTAGTCGGGATCGGTTTGCAAAATTCTCACCAGAATTGCATAACATTCGGCAGTTTGCTTAACTCCCAGGGCAAAGATTGCCATAGACCGAAGTTGCAAAGAATCGTCATTCAACACCTTTTTGATTAAAGGTACTGCATCTTCAGCTGGGACATCGCGCAGACTGGCGAGTGCAACCATGCGATCGCGTAAATTTGAACTTTCTAACTGAGCAGAAATTTCTTGTAAGGGTAGAGCAGCCATTTATTATTCAAGCGCTTTCTTTACTTATCTTTACTTTACCTGATTTGCTAATTAGGCTGCCGCGAAACTCAGGTACTAATTTGGTGTAATTCCCGAATTAGCCAATACTCATAAAACTTGCGTAGAAATATCGTCGACTAAGACTGGGCGTAAAAGTTTGGTAATGAGTTACACCTACTACTGCATTTACTTTTTACTTTAACCGACTTTTCTCGGTAATAGGAATAACTTATTATACTTATTTTTTATTTGCTCTTTACAACTTACTGTAATAAAAAATACAATGTTTAGAGAAATTATGCAGCAATTATGAAGTACATAAATTTAGCAGTATTTATACCAAGCATTTTAGTTAATATTTGTTCTATTCAATTTTTTCAACCTAGCTCATCTCTAGCAAACTCTACTTTAATTCTGGATAAAAAAGCTAGTTTATATTTAGTAGCAAAGACCAATTATCTTTCACTAATAGAACAACAAATTATCAACGAGACGAATAAAATAAGGCAAAATCCTAAAGTGTATATTCCCATTTTAGAAATCTATAGAAAAAAGTTTCAAGGTAAACGCGTGAGATTATCGCAAAATTATTACTTAAATACTCAAGAAGGAAAAAAAGCCGTTGATGAGGCGATCGCATTTCTCAAATCCGCACGTCCTGTCGGAGCATTAAGTATATCTAGAGGTATGTCTTTGGCTGCAAAAGTTCATGTGAAAGACCAAGGTGGCAAAGGCGCAACTGGGCATTATGGTAGTGATGGGAGCAATCCTTTTGATCGCATCAATCGCTATGGTAAATGGCAGATCACTGCGGCTGAAAATATTAGCTACGGCCCGAATACAGCCCAAGATATTGTAATGCAATTAATTATCGATGATGGAGTGCCATCACGCGGGCATCGAACAAATATCTTTAACTCTGCATTTAAAGTTAGTGGCGTTGCTTATGGAACTCATAAAATTTACAAAACTATATGCGTTATTAACTATGCTGGTGGTTTTCAAGAGAAAATAACTGAGATTGACAAACCTGCGTCAATGATTTAACTAGCAATCAGTATTTCAAAATCTGGGAAGAAATTAGTTTGAGAACATACTAAATAACAATTAACTATTAATTGCCATTTAAGTGATTTCACTAAGTATTTTTTGCTTATAAGTTTATCTTGATCAGCTTACTGCAAAAGAGCCTTGAGATACTGAAAATTAGCTTCACTTCACAAACAAAAATCCGCAATTTCACTATGTAAAATAGTATACGTTTAAATTTATTCTATATATTTAAGAAAGTATTAAACTGAAAGCAAGTGACTACAGGTAGGATTTTTCAGCAGTAGATCCAAGATGTGAAATTTTGAGGAAGAGCAATGCCAGGAAATGAGTGGGAAAAAATACGCCACCTGTTGGTTGTCCAAGACTTACAAGGGCAAAGAACTATCCCACTTCAAGAAACCACTTATTCCATTGGTCGAGATTCGAGAAACGCGATTGTCCTTCGTTCTCGTTCAGTATCTAGGCAACATGCAATTTTATTGCGGGTCACTCTTCCAGAAACTGACCAGTATGGTTTTCGGATTATTGATGGCAACTTCAAAGGGAAGCCCAGTACTAATGGCTTATATGTAAATGGTACGAAATGCATCTCACATAATCTCCAGCATGGAGATGTAGTGGCATTTGGGAATAATCAAGTCCAGGCTAAATACTATGCTATTTCCCATATTTCCGAAAAAGCTTTTTCAGAAACTTGCGAAGTAGAAGACTTATCTAATTTTCTCTTAGACCAAGCTAATCCTGCCAATCCTTTTCAAACCCTGATTGTCGATCCTAATTTTGAGGCGGCCAGTGAAACTGCTTTAGCACGCCTAGCATCTTTCCCTGAACTTATCCCCAACCCCATTATCGAGATGGATTTAGAGGGAACAATCACATATCTCAATCCTGCCGCATCTGTAAAATTTCCTAAGATTAAAGAAATTGGCAAGCAGCACCCTGTTCTGACGGGATTGCTAAACGCGGTGGAGGATCGAAAGATAAATTCTTTTTGGCGAGAGATACAAGTTGAAAAAGAAGTTTTTGAACAATGTATTCACTACTTACCTGAAAGTGATTTAATTAGAACTTTTATAGTTAGGGATATTACAGAGCAAAAGCAGGCAGAAGCAGAATTGCGCCAACGCGATCGCTTATTACAAGCAGTAGCAGAAGCAGCAAATTATTTGCTAGTAGAAATGAATTATGAAACTGGCATAGATAAAGCATTGGCAGTCCTAGGAGAAGCAGCTAAGGCCGATCGCGCTTATTTATTTAAAAATCATCGCCATTTAGATACGGGAGAAATGGCTCTCAGCTTGCAATTTGAATGGACACCGACTAAATTTACATCCTCTCGATACCACTGGCAAAATCAGCTTTATCAATCTTCTGAACTAGCCCGTTGGTATGCTACTCTCTCTTGCGGACAATCTATTAGCGGCACTATCCAAGAATTTCCCATAGCTGAACAAGAATTACTAGCCAGAGATGGGATTAAATCTTTGCTTTTAGTCCCCTTGCGATTAGAAGATGAGTTTTGGGGTTGTCTTGGTTTAGCAGACTGTTCCCAAGAACGTCTCTGGTCAAGACATGAAGAATCGACTTTGTTGACGATGGCAGCTAGTATTAGCGGTGCTTGGCAGCGTCAACAAGTGGAAGAAAAAATTCGCTACCAAGCACTTCACGATATGCTGACTGGATTGCCCAACCGTTTGCTATTTAATGAGATGCTTGCCAAAGCTCTACCTAACGCCACGCGCAATAGTGAAAGTTTAGCGGTCATGTTTCTCGATTTGGATCGCTTCAAAGTGATTAATGATACTTTAGGGCATACTTTGGGAGATAAATTATTACAAAGTGTGGCGCAAAGGCTGAAAGAATGCCTTAGAGAAGGAGATATGGTTGCTCGTTGGGGAGGCGATGAATTTACAATTCTGCTGCCAAGAGTCAATTATCTGGATGAGGTAGCCCAAATAGCTCAAAGAATCCTGCAAGCCTTAGAAAATATCTTCAGTTTTGATGGACACGAACTTTACGTGAGTGCTAGTCTCGGCATTGCTTTGTTTGACGAACATAGCCATGATGCTGAAACCCTGATCCAACATGCAGATGCTGCTCTATATTACGCCAAGGATGAAGGCAGAAATAATTATCAGTTTTACACAACTACCCTCAGTGCTAAAACTCCAGAACTGCTAAATTTAGAGAAAAGCTTGCGCTGTGCCTTAGAAAAAGAGGAATTAACAGTATATTACCAGCCTCGTGTGAATATCGTGACGGGACAAATTACTGGTATGGAGGCTCTTGTACGCTGGCAACACCCAGAAATGGGACTAGTGGCTCCGAATGTTTTTATTCCCCTGGCTGAGGAAAGTGGATTAATTATTCCTATCGGTGCATGGGTATTACGGGAAGCCTGTAGGCAAAACAAAGCTTGGCAACAAGCTGGATTGCTTCCTTTAACTGTCGCGGTTAATCTTTCTCCTAAACAGTTTCGCCAATCTACGCTGGTAGAAGATGTAGCTCAAATTCTCGCAGAAACAGGATTAGAGCCGCGTTTTTTAGAGTTGGAAATTACGGAATCGACGGCGATCGCTGATTTAGATTTTACCAGAACTGTTTTACATAATTTAGAACAAATGGGCGTTCACCTTTCTATAGATGACTTCGGCACAGGCCACTCTTCCCTCTCACGCCTGCAACTTCTGCCACTGCACAACCTAAAAATTGATAAATCCTTTATTCAAGAGTTAACCACAGATGTGCGAGTAGCTCATATTGTCAAGGCGATCGTGACTTTGGGACGTAACTTAGGCTTAAGACTCACTGCCGAAGGTGTAGAAAAGCAAGAAGAACTAGATTTTTTGAAATCTATTAACTGTGAGGATGTGCAAGGCTATTTTTTCTATAAACCGCTGCCGGCTGAGCAAGCCACAGAAGTTCTGCAAAACAGAATTCAGGAGCCAGGAGGAGGCAGTGCGGTGGTGAGGCAGTCCGATCTTGGGGGTTTCCCCCAGGAGGAACTGCCGAAAGGGTTTCCCGGCATAGAGAAGACAGCGCCGTGGTGTTAGCGTAGCGTTAGCGACGGGTACGTAGGAGTTTCCACGCCACTTGCTTCAACTGCTGTCCAGAATTCTCCAATTGAATTCTGTAGGACTAGTGCATGAATCACATCGTGCTACAGATAAATTATGTCCAGACGTAGCAATGCTATGTCTGGACATGAAGATTTGTTTCTCCTGAATTCTTCTATGATTTTGACCGAGGAGCGCAAGCCTGGGTCAATTTTTATCTCATACCAATTCACCAAAATTTTGATACACATACAAAAACTTGTAGAGGCGTAGGCTCCGCCTTCGGGCAGGGTACGGCCGGAAAGCCCCTACACTCATATTTGTATTGTCTATAAAGTGAAATGGTATCAACTATTGACAATATACATCGAAAAGCTAATAATTAGTTAAACTAATTATTAGAGAGTAGATATTGTGACAGGACTGACAGGAAAAGCAAATCGGTCGGAGATACCTGCCAGCACACCGAAACCGATTATTTTAGAAACTCAAGGACTCACACGCCGCTTTGGCAAAGTAACGGCTGTTAACAGCCTGAACATATCTGTACAAGAGGGTGAAGTTTTTGGCTTGCTTGGGCCGAATGGGGCAGGCAAGAGTACAGTTATTAAAATGTTGACGACTTTGTTACCTACCAGTGCAGGGAAGGCAACCTTAGCTGGCTATGACATAACTCATCAATCTACGGCTGTTAGACGGGTGATTGGCTATGTGCCGCAAGCCCTTTCTGCTGACGGTAGCCTTACAGGTTACGAAAATCTTTTGATATTTGCCAAGTTGTATGAAATTCCTAGCAAGTATCGAGAACGATACATTCGGGAAATTCTCGCATTTATGGGTTTAGAAGATGCAATCCATCGCTTAGTCAGAAATTACTCTGGTGGGATGATTCGCAAACTGGAAATTGCTCAATCAATCTTGCATCAACCCCAAATTTTGTTTTTGGATGAACCAACTGTCGGGCTAGATCCCTTAGCACGTACTCAGGTTTGGCAACTGGTGCAGAAGCTTTGTACTGATTTCGGCACAACCATATTTTTAACCACCCACTTTTTAGAAGAAGCCGATAATCTTTGTGACCGAGTGGTGATTATGCAACGAGGCGAGGAAATTAGCACAGGTACTCCAAAAGACTTAAAAGCCTCTTTGGGTAAGCCTAACGCAACTTTGGATGATGTTTTTATTCACTACACAGGCAACCAATTAGTATCAGGAGTTAACTATCGTGACACAGCAAGAACCAGACGTACTGCTCAACGGTTGGGTTAGAACCAGGGCGATTCGCAAAAGTAATCTTATCTCTGCAATTAGTGAGTTGGTAACAAAAACATTAGCGATCGCAGAGTTAGAAGTACGCAAATTACGCCACGATCCCACCGATTTAATCGTCAGAGCCGTGCAGCCAGCATTATGGTTGCTAATCTTTGGGCAAGTCTTCTCCAAAATTAAAGCCATTCCTACAGGCGGAAATTTGCCTTATTTAGATTTCATGACAGCTGGAATTCTGGCTCAGAGTGTACTATTTGTAGCCATTTTCACTGGTGGGATGACACTGATTTGGGAACGTGATTTAGGAATTGTGCATAAATTCCTGGCTAGTCCTACACCCCGCGTCGCTATGGTATTGGGCAAAGCTGTCGCTTGTGGAGTGCGGTGCTTATCGCAGGTATTTATTATTTACTTATTGGCACTACTGTTAGGCGTGAAACTAAATTTGCATCCCTTGGCAATCATCAAAGTTTTATTGATTGTCCTCATGGGTGCGGGTTGCTTTTGTATTTTTTCCCTAATTATTGGTTGTTTGGTGAAAACACGAGAACGCATGACCGGAATTGGGCAACTATTAACTATGCCGTTGTTTTTCGCCAGCAATGCCATCTATCCGATTTCGTTAATGCCTAACTGGCTAAAATTTGTTTCTCATATCAACCCCTTAACTTATGAGGTTGATGCTTTACGAGGCACAATGCTACTAAGTGGCACTAGTCTCTATGGATTTGGCCTGGATTGTACAGTTCTCCTACTAACATTAATAATATTAACCCTCATCTGTGGCAAACTTTATCCACGGGTGGCAATGTAACTAGGAGAATAACTCGCCCATGAAGCTCGATAAACCCTCACATGGTGCAACTTCTGAAGAATGTGCTGCCAAAGTAATGGAAACCATTCCATTAGTGATGCGGTTTATCAGGAGGGAAATGCGGGCGCATAATGCTGGTTTTTTGTCGATTCCGCAGTTGCGATCGCTGGCATTTATTAACCGTAATCCTGGCGCTTCACTGTCTGATTTGGCAGAACATCTTGGTGTCACCTCTGCTACAGCGTCAGCAACCATAGAACGACTAGTGCAACGCAACTTAGTGGAACGCGAACACCATCCACAAGAGCGACGACGGATAGTTCTCAATCTCACTGATGAGGGAAAGTACCATCTTCAGCAATCCCTCGATCATACTAGCGCTCAGATTGCTGACATACTCAGTGGTCTGTCAGCTGAGGAATTTTCTCAGATTGAACAAGGGTTAACCTTCTTAAAAAATGTCTTTGATCAAACGGAAATTAGCTCCTAAGAGCAATGAGGCTGAACAACACGATCCTTTTGCTGCTCTCAGATTCCGAGACTATAGATTATTTACCATAGGGCGTTTGCTGCTGTTCATCGGCTCGCAAATGCAGACTGTAGCCATCGGTTGGGAACTTTATGAGCGGACTGACTCGGCTCTGGCTTTGGGTGGTGTAGGACTAGCCCAAGTCTTACCAATTATTGCACTCACTTTGATTGCTGGAGATTTAGCCGATCGCCGCGATCGCAAAATCACTGTTTTATCTTCAGTTATTTTACTAGCTCTGTGTTCGCTAACTTTAGCAGTACTTTCTTATACTCAAGGTGCAGTACTCCTGATTTATGCTTGCTTGATTTTATCTGGTGTTGCCAGGGCGTTTCTCAAACCTGCGGGTGATGCTTTGATGTGGCAGTTGATCCCTGTTCCTCTGTTTACCAATGCAGCCACTTGGAATAGTAGTAGTTTTCAGTTAGCCGCAGTCATTGGCCCAGCCTTGGGCGGATTTGGCATTGCACTGCTCAAAAGTGCTACAGGGGTATATATACTAGCAGCGATCGCTGCTTTTTTATGTTTCTGTTTGACAGCAGCAATTAAAGAGCAAAAAAATATTCGCGCCAAAGAACCAATTTCTCTGCAAGCACTCTCAGCCGGGGTGAAGTTTCTCTGGGAAAATCAATTGATTTTAGCAGCAATCACCTTAGATATGTTTGCTGTTTTATTTGGGGGTGCGATCGCACTACTGCCGATTTTTGCTAAGGATATTTTGCGCGTCGGGCCAGTGGAGTTAGGATACTTGCAAGCCGCTCCTTCAATTGGTGCGCTAATTATGGCAGTTAGTTTGGCATATCTACCACCATTACGCAAAGCAGGGCCAGCCTTATTATGGTCAGTAGTTGGCTTTGGCGTGGTCACAATTATTTTTGGTCTGTCGCGTTGGTTTTGGCTATCTCTACTCATGTTGGTCTTGAGTGGTGCATTAGACAGTATTAGTGTTGTGATTCGTCATACTTTAGTCCAAATTAGAACACCTGATCATTTGCGTGGTCGAGTGGCTGCAATTAATAGCGTGTTTATCAGTGCTTCTAATGAGTTGGGTGGTTTTGAGTCAGGTTTAGCTGCTGCTGTGTTTGGCCCAATTGCCTCTGTTGTGGGTGGTGGAGTTGGCACAATTTTTGTAGTGATTGCTGTAGCTAAGATTTGGCCAGGTATTTGTAAACTCGGAGCTTTGCAAGAATTAGATTAGAGGTTAGAGGTTAGAGGCTAACATTCTACACAGAACACCACAGAACTCATTGGTAAACACGTTTGGCATGAGGTGTTTCTGGAATTGGTAGGTGGTGTAGCATATCAAGCGATGCATCGGGCAGTAGCTGAACCAGTTCCTGTTTCATGGGAAGAATTTGGGGAGCCTGTTATACCAATTCACGAAAAATTTGATACACATAAAATCTGTAGAGACGTTGCAATGCAACGTCTCTACAAAAAAATTCGTTTCATCTTTAAAGGAAATTGGTATTAGCTGTTGGTTAGAGGTAAATGCCTCCAAATCGTAAGGTGGAAAGGATTGTTACGATAACTTTCAACTTCTTCACAGACATTGCCAACTTTAAGATATTTAAATAAATATAAATAAATATTTAAATATAATTTTATGAATAAATTACTTAAATACTTACACTTTCATGTATTGAATTTTATATCTAAAAATAATTAAATTTTTAGTAAATTTATCTACGCAGATATACTGGCTTATTAACTTCATGTTATTTGTGAATTCCAGGTACTGAGAAAGTTAGTTGCTAGTTAGTTAATTAACTCTTGCCTGGGAGAGATGATTATAGCATAATCTTTCATCTGAAATCTGATAAAAACTTAATAAATAAGCAGATGCAAGATTGGGATGTTTATCTCTCTTAATATCTAACAAATTTAAGAGGTAATAACATGAAATCAAACAGACAGCTATCCAAAATATTTTTAATTTCTCCAACCAGTATTTCAAAAAGCTTAGTAAATATTGGTATGGGTGCTGTCATACTTGCTGGAGCAGCCTCAGCCCCTGCTCTTGCTGACCCAGTTCCTATTCCAGATTTACCCACAGTCTTCTGTTTTCGCTTCACCGATAGCCAACTAGTTCCTGGAGATGTGGGTAATGACCGTATACAATTCGAGTTTGAGGTTTTAAACTGGACAAACACAAGAGCATCTGGTGTAGACATTGCTTTAAACCAAGGTAATGGCTTTGGTGGAATCAGACAAGCTAGACCATTCTTTGCAGGAGCTGACGTTGATCCTAATGGTAGACCCATTGGAACAGGAGACGATGGTCTTCCTCCTGGTAACTTGAATATTCCTAATGATTGGCGTGTAGATTCTATTACCCCAGGTAATCAGTTAGAGAATACAGCAATCGAATGGAGAGCAGGAACACCAATTAATAATATTGATTTATTAGGTGGAGAAAGACCTAGTTTCCTGAACCCTAATGATCCAGAAACAATCGATAACGGAAACAATGTTCTTGATGGGTTTACATTTACAGCTGATGACTTGGATGTAGGAGAAGTTCTTTCATTTAACTGGTTTCTCAAAGATGTAAATGATGTTCCTATTGGGAGTGTAGGTGGAGGAAATGCTTATGGTTTCGGTACAGTAAATATTACTCGGATTACGGCAGGAAATCCTTTACCAGGAATAGTATTAGTAGGAAACACTGGTTTCAATCAATCGCCGAATCTTTTTTATGATCAAACATATGATTTAGGCGATGGTACACAGTTAGCTGCGGAATTTGGTGCTGGGATTACTGCTCGTTTTCAAAACCCAAATGATAATCCTGGTGTTCGTATCAACACCGAACCTGTCCCTGAACCTATAACAGTTATTGGTTCAGCTGCTGCATTTGGATTCGGAACTATTTTCAAAAAAAGATTTGCTAAAAAGCAGAAGAATATAGCGCAAATAGTCTAATTACCTTTGAAAGGATATTTGAGATTTATAATTTATGACGCTAACATCTTAGATATTGCATAATTTTCTTTAAAAATGTTACCAAGCTCAATATTTATATTTCTCAAATATCCTCTGAAAGCAAAAATATTTTTTAGTTAATATCTAATGAAGATTTTTAAATAACTTCTCCCTTGTTTAACTGGTTCATCAGATTAGTGAGGATGCAATTAGTGAGGATGCAAAAATGAAGAAAGTTGAGCCAATAGATATAGGACTTACGCAAAATATCTCTCAAACCCTGATTTCTCTGTGTCGCGCCAGTTGCTTCAAGTCGGCAGAGCCGCCCAACGCACTGGCTTCTCTGCGCCTCTGCGGTTTGATTCTTTCGTGACTAGTGCGTAAGTCCTGATATAGTTAATAATTAGTCTCAATTTGTCGGTTACAAATTAAACTGCAATAGAAGTTAAATCGATTCAAAAGTTTAATGATACAGCAGATTTTGGGTACATGAGGTACAAGTGTAAAACCCAAAACCATGTAGAGACGTTACATGTAACGTCTCTACAGTATTTCACGAATATCGAAACTGCTGTATTAATTAGTGAGAGGACAAATAATTTTTTATCTGACACATCAGGTCATGTTCATGAATGCTAAAAATACCTTGAACAGACAAATACTGGTGCAACGCCTGATTATAGTTGCTACTCCACTGATCTTAGGTCTTTTAGAAATCTGGCATCCCGTTGGGCTACCAGGCAAAACACCTTATGAGTCTGTCTTGCCTGTGGTTGATTGGTGGCTTGTCCTTCATCTGCTACAATTGCCTCTATTTGGCTTGTTAGGGTTAGCAGTTATTTTTCTGGTTAACAACCTACATGGATGGATAGTGGTCATCAGTCGCATTGGCATAATATGTTTCATCATTTTTTATAATGCCCTTGATTCAATTATGGGAATAGCCGGCGGCTTGCTCATCCGCAGTACGCGAGAATTGTCTTCTAATATTCAAATTTTTGCTTCAAAGCAGTTTAACGTGTTCCTCTTTGACCCTATTTTTGGCGGCGGTACTTTGTCTGTCATCGGTGTTTTAGGTGGTGGTGGCTGGACAATAGGAGTGATAGCGGCAGCCATTGCTCTAAAACGTGCTGGCGCACCGATGTTGTCTGTTATTCTCCTGATTTTTTCGGGAATTTTGTTCGGTCTATCCCATGTTCCTCCTACTGGTTCTCTTGGTATGGCGTGTTTCTTCATTGCCGTTACTGTAATTGACCCAGACATATGGAGTGGAAAAAAACAACGTCAGCTATAACAATGAAGATAAGTCTGACATATGAAACAAAAAATTTATAAAGCCATCTGTTTGTTAGGAACTTTCATTACTCTTAGTGGAATGTCCCTTGCTTGCAGTAACAACTCACCACAAACTTCCTCAAACTCAGAAAAAGCTGAGAATTTTTACTATCAAGGGTTAGAAAAGGTAAAAAAAGGAAACTTAAAGGAGGCAGTTAAGCACTTCGATGAATCACTACGGTTAAATCCTAAATATGCAGAAGCGTACAACAACCGTGGTAATACCTACTTTGTCTTGGGCGACCAGCAACAAGCCATTCAAAATTACAATCAGGCTCTAAAATTCAATCCTAATCTAGCACAGGCTTACTATAATCGTGGTTATGCCTACCATAGGCTAGGCCAAACAGAAAAAGCTATTAAAGACTATAACGAGACTTTACGGCTCAATCCTAACTATCTTCCCGCCTATGGTAATCGGGCAATTGTACGCTCTCGGCTAGGAGATAATCAAGGAGCAATAGAGGATTACAGCCAAGTTTTACGGCTCAAGCCAGATATTGCCGAAGTTTATTATAACCGAGGAGCTACCCGCTTTCAGTTGAGAGACAAGCAGGGAGCATTTGAAGATTTACAAAAGGCGGCACAACTTTTTTCTAAACAGAGAAATAAAACTGGTTATGAAAAGACACAGCAACTTCTTAGCAAACTTTAGGAAACTTCTATAAAATCAATTCAATTTATAATCAAATAACGATGACTACATTAGAGCAGAGTTTTAATCGGATAAAAGATGGTTCTTCGGTTACTTTTATGGAGAACTAATAGTGTCGAAGTGAGACAGCTATGCTGGAGGGAAAAACTTCAGACTTCAGACTTCATTCAACATCTTTAATGCGAGTTCTCCGTTCTAAAATTTCCTTCAGTATCAAGGTGACTACTGCTAACAGTGCCAAAAGTACTGCGGCGGAAAAGGCGGCTTCGGTTTCATACTGTTTGTAAGCGTCTTCCACAAACAGTGGTAAACTCTGAGTTTTGTCAGCAATGTTACCCGAAACTACAGAAACAGCACCGAATTCTCCCATTGCTCTAGCATTGGTCAAAATTAAGCCGTAAAGTAATCCCCAACGAATGCCAGGTAAGGTGACACGCCAAAATATTTGCCAATCTTTCGCACCCAAGGTTTTAGCTGCTTCTTCTTGGTCGCTGCCAAATTCCTCTAACACAGGAATGACTTCTCGTGCGACAAAGGGCATACTAACGAATGCTGTAGCCAAAACCATGCCAGGAAAGGCGAAGATAATTTTAATATCGTGGGCTTGCAGGAAAGGGCCAAACCAGCCATTTCGCCCGTAGAGTAAGACAATCATCAACCCTGCGACTACAGGCGAGATAGAAAAAGGCAGGTCGATAATACTTAAAACTATGGCACGACCAGGGAATTTATGACGAGCGATCGCCCAAGCAGCACATAATCCAAATACTGTATTCAAAGGTACGGCAATCAATGCCAGTATGAACGTTAGCCAAGCTGCATGAGTAAAGGCAGGGTGTGTCAAGTTAGCAAAAAATGGCCCAATTCCTTTTTTAAAAGCTTGGAAAAAAACGTTAATTGCAGGGATGTATTGAATTAAAGCTAAATAAGCAATTGCAATGCCAATTAAAATCGTCGGAACCCAACTTTTCTTTTGTATGGGCTTGGCTATATCTGTATCAGATGCAGATGAAGAATGAAATCTTGGCTCATTTACTGTCATATCTTCTTGCCCACGCTTGTAAGAAATTAATTGCCAATAGCAGTATCAAAGAAATTGTCAGCAGCACCATGCCAATCACAGTAGCGCCAGAATAGTCATACTGCTCTAATCGTTGGAAAATCAGCACCGGCGCAATTAAGTCTTGAAACGGTGTATTAGAAGAAATAATTACTGTTGAGCCATACTCCCCAACCGCGCGGGAAAAACCTAAAGCAATACCAGTCAAAATCGTGGGGAATAATGGCGGTAAAATTACTTTCCAAAATGTTTGCCATTGCGAAGCACCAAGACACCAAGCCGCTTCTTCAATGTCATGTTCCATTTCTTGCAGTACAGGTTGCACAGTCCTCACGACAAAAGGTAGGGAGATAAATATCATTGCTACTGCTACACCCAAACGAGTGAAAGATACTTTGATTCCCAATGGCGCTAAAAGCGAACCAATCCAGCCATTGTCGCTGTAAACTGTTGCCAATGTTAAACCTGCAACGGAAGTTGGCAGGGCAAAAGGTAAGTCTACTGTCGCGTCAACTAGCCTTTTCAAGGGAAAGTCATAACGTACCAAAACCCAAGCAATTAAAGTCCCAAATACACCATTGAGTAAAGCGGCCGCTATAGATGTGACAAAAGTAACGTTGTAAGTAGCTAAGGCAACATCACTAGTAGCAATTTCCCAAAACCTAGCCGGAGGTTCTGTACTGGCTTTCAGGAACATCGCAACTATTGGCATAAACAACATAAATGTCAGGTATGCCAAAGTAATTCGCCATGTCCAAGGAAGATTCAGCAACTGATGCAGAAACTTCTTCCAGACTGGAGTTTCAGTAACGAGGTTTTGATGTGGGGATGGAGAAGAAGATACAGCCATAAAAATGTCATGTGTGCTTGGTCATTTTTCATTGGTTATTGGTCATTTGACAAAAGACCAATGACCAATGACTAATAATTAATTACCGTTTCTTTTGTGCTTGAATTTTGTCAAACAAAGCGCCATCTTCAAAGAATTTCTTTTGGACTTCACCCCAACCGCCGTAATCTTGAACTGTGCCTAAAGTTTTGACGCTGGGAAATTTGTCCTTCACTTCTTTAGTTTGGGCAACAGTTTCATCAACTGGTCGGAATCCTAATTTGGCAAACTCTTGCTGTGCTTCTGGTGTGTAGAGGAATTTTACGAAAGCTTCTGCAACTTCGCGTGTTCCATGCTTATCAACGTTTTTATCTACCACAGCAATGGGGTTATCAATGGAGATATTAACATCAGGGACGATGTAATTGACTTTCTCACCCTTCTGTTCTGCTAGGATGATTTCGTTTTCGTAGTTAATTAAAGCATCCCCTTGACCTTGCTTGAAGAAGGCATCTGTGGCTTCACGAGCATCTTTAGTCAAAAGCGGGACATTTTTGTAAACTGTGGTAACAAATTCTGTGGCTTTTGCTTCGTCGCCACCCGTTTTAATTGCTGAGTTCCACAAAGCTAAGAAATTCCAGCGAGCAATCCCAGATGTTTTCGGGTCAGCAGTAATCAGTTTGACATCATTTTTGGCTAAATCTGCCCAGATTTTGATACCTTTGGGGTTGCCTGCACGGGTTACTAATGCCGCCACAGATTTAGAAACTATGCCATCGTTGGGAACTTCTTTCTCCCATCCTGGCTGAATTAAGCCAGCTTTTTCGATTTTTTGGGTATCTAATGCTAGTGCGAGGTGAACAACATCTGCTTCTAAGCCATCGATGACGGCGCGAGTTTGAGAGCCAGAGCCGCCATAACTTTGTTTGAAGGTGACAGTTTGGTTATGTTCTTGTTTCCACTTTTCGACAAACTTGGGAATGATGGCTTCGTGAGCGGCTTTAGTTACAGCAAAGGAAACTAAAGTGAGTTCAACGTTTGGCTTGTTCGCTGCTACTGGACTAGCAGAAGGAGTTTCACCAGCAGAATTATTGCCATTTCCACCGGAGCAGGCGGCCAGCGCCACACTCAAAATAGCACCTACAAGTGTGAGCGATACAAAACCTTTGAGCGAATTGAGTCTGAACCGATATGATCTGTGTTGAGTTGTAAGTTGCGATCGCTTCTGGGGATGCTGCCAAAAATTCATTCCGTGACTCCTCTCAATCTACGGTAAATTGATGTATATATAGTTATATAAGGTTTATATTACTGGATGATTGCACCTATTAGTAATGTTTAATTGCAAACCAAACAAAAAATTCATATTCTTGATAAAGAATAGGGAGATTTTAGCAGTTTCATTGGCAATTAAAAAATATTCACACAAAAATTACACACGCTCGTTTCTAATATTTAATAGCGATCGCTCCCCAACCAAAGCCAAATCAGGAGTTTTGGTAGAGGAGCGATCGCATAATTGAACTTAGTTTAATTGCGCTTCATTACTTTGGCACAACCGCGCTTGAACGTACAGTCCGCTTGCGATCGCTTTTCCGAGTACCGCCAGCCATCTGATACTCATGGCTGTTGTTCCCAAATTTATAAGCAATACCACGCAAAATTTTATCAGAGTAGTCTGCCAAGTCTTTTTCATTTTCGAGGATTTGGGTTCGTAAGACATCAATGGTAGAGAGGATAGTATTGTATGTTTCCAGAGATTTTCTGAGGTTTTCAATTTTATCTGTATAATCTTTAACGGTTAACCCTTCTCCGACATCAAGAGTTTGATTAATAGATTTAATACTTGCTAGACGTACTTCAGCTTTGCCAAGAGTCCGTGAATTGCGTTTACTTCTTGCCATAATTAATACTCATTTTTTGAATTACTGATAACTCTATAGTGGACAATTGTGGAAAAAGTTGTCATACGTAAAATTGTTGATTTTTATAAAAAAGCCTAAAATTTAATCGCTTTATGCCAATTTGTAATTACTAATTCGGAATTACGTAGATGTACTTTGCGCGGCTTCCCGTAGAATATTACGAATTGCCATAACGTCAAAGCGGAAGCTCTTACACACTGCGCGAAACACGGAAACGCGAAAACGGAAGCTCTTGCAACGAAGACGGAAGCTGCTACAGGCTGCGCGAAACACGGAAACGCGAAGACGGAAGCTCTTGCAACGAAGACGGAAGCTGCTACACACTGCGCGAAACACGGAAACGCGAAGACGGAAGCTCTTGCAACGAAGACGGAAACTGCTACAAGGAAAAATGTTTTGATATTTGCTCAGTAATATGTTGTTATTTAACAGAGCATGAAAAATACGCCACCCTAGCCCTCCGCTTTACAAGGGGAGGGAACAGTTTCCCCCCTTTGCAAGGGGGGATTAAGGGGGGTAATTCGAGTGGTGTTTATACCGTAGCCTTTGCAAGGGGGGTAATTTAGAATTACCAAAAATCAACTTAGATATTATGACAGAGCTTTATAACAAAACCTCAGAAAAAGAAAAAAGGCGCTCGCTTCGTCATAATATGCCACCTGCTGAAAAGATTGTGTGGGAAAGGTTGAAAAATCGGCAAATAGATGGTTGCAAATTTCGTAGACAGTACAGTATTGATCTATTTGTTGTAGATTTTTATTGTCCTGAATTGAAACTGGCTGTAGAAATTGATGGTAATAGTCATTTTCAAGAAGGAGCGCAGGTTTATGATTATGAACGACAATGTTTTCTTGAGTCTAAAGGGGCTCGTTTTTTAAGGTTTACAAATCAACAGGTTTATCAAGAGTTGGAAGGTGTGATCACAATGATTGCACAAACAGTTTGTCAATTGCGGAAGATTACCCCACCCTAGCCCTCCCCTTGCAAAGGGGAGGGAACAGTTTCCCCCCTTTGCAAGGGGGGATTAAGGCGAGTAATTTAATTGCAGTCACACTTTCAAACAAAACCAAATTAGTAATCTTAGTTAGTGATGTATGCGATCGCAATTTTCAAGAATTATTAGCTGTTGCCGGGGAACTAATACCATTTCACTTGAAAATTGATACATTTAGGCAGGCAGAGGAGCAGGGGAGCAGAAGGGCAGAGGAGAAATTATTTGTATCATTTATTTGGTGAAATGGTATAACAGTTTCGGCGTAGCTGTGTGAACAACACAACAATATCATCAATAGCTTGGCGTATAGTGCTGGCTGGTTGTTCAGATTGATTCACCATAATACTAAAAACTAACGGCTCGTACTGTGGTGAATCTACATATCCTGATAGAGAAATTGCACCTGTTAAAGTGCCAGTTTTTGCATGGACAATTCCTTGAGCAGATGTGTTACGAAACCGATTTGTTAAAGAACCACTTACTCCAGCCACAGGTAAAGAAGCACGAAAAATCTTTGCTTCTGGTGATGTTGCTATTGCTTGTAAAACTTGTACCAAAGCTGCGGGACTAATTAAATTTTTCCGCGATAATCCTGAACCATCTACTACACTATAACTGGTTGGGTTAACTCCTAATTGAGTTAAAGTTTCTTGCATTCCTTTTAACCCAACATCAGCAGTACTTTGATTTTTTGCTAATTGTTTTTTGTGAGCTAAAGCTCTTAATAAAGCCTCAGCAAACAAATTATTACTGTTTAAATTTGTCTCCATTAACAACTCCGACAAAGGCGGAGATTCAATTGCTGCAACTTCTTGTTCGTTGTTACCATCACTAGCGATAGTTGTTTGTTGGACAGAAATGCCTTCTGCTGCTAAACTTTGACGAAAGTGACGTAAGAAATTTTGTACAGGGTCAAATACAGCGATCGCAGTAATATCTGGTTGTGAATTTACAGGCAGTTGCCCTTGTAAATGCAGCACCGCCCCTTTTAAGTCACGCCTGACTTCGACTAACCTTGGTTCATCTTTTTGAGCGGTGACAGAGTTGTTTTCGACTCGCCACTGATAGGCTTCTGTAGGATCAGCCCACTTAATTTGTAGTGGTTTGCCTATTGTTTGAGGCAACACTGTTAATACAGCAGCATTTTCATTCAAAATCAGACTGTTAACTGGTGCGCCATAATAAGCTTGGACATCTTCCCATTGCCAACTGGGATTAATAACTTCTCCTTGAAAATAACTATCATCAGCAATCAATTTATTGACTTGAGTAATACCTTGTTGACGTAGCTGTTTTGCTAATAGTGTTAATTGAGCATTTTTGAAACTAGGATCTCCCCTACCAACTACACGCAAATTACCATCAGCATCTTGATAAACCGAGGTACGAATGCGAAAATTTGCTCCCAATTGCTTGAGTGCCGCAGCTGTCGTTAACAACTTAGCATTAGAAGCAGGAGTAAAGTATTTCTCCGCATCATGACTGTAAAGAGTTTGAGTAGAAACTAAGTTTTTAACTAAAATTCCCCAGCGGGCGCGACTGAACAAAGGACGATTAATTGTAGTATCTATAGATGTCGCCAGTTGGGCAGGGCAAAGTGATTTTGTGGTAGTCGCAGGCGGAACTGGCGTTTGGGCTTTAACTGCTTGTTGGGTGATACCAATGTGAGTCCCAAGAAACAATAGCATCAAACTCAGGGAAATTTTTTGAGAAAACATACTCAAACTTCTACATAGAGAACTGACAGTTATATTATTTTGTAGTGTTTGGCGATCGCATGGTTCAATGTAGGGTTAATAAACCTCATCATGCGTCCCAATGTCGAGCAGAACAATAACTTCATTATTTGTTTCTGCATCTAGTTCAATGGAGAAGACAATACGACAATCATAACCGCAAGAGCATGACTGAAGACCGTTGAGTTTGCCGCTTAGTTTGTGAGTAGCCAAGACTTGGGCAAATAAGCAATCACCTAATTTGCAATTTAGACCGCAGGGGGGCAGGGGAGCAGGGGAGAGGGTTTGAGTCTTTTATTCACAATTTCAATAGTGCAACTTGTAGGCGCAATAGCTTACGTCTGTTTCCATTTGTTGAAGAGTTTCTTCAATGCTTTGCTGAAGTTCAGCATTTCGCTTGACAAACTTACGGAATGCTCGTTTGAATTTTGGTGTCAAAACCAGCAGTCTCATTTCTCTGTTTCATTCGAAGACTGACGTAATGCTGCAATAACATCTTGGGCTGACTGATGCGGATATTTACCTGTATGGAAATCAGCTAAAGTTTGTTGGGCATCTGTCGCTATTTCGGTACGACGATTTTCGTGGTAGCGATTTTGTAGAATCTTGATGAGCATTTCTTGCTGTTCGTAGGAAAGTTGCAAAGCATCTTCCAACACTTGATCGAGAGTACGCATGATGAAATTGGATGATTAACTTGAAGGTTGAACAAGATGACGAATTTGAGTGAATTATAGCGTTCTCTTACTTAGGCGTTAATCAGATTATCTCAACAATCGCAAACCGTTGAGAGTAACTAACACTGTAGAGCCTTCATGCCCAATTACACCAAAAGGTAAGTTAATATTTCCCAAAAAGTTAGCCAGCATCAGCAAAATAATTGATGTGAGCGCAAAGGTGATATTTTGTTTGATGATAGATTGCGATCGCCTGCCTAATTTCATTGCTACGACAATTTTTTCTAATCTGTCTGCAATCAAAACGATATCTGCTGTTTGTAGCGCGACATCATTACCTGCACCGCCCATTGCTATACCTACAGATGCTTGGGCTAAAGCTGGTGCATCATTAATTCCATCTCCAACCATCGCCACAGTGTGATACTGTTTTTGCAAGCTGCGGATGAGATTGAGTTTATCTTCTGGTAACAGTTGGGCGTATACCTGAGTGATGCCAATTGCTTGGGCGACACTTTCGGCTGTACGCTGGTTATCGCCTGTAATCATGACAATTTGTTCTACTCCCAGCTGACGCAGACGGCGAATGGTGGCGGTAGCTTCTGATCTAATCATATCTGCAATGGCGATCGCACCAATTACTTCTGCATCTTGAGCCACCCAAACCACAGTTTTACCTTCATATTCCCAAGAATGAGCCAAATCTTGTAATTTTTGTGGTAACTGAGTCACATCCTGCTGCACAAAAGCGGTATTTCCCAGGATGATTTTTTGACCGTTAACATTGCCGACAATGCCCTGCCCTGGTATCGCTTGCACATCAACACCACGCACCCAGTTTAAATCACTAGCCGCCTGAACTATGGCTTTAGCGATGGGATGTTCAGAATATGCTTCTAATGCTGCTGCTGCTTTTAAGACATCTGCTTGTGTATATTCATCAGTAGGAATTACTTGCGATACTTGCACTTGTCCTGTAGTTAAAGTACCAGTTTTATCAAAAGCGATCGCTCTGACTTTGCCCATGTTCTCTAACTGTGCGCCATTTTTAAATAAAATCCCCAGTCTCGCGCCATTAGCAATTCCCGACAACAGTGCTGGCATAATTGCCGCCATCAGCGCACAAGGAGAAGCCACCACCAAAAAAGTCAAGGCGCGATAAATAGTCGTTTCCCAGTCCCAACCCCAAATAAACGGCGGCAAAATAGCGAGTAACATGCCAGCAATCACAATTACTTTGGCATATCCCCGTTCAAATTTTTCGATAAACTCTTGGGAAGGTGGCGCTGATTCTTGTGCCTCTTCTACTAATCGAATCACCCGCTGAATCAAATTACTTGCAGCTGGCTTGTGAACTTTCAACTTCAGCGCCCCATAACCGTTGAGTGTCCCAGCAAAAACTTCCTCACCTACTGTCTTTTCTACAGGTAAAGATTCCCCGGTAATCGCCGCTTGATTTATCGTGCTGTAACCAGACACAATGATTCCATCAGTAGGAATTAACTCTGCTGGTTTGACGACAATTTCATCGCCTATCTTTAGCTGACTGATGGGTAGCATTTGTTCCTGTCCTTGATGCAAAACCCTAGCTGTATCAGGTGTCAAACTCATCAAACTGCGGATACTCCGTTCAGTGCGCCCCATAGCATAACCTTCTAATGCGCCGCTAATAGCAAAGATGAGAATTAAAATTGCCCCATCAATAATTAGGTGATACTCTTTGCGCCATAAACCCAAACCAGCTGCACCAACAGCCGCCACAATCATCAGCAAATCTACATCTAGTTCTTTTTCTTTAATCAAAGTAGTTAGTCCCTCACGGGCGCTATCGTAACCACCAATGACATACGCAGCGCTTAACAACAACATTGCCCATCCCAACCAACCCAGATTTAAGGCAAACCATCCGAGAAATAACAACAGTCCACAAACCAAGGCTGATAAGATATCTGCGTGTTCTTTAGTGAATTTGGTTAAATGCTGTGGGTAAAGCATGAGAGTGAATTTATTTACAACTTCTCTCACGTTAAACCTTGACATTAATGTTAAGGTCAAGCAATGAGAAATTACGACTTGGTATAAATCCTGGTGACTTTGCAGCAATAGCAAATCTTCAAATATTCAATGTATACTCACCTAAAGCAGCCAGTGGCAGGAGTTGTCACTCTATTAAAAGAGCGAATTTAACTAACAACTTATGATGAGACAACCTCTGTCTCAGGAGCGATTTAGCCCAATAGCCAAATCAAGTAAATCTTATAATGCTAAATCTAAATGAGACGAGACTCTATGAAACTAAATAATTTAATGAAACGGCTTTCTTCTATAGGAAGTTGGGTGGCTACTACAGTTCTTTGTTTGTCAGCGATCGCTTTTATTTGGCAAGGTGCATTTTTCTCCAACAATTCAGCAATGGCGGCTCCTGCTGTAAACTTGATCGCATCTGCTGATGCAGGCGATCGCGTTCAAGATAAAACTCGTGAAGATGCTGGACGCGCTAAGAATTTCATTCGAGATACAGCAGATAAAGTTGAGCGCACTGCCAATAAAAATGCGAGTAAAGTTGAAGACGCTACAGATAACAGTGGTAACTTTATTGAGCGCAAAGCCAAGAAAGATAGAGCCACAATTGAGAAAAGAGCCGAGGAAGATGCAGCTCGGACACAGAAAGCAGTAGACAACACAAAGAATGCTGTTGAACGCACTGTTGATAGCATTAAGGATGCTTTCAGCAAGTAGAAAATCAACTTAAAGAATTCAGAAGTCAGAAGTCAGAATTCAGAATCAACGGTTCGGCTACGCTCACCGTTGAAGTTGAGCGTAGTCGAAGCTTCAATTAGTGGGGGTATTAAACCCTTTGATTCATCCACAGCTTCGCACAGAATTCATGGCTTGATTCTTTAAAATCAATGTACATTGTTTAATTCATTTCATTTACTTGAACTGAAAGCTACGATGTACATTGATTAGCTTTTTATAATAAATCTAAAAATAAGCTAAAAAACCAAACTAAAATGCAAAACTAAATGAATCAGAGCGATCGCATTTGTTGATAAAGTATCTTTGTCCTTATTGGATTTTTGCTGAAAATCTAAAATTATGGCAAAGCTCACCGTTTACGGAACTCCCCTCAGTACTTATGTTCGTACTGTCCGGTTGTTACTTGAAGAAGCAGGTGTAGACTATACCCTCAAAGGAATTGATATCTTCAAAGGTGAAAATAAATCGCCAGAGTACCTCGCTAAAAATCCTTTTGGTAAAGTGCCAACACTCGAAGTGGATGGAGAAGTGATTTACGAAACTCCGGCAATTACCGACTACCTCAATACAGTCTTTGCCAATCATCAGTTCAGCTTATCTGAGCCGCTACTTCAGGCTCGGATGCGCCAGATTATCACGATTATTGATAACTATTTTTATGCTGCGGCGATCGGGACAATTGTAATTCAACGCCTAATTGTTCCAAGTCAGGGTGGCAAGGCAGATGAGGCTCAGGTACAAAATGCTGTTGCACCTGCACAAACCGCTATACAGGCAATTGAGTCGATAGCTGTGGTTAGCCCATATCTACTTGGTAGCCAACTGACTATTGCCGATTTCTACCTCATTCCCATCTTCATCTACCTTTCTCAAACTCCAGAGTACGAGGTAATTACGGCTCAAACACCGAAACTACGGACTTGGTGGGATACAGTTAACCAGCTTGAGAGTGTAAAAAAAGTCTGTGCGTAATTGCAAGAATTCAGAATTAAAACAAGCTGCATTGGAAACTGCTGAAGCTATTGCTTTATTACCTGTATTTCCTGCCTTACAGTCATACCAATTCCATAAAAAAATGAAACAAATGCGTAGTAGGGGTTGAACGCAGTGAAACCCAACATTTACAAGCCTTTGAGGTGTTGGGTTTCGTTCCTCAAACACCAGTTGCTACAACGCTTGGAACCCCCCTTCGGGTGACGCTCTTGAGCGTCGCTAACGCAGTTGCGTGACTGTCGGCAAAGCCGACGACACTTGCTTCAACGCTCTTAACCCGCGCAACGCAATGTCTCCCCAACGGACTGCTCACCGCAACGCAGTGTCTCCCCAACCTACATGTGTATCAAATTTTTAGTGAAATGGTATCAGAGGATGTTTGAAAAGTCCTCTTCTCAGTAACAAAACATTGGAGATACGCCATAGCTCCCTTAAAAAGAGGGCTATGGCGTATTAATGAGTGCGTAAACTCACAATCCAATACTTTTTAAATAACCTCTAGGATAAGTATAAAGAGTTTATCGTGTTTCATAATCTTCTAGAGACTAGTTAGAGTCTACTTCATGTGATTGGAAACTGGTATATTAATACCTAAAATTTAATAAAAATTGGATGAACTTCCGGCAAAATGTAGGAAATTGAAGAAGAATTCAGAAGTCAGAATTCAGGAGTCAGAACAAGAGCGTGGGGGATTCAGACCCGCCACTTTCTTACAAAGTTCTGATCGGAGGAAGCCTCCGCTCAGACTTTGCGCTAATTGTAGACCGCTAAATTAAAAATTTAGCGGGGGTCTTAAACCCGTTTATTCATTCGCCACGAGCTACAAATTCAATTCTGAATTCTGACTCCTGACGAATGTATTCTGTTTGATAATGCTGCTGTTTTTATTGTTGATATTGTAGGACGCTATGATGACTCTAATAATGCGCTAGATACTGAAGATAAACAATTATTATGGTTAAGAGTAGACACAAAAAATAAAATAGATAAAAGAATCGAAGAACATAAAACCCGTATCATTGGTTCTTTAGAACCTATCTTTTCTGTAATCTATAGCAAAAAACTAGCAAGCGTAAAGTTATTAATAAACAAATATGATTTGATCGAAAAACTATTACAGGAGAATTGCCTAGATAATTTAAGAAATTTAGAACCCAGTGATTACGCTAAAGAACTTTTCAGCGACATAGAAAAAGAGTTGAGAACAGCTTGTAGTAGCAATAGGATACAAAATTTTTCAGTAGAAGTTGTGAGTGCTATTCATGATAATGGAACACGAAATGTTCTAATTGACATTCTGAACAAATATGAAGAACAAATTCAGTTAATAAATAATTAACTAGTTGTAAGAGCTAATGTGTAACATAGAGTCAGGTTTTTGTGTTAAGGAGAGGGGGTACACTAATTTGAGCCAATTCCAAGTTTATTTTCTGAAAGTCATGCCTAGCAATGAATTGGATTTCTTTAAGATTTCCTTGTCGAATCAAATGTAAAAATAAACAATATAATGGAATAATGGAAGAAAACAGAGGCAAAAAAGAAGAAGATAGAATAGATTATCGCCAACTACCAGAAGACAGTAAAAATGTGTCTTCGGATAAGGCAACAACATTTTTATTAAAAACATTACGGAGATGGAGTAGTTATAGCCCAGTAGTGGCTATAATAACGGGAATGTTGACGGGCTTGTTTATATTATTAGGCATAGAAACTTTTAATTCTATTTCAGATACTAAAGTCTTATCAAACACATCTGAAGTTCATATTTTGGTTGTAGGAGAAGACGGTAAACCCATTAGTGGAGCCGAAGTAATCTTTTTCAAAGAAAATGTTACTTCTGGAAAAGATACTATTGAAGTGCAAACTACCGATGATAGTGGTTATACACAAATAGAAGTTATAAAAAACACAAATTCTGAAATTGTACTAAGAAAAAGAGGATATAAACCTCTCATAATAAGATTGGATGCAGAAAATACAAAAAATATTAAAAAAATCTATATGTTAACACCACAGTCGGTTAATGTTAATTAACATCAACATTTTAAGGGTGAAAAAAGTTCTTACTATTAAGAGTTGTTTGTTTAAGTAGAGTATTTTGAGGCAAACAACCAGTCCAGAGCCATTCATTCATCTCTGTGGGAATTTGGACACGTAACAATTGCGATCGCAGTTCTTCTCCCTCTAAAACTTCTTTTTCTAATAACGCTTCTGCTGTCTCAATTAATAACTGCCGATTTTCTTCTAAGATTGTCAAGGCAATATGATGTGCGCCATCGACAATCTCTTTAACTTCTTTATCAATTTCCTCAGCGAGTTTGGGGCTTACTGCTCGTCGTGGATTGGTTAAACTGTCGAGAAACTGTTGTTGAATCTTTTCAAAAGCGATCGGCCCCAAGTCATGACTCATGCCGTAAAGGGTGACAAATCGCTCTGCTAAATCGGTAGCTTTTTGGATATCATCACTCGCACCTGTAGATGACCTGCCAAAAATTAATTCTTCGGCGGCGCGTCCACCCAACAGTGTGACGATTCTGCCGCGAATTTCATCTTCTGTCATCAAAAAGCGGTCTTCTTCTGGTAATTGTAAAGTGTAACCCAAAGCACCCACACCACGAGGGACGACAGAAATTTTTTCGACAGTCCCAGCACCAGGCATTAAAGCCCCAATCAGCGCGTGACCAACTTCGTGATAAGCTACAGTCTTTTTCTCGGTTTCATTGAGAACACGGGATTTTTTCTCTAACCCGGTTAACACGCGTTCGATCGCTTCGTTAAAGTTAGCCATTGTCACGGCATCATTATTATTACGAGCTGCTAACAGTGCTGCTTCATTCACTAAGTTAGCTAAATCTGCGCCAGCGAATCCCGGAGTCCGGGCTGACAACTTTGACCAATCTACATCAGGTGCTAGTCTCACATCTTTAGAATGAATTTTGAGAATTGCTTCTCGACCAATTTTATCTGGGCGGTCGACGACAATTTGACGGTCAAAGCGACCAGGACGACGCAAGGCAGAGTCAAGAACTTCAGGACGGTTGGTAGCAGCAAGCAGAATTACACCTGTGTTGGCATCAAAACCATCCATTTCTGATAGTAGTTGGTTGAGTGTTTGCTCGCGCTCATCATTGCCGCCGAGAATTGTGCCGCTACTAGCGCGTGATTTGCCTAAAGCATCTAATTCATCAATAAACACAATACAAGGTGCTTGCTTCTTGGCTTGCTCGAATAAATCTCGTACTCTAGCGGCACCAATGCCGACAAATAACTCAATAAATTCCGAACCAGAAATACTAAAAAAAGGTACGCTGGCTTCACCTGCGATCGCTTTTGCCAGTAATGTCTTACCTGTTCCTGGCGGCCCCACCAGCAACACACCTTTAGGAATTTTCGCACCTAAACGAGTATACTTGCTGGCATTTTTGAGAAAATCCACAATTTCTTGGAGTTCTGCTTTGGCTTCATCTACGCCAGCAACATCATCAAATTTTACGCCTGTAGTTCCCTGAGAATAAATCCGCGCATTACTCTTACCCACAGTTAAAGCTGCGGGGCCACTAATTTGACTGCGACTTAACAACAAACCCCAAACTGCAAAGAAAATCACTGGCGGTAAAATCCAACTAAATAAAGTAGAAATCCAACCTGTGCGACTAGGTGGTGCGGCGGCAAACTCGACTTGATGTTCCCGAAGAATTTTTGGTAATTCTAAATCCATTGGCACAGGTAAGGTGACAAAGACTTGATTGAGTTGAGTGGTTGTTTGTTGTGTAGTTGGTTCTGGTTTGAGTTCATATTCAATGCGCTCAGCACTGATGACAGCACGAGAAACTTTACCCGCTTCTACCTGACCCACAAAGTCACTGTAAGGTACTCTGGGATAGCGAGGTTGACTAAAGAAAATCAAATTTAAACAGATAATTAATGCCAACCAGAGCAGTAAACCTCCGCCAAATTGTCGGGGTTCAGGTGATTTAACGTTGCGTTCGCCATCAGTTTCTACTGGCATGGTGAATTACTCCTGAATGAAAAGTTAATCCCAAGAATTAAGGAGTCAGGAATCAGAATCCAGATTTCAATCGGTGGTGAATCTTTTTCCCTTACTGATAGCGCAGCGAAGCGCGAGTCCGCGAGCGTCTTGATTCTGAATTCTTTTTCAATTCAGCGACATACTATGTAATTCGATTTCTCCTGGCTGAAATGATATGAGGTAGTGTTTAAACCATTGACTTGCCAATCGTGCTACTTCTTCTAAGGCTCCAGGTTCGCTAAACTGATGAGTTGCTCCGGAAATAATCTCTATTTGCTTGTTGAGTGCGGGAATATTTGCCAATGCATCTTCGTTCATTGCTACGATGGGCAAATCGTTGCCACCAACAATTAACAAAGTCGGGGCTTGCACACAGGCTAGGGCTTGACTGACTAAATCAGTTTGTCCACTACGAGAAACAATCGCTCTCACAACAATCGGACGTGTTGCAGCGGCTAGTAACGCTGCACCACCACCTGTATCTGCACCAAAATAGCCAAATTTGAGATGTCGGGTGAAGGGATTTTCTAACAACCAGTCTGTGACAGCAACTATGCGGTTGCTTAAGAAGCCGATATCTCTGCGAAAATGTTTGGTACGCTGATCTATTGCTTCTTCTTCTTTGCTGAGTAAGTCTATCAACAAAGTAGCAAGTCTGGCTTCTTGACGTAATACATGGGCGAGATAGTGGTTGCGAGTACTGTAGCGACTACTTGCGCTGCCATGTGCAAACAATACAATGCCTTCAGCACCAGCAGGTACAACCAATTCACCTTTGAGCTTGATGTTTCCGAGTTCGACAATGATTATTTGTTCTTCAACGTTTGGTAATAATGTGGTGTTCATGACTTTACCCTGATGATTTATTTCAATGGAACTTACGCAGAAAAATCGGTTGTTGCGGTTGGGTATAAGGGTTTTGAATACCTACACATCTACACTCCTGCACCCTTCCCCAAACCCTTGATTTTGCGTTTTCATGCGTAAGTTTTATCTGCATTAATATTGATAACTGACTGTCTTGCCAGTAAATTGCGTACTTCTGCGTCGGTTGTTTGCGAAAAGTCTTGATACCAAAGACCGATCGCATACAATGACTCTGGCATGACTAAACAAACTACTTCGTCTACTTCAGCTTGCAACTGTTCACAAGTTATCGGTGGCGCAACTGGTACAGCCACAACAAGGTACTGGGGTTGCTGTTGTTGAATTATGGCAATAGCAGCACGCATAGTTGAACCTGTGGCGATACCGTCATCTACTAAAATCACAGTCTGATTTTTGATTTCTGGTAGAGGTCGATTGCCTCGATAAGCGCGATCGCGTCGCTGTAATTCCTGCAATTCCTTGGCTGCAACTTCATCTATTGTGCTGCTGTCGATACCCAAACTATCGACGACATCGTAATTTAACACTCGCACACCACCTGAAGCGATCGCCCCCATTGCCAGTTCTTCATGATTAGGTACGCCAAGTTTTCTGACTAAACATATGTCTAGTGGTGCATTCAGGCTAGTTGCAATTTCATCTGCTACTGGTACACCACCACGAGGCAAACCTAACACTAACAAGTCTTGGCAATTAGCATAAGCTGTTAGTCGTTTTGCTAACATCTTACCTGCTTCATGGCGATCGCGGAATTTATTCGTCATAATTTTAAGCTCCCGTAGACAGGGACGCATGGCTGACATTGGCGTGGAAAACTTGCCATTACATTCACCCTTGTTTGCGTATCAGATCAAGAGTGAAAATTGCTGGTTCAGCTTGAACTTTATCTAATCCGGTTTGGTTAATTCAACTTCTATTCCAAATTTCAGCAACAGACTAGGCAATGTTCACAAAGTAAAAATCAGGCTTTGACCGAATTTTTACCTTGTATACCTGACTTTAATTACCCTAAAGCTGCTTCTTAAGCTTGGAAATTAACGCTGAAACATTGCAATAAAACTTAATATTATTGATTGACATTTTTCGCCTTGTTCTTAGATTTTTCTTCTATCTTAATAATAGCTCCGTATCAGATTAATTGTCTCAATTTGATAAAAATTAGCCCAAAAATTTTTCTATGTTTAAACAAAAATTTTATGACTTCAGTAAGGAAGTACTTATAAAGAACTGACTTCTGCTTTTCGGCTTGTTTTCTAAATATTCTCTTTAGCATATTATTTTTTTCAAACATTATTTAACAGTTCTAAATTATTCGTGAGAAATAAAATTGCCAACTTTTTTAATAACTAGAGGAGCTAGACACCGCGAACAAACTGGAAATTAACACTAATAAATTAATGTTTTGTACCATTTTCAATAAATATAAAGTCAGTAATGTTAATAAAGTAAAAATTATTTTTTGGTCGAATTTTCTGTATGCATACCTGACTTTTATTGCCCTAAAGCAGCTGGTACAAAATGTAATGAAATATATTTTTAATTCAGAAGGAAAACATCAGTTGCTCTATGAACATTTAAAATATATTCGTAATATTTTATACTTTGTACTTAATTAAATTAATTGAAATGACGTTTTAATCTGTCTTTTAGGGAAGACTAAACCACGATGGCAGAAAATAGGGAACAACAATGAGAAAACGCCATATACATTTTTGGTTAGAAAGATTCAAATTTATTAAATTTTTTGCGAGAAAAATTCACCAAATCCGTTGTTATCAGCTGTTTTATCGACAAAATCTTGGGCAATTACTGCAAAAAGCTTTGCTAACGCACCCTATTGCCATTGGTATGATTATTTCAGTTGCTGTTTTATTGATGTGGCAAAATTTACTTGTGGATCAGCACACTGAAGTTACCCATTTAATTGCTCAAGAGACAGCAGCTGTCAAAACTGATTTAAGCAATCGACTTAAGAGGCACATTCTCGCCTTAGAAAGGATGGCGAAGCGGTGGGAAGCTAGTGGTGGTACTCCTCGGCAAGTTTGGGAAGTTGATGCAACTGCTTATTTAGATGATTTCAAAGGATATAAGGCGATTGAGTGGGTTGATTCCACAGGTTATGTGCGTTGGGTTGTGCCGATGCAGGGAAATGAAGTAGTACTGAATTTAGATCTTAGCCAAGATGCTGAACGCAGAACAGCTTTAGAAAAGGCTCGCATTTTTCGACAAACAACATTAACTCATACCTTAGAACTGAAACAAGGTGGGAAGGGTTTTTTGGTATTTGTACCAATGTATATCGGGGAACGTTTTGATGGCTACATTGCAGGAGTTTTTCACATCCAATCGCTGCTTGATCGCATTCTGCCAGAACAAGTTACGCAAAATTATCAAATTGCCATTTTTGATAGAAATGAACTGATATACAAAAATGATACTTCTTTTGCAACTAACTATAAGCAACAACTAACTCTTGATTTATATGGCATGAGTTGGCAAATTCAAATTGTTCCGAGTGCAACTTTTTTACAACAAAAGCGATCGCATCTGCCAACTCTTGTTTTAATTAGTGGTTTGTTCATCGCCTGGATTGTAGCGTTGACTTTGTATTTGGCTCAAGCTGCTAGATCGCAAACTCGCCGCATTCAGAGTATTAATCAGGAACTTGATTTAAAAATCTCTGAACTTCAGCAAACAGAGATGGCGTTAAAGTCAGCGATGAGATTCCAACAAGCCATCCTGGATAGTGCCAACTATACAATTATCTCTACAGACACTCATGGCACAATTTGCACTTTTAATGCAGCAGCCGAGCGACTATTAAAATATACGGCTGCGGAAGTGATTGGTAAAACAACACCAGCCATTATTCACGATCAAGATGAAGTCGTGCAACGAGCAACAGAACTATCTCAAGAACTCGCCGAGCCAATCGCACCAGGATTTGAAGTGTTTGTTGCTAAAGCAAGACTAGGACAAATAGACGAACGGGAATGGACGTATATTGCTAAAGATGGTTCTCGGTTTCCAGTTTTATTGTCAGTGACTGCACTGCACGATGACAAAGGTAAATTGACTGGATTTTTGGGTATTGGTAGCAATCTTAGCGATCGCAAAGCTGCACAAGAGTCATTATTGCAAAGTGAATCCACCCTCCGCAGCTTTTTCAACAGTGGCGCAATGATGATGGGTATTGTCGAGCTACATGAAAACGATGTGCGGCATCTTTCAGATAATGCCACCGCTGCACAGTTTTTTGGAACTACCCCAGAAGCATTACAGAATCAGTTTGCCACCCACTTGGGAGTACCGCGATCGCACTTAAATCTCTGGATTAGTCACTACCGAGAAGCGATACAAACTCATTCCCCAGTAAAATTTGAGTATCCCCACCAAACTCCCAACAGTCAAAAATGGCTATCGGCAACTGTTTGCCCGATTGAAAGCCGTCTTCATGAGCAGCCACGACTGTCATACATAGTTGAAGATATTACTGAGCGCAAACAAGCCGAAGCTGAACTGAGGCAAATGAGTACTGCCCTCGAAAACGCTGTCTCAGGAATGTCCAGACTTGATCCGCAAGGACGCTACATAGCAGTCAACCCAGCTTACGCCGACATTACAGGCTACCAGCCAGAGGAAATGTTAGGTATGGACTGGCAACGCACAGTTCATCCTGACGATATTGAAATGATGATAGATGCTTATCATCAAATGCTCACAGATGGCAGAGTCGAAGCTGAAGCTAGAGGAATTAAAAAAGACGGGACGATTTTTTATAAGCAGCTTGTGATGATATGTGCTTACGATGAACAGCAGCAATTTGTTGGGCATCACTGCTTTATGAAAGATATCACCGATCGCAAACAGGCTCAAGCCGCATTGCAAAGAAAACTTCAACAAAGCCTCTTGCTCAAACAAATTACCCAACAAATTCGGCAAAGTTTCGACACAAAACAAATCTTTGCAACTGCGGCTATTCAAATTGGGCAAGCATATAAAGTAGATCGCTGTCTGATTCACTCTTACATTCAAGATCCTAGTCCGCGCATTCCTGTAGTTGCAGAGTATGTTGTTCCTGGTTACAGCTCCATGCTGGAAATAGACATTCCCATCGCGGGCAATCCTCATGCCGAAAAAATCTTAGCACAGGATCAAGCGATCGCTGCTAATGATGTCTACGCCGAGCCTTTACTCCAAAAAGCCCAACCAATTGCTCGGCAGATTGGACTCAAATCAATGTTAGCAGTCCGCACCTCTGATCAAGGCAAACCAAACGGTATCATAGTTTTACAACAATGCAGCCATTATCGTGAGTGGATTCCCGAAGAAATTGAATTATTAGAAGCAGTAGCCGATCAACTTGGTATCGCCTTGGTACAGGCAAACTTACTAGAACAACAAACTTACCAACTAGAAAAACTTACTTGGAATAACTGGGCTTTGCAGCAAGCAAAACGCGAAGCAGATGCGGCGAATCGTGCCAAAAGTGAATTTTTAGCAATGATGAGCCACGAAATCCGCACCCCCATGAATGCCATTATTGGGTTAACCGGGCTGCTGCTGGATATGGAACTCACCTCAGAACAACATGAATTTGTCGAAATTATTCGCAGTAGCAGTGATGCTTTGCTGACGATTATTAATGATATTTTAGACTTTTCTAAGATTGAATCTGGGAGATTAGAGTTAGAAGAACACCCATTTAACCTCCGCCATTGCCTAGAAGAAGCTCTAGATTTACTAACTCCTCAAGCCTCTGCCAAAAATCTAGATTTAGCTTACATCATTGATGTCCAAACCCCAAGCAGCATTATTGGTGATGTGACACGAGTCCGACAAATTATCGTGAATTTGATGAGTAATGCTGTCAAATTCACCGCAGTTGGCGAAGTTTTAGTTTCTGTCACAGTCAAACAAGTTATTAGCCAAAACCAATTTGAGATTCAATTTGCCATCAAAGATACAGGCATTGGCATTTCTCAATCACAAATGGAGCGATTATTTAAACCTTTTAGCCAAGTTGACGCATCTATGACTCGCCAATATGGCGGCACTGGATTAGGTTTAGCCATTAGTAAGCGCTTATGTGAAATGATGGGTGGCAGTATGTGGGTTGAGAGTACAGTGGGAGTTGGCTCGACATTTTATTTCACACTGCTGGCTCACGCGGTTCTTAGTGGCGAAAACTTTGACCTAGGAGTGATTCAACCAAATTTAACCGGAAAACGCCTATTAGTAGTTGATGACAATGCTACTAATCGACAAGTCATTAGTCTACAAGCCTCTAATTGGGGAATGGTGGTTAATGCAGTGGAGTCAGGTTTGCAAGCTTTAGAATTGATTAATTCGGGAGAGCAATTTGATATTGCCGTTTTAGATATGCGAATGCCAGATATGGATGGTTTAACTTTGGCAGAAAATATTCGTTCCCTACCCAACTGTCAAAACCTGCCTTTAGTCATGCTGAGTTGTGTGGAAAGATTAATCCAGAAAGAGTATGAGGAAAAACTCGGCTTTGTGGCAATCTTAAGTAAACCAATCAAGCGATCGCCTCTTTACAATGTATTCATCCATACCTTAAGCGGAGAAAACATTTCTCTGTCACCAACAAAATCATTTCCACCCACATTTGATTCGCAGTTAAGTCAAAAGCTGCCATTACGCATTCTCTTAGTCGAAGATGTTGCTTTAAATCAAAAAGTAGCGCTACAGATGTTAGAGCGCATGGGCTATCGCGCTGACATAGCAAATAACGGGTTAGAAGCATTGTCAGCTTTACGCCAACAACCCTATGATTTAGTCTTCATGGATGTACAAATGCCAGAAATGGACGGGTTCGCAGCAACTAAGAGAATTTGCCAGGAATGGCCAGAGAACAGACGACCTTGGATTATTGCCATGACTGCCCATGCCATGCAAGGCGACAGAGAAGAATGCCTGAGTGCCGGGATGAATGACTACATTAGCAAACCGATCCGCATGGAAGCTCTTGTCCAAGCTTTAAATAACTACCGAGTTGTGCAATTATCAGTTGATCATAATCTTGAATCAACGGCTGTTGTTAATGATCATCAACAAGTTTTTCAGTCAGAAATAGCTCCGGCGCTCAATGCCGAAATCTTTCAAGATTTAAAAGATATGGTGGGCGATGATGTCGAACTTTTGGCAGAATTTATTGATTGTTATTTGGAAGATGCGCCACAAAGGTTAGTTGCTATTCATAACGCAATTGATAATAAAGATGCTGCCGAACTTTGTAGTGTTGCTCATTCCCTAAAATCTTTGAGTGTGACTATCGGTGCGATGAATCTTGCCCAAATTTGCCAAGAATTAGAAGCAATGGGTCGTGCTGGTAGTATTGTCAGTGCTTCTACTCTAGTGTCTGAACTCGAAACAGAGTATCAAAGGGTAGAAGTAGCTTTACAATTACAACATCCTCATAAACAAAATGACTAATCACGATTGGCAAAATAACCCGCCTTCAGTTCTGGTTGTCGATGATGAAAGAGCCTTGCGATTGGTGCTGCATCGCGCTATGGAAAAAGAAGGATATCGAGTTAAAGAAGCTTGTAACGGACAACATTGTTTAGATATTTGTCAACAGCAGTTGCCTGATTTAATTTTATTAGATGCAATGATGCCAGGGTTGGATGGCTTTAGTTGTTGTACTCAAATGCAAACACTTTTAGGCGATAATTGTCCACCGATTTTAATGATCACGGCTCTTGATGATCAAGAGTCTGTTGACCGAGCTTTTGCAGCAGGCGCAACAGACTACATTACAAAACCAATCGATTGGCATCTACTGAATCAGCGAGTCAATCGTTTGCTGACATCGCGGTGGGCGATCGCCGAACTGCAACAAAAAATTCAACGAGAATGTATACTAACAGCACAAGTAGAAGCGGCTAATCGAGAGTTACAACGCATCGCTTCTGTAGATAACCTAACTGGAATTGCTAATCGTTACTACTTTGATGAATACATCCAGCGAGAATGGAACCGTTTACAAAAATATCAATTATCTTTATCTTTAATTTTGTTGAATATTAACTTTACTCAAGACGATAATAATTATCAAACTAAAAATGAATGCTTGCGCCAAATTGCTAATATTATCCGCAAGTGTAAGCAGCGTGGAGCAGATTTGGTAGCCCGTTTCGGTGATGCTGAATTTGCTATGCTGTTGCCTAATTCTCCAGCCGCAGCTGCTGTGCAAGTGGCAGAAATAATTTTATCGGCGGTCAATGCTGTTGATCTAGCTCATGATGCTACCTTCAACTTAGGTATGACAACTGCAATTCCCAGTTCTGAATTATCTGTAAATCAGTTTATTTCTACAGCCGAAAAAGCTCTTTCGCAAGCGAAATTGACAGCAGGCGATCGCATTGTTATTTTATCTCAAGATTAAACCAAGCTTTGGCTGTAAACAATATTTTAATGTAAGTATTTAGAATACAGAATCCAGAATTCAAAATTGACCAGAGTTTGATAACCAATACTATGAGGCTATTAAAATCTCTGTCTAACAAATTGCTGACTTCTTAATAATTCTGAATTCTGACTCCTGACTCCTGAATTCTTTAACCCAGGTAAATTATCAATAAATTAAATATGCAATGAATGCCCCTATTCAAGACAATCAGTATTTAGTTTTAATTGTTGATGATGAACAATTAAACAGAATGCAATTGCGACTGTTAGTAGAAAAAGAAGGCTATCAAGTAGTAGAAGCAAAAAATGGTAGAGAAGCTGTAATTTTCTTTCAGCAATTCCATCCCAATATAGTCCTCATGGATGCAGTGATGCCAGATATAGACGGATTTGAATGTTGTACTCGATTACTGTCTCTTGATTGTCATAAATACACTCCAGTTTTGATGATTACAGGATTAAATGATCAAGAATCTGTTGACCGTGCATTTGCTGTGGGCGCAATGGATTATGTGACTAAACCAATTCATTGGCCAGTATTGCGTCAGCGGATAAAACGTTTGATTCAACAATCCCAGTTACAGCAGAAACAGGAAATTCTCACTCAAGAACTACAAAAATTAGCTACTATTGATGGGCTAACTCAAGTAGCTAATCGCCGAAAATTTGAAGAGTATTTTGCTCAAGAGTGGCGGCGTATGGTCAGAGAACAAACACCCCTGTCTTTGATTTTCTGTGATGTAGATTACTTCAAATTATACAACGATACATATGGCCATCGAGCAGGCGATCGCTGTCTGCAACAAGTTGCTCAAGTCCTGCAAAATTCTGCTAAACGTTCTGTTGATTTAGTTGCCCGTTATGGTGGCGAAGAATTTGCTGTGATTCTACCTAACACAGATGCTGAAGGCGCTATTCAAGTTGCCCAAAACATCTGCTTGGCTGTCACAATGTTGGCAATTCCTCACAGCACTTCACAAGTTAGTTCTCATATAACTCTGAGTGCCGGAGTTGCGACAATAATTCCTCAGCCAGGCTCTGATTTTGAAGACATGATTGTTGCAGTAGATAAAGCATTGTATCAGGCCAAGTCAATGGGGCGCGATCGCGTTTTTTATAGTAACCATTAAGATTATCTTGTTTGCTATACAATATAATCTGGAATTTTAGATTTCTATGAATCCAATTTATGTTCCTCTTGCAATTAGCTTAGGAGCAGTTCCCGGTGCGCTAAGTCGCTATTACCTAACTATATTATTTGGGCATTGGTTCGGGACAGCATTCCCCTACGGAACCTTTTTTATTAATCTCACAGGAGCTTTTTTACTCGGTTTTTTTGATACCTTTGTATCAAGGTTAGAAATTTTTCCTGGTCTATATTTATTGGTAGCAGTAGGATTTTTAGGTTCTTATACCACATTTTCAACTTATACTCTAGATACCTCAAATCTGTTACAAACTAGAAACTATAAAGCTGCACTACTTTACTGGTCTGGTACTCTAGTCTTGGGATTTTTAAGTCTTGAATTGGGAATTATCCTAGCAAATATGGGATAAATTATCTGATTAATTTCTATAAAACATGAAAATAACATCTTCTGTTCAGTCAATATTGAATAATTTATTCCTTTTTGCTCTGGATAAATTCAGCTATAACATTCCCTGAAATAAGACTAATTAGTGCCAACACAGCACTACTAAACCAGTAAACCAAACTAACTTCTAAGCTGCGTTGTTGCAGCAACTTAGCTACGTCTAACTCATAAGTTGAAAAAGTGGTGTAAGACCCCAAAAAACCAGTAGTTACTAATAGCCGAATCTCAGGATGAATTGCGATTAATCTTCCCAGTGCCAGCGTCGTAAAAAAACCCATAACAAAACATCCACTGAGATTAATAATCAGTGTGCCGTAAGGAAATTCTTTACCAAAAAGCTGAGTGAACCACAAACCGAGATAATAGCGCGAGAGTGCGCCAGCAATTGCGCCGAGACCAACATCAACAGAGGTACGAACCAAAGGATTTTGCAGCATAATCACTAGTACAACAAGGCAAAAGTCAAAAGTGAGCCACTGCGGTGGACGGGTTTCCCGGCATAAAGGAGACAGTGCCGTGGTGAGGCAGTGCGTTGGGCGGCTTTGCCGACAGTCACGCAACTGCCGAAAGGGTTTCCCGACAGTCGCGCAACTGTCGTCAAGTGGCGTTAGCGTAGCGTTAGCGACGTAGGAGCGTCACCCAAAGGGGCAAAAGTAAGGAATATTTATATCACAAGCCTTTTACCAATTCCAGATGGTCTGTTTATTTCCGCCGACCTGTACTAGTATACTTTAGGGCTTCTCAGATCATGTCCGGGTAATTAGTTATAATTCCCGAATCTATGCAGAGAACCCAAAAACCCCTGCCCCTCTGCACCTGAAGCTGCCTTAATGATAAGTCTTTCACCGGACACGATATCAGACCTCCTCATTAACCTTTAACTAACAAACGCTGTAATCGTATAAAAATTTATAGCGCTTTTTATAGCATTTCTCAGTATAAAATGTTAATTTCTTAGTATAATAAGAACCTTGCTCCTCATTATCCAAAGTTTAGAAGCCTTGGGCTGAACACACGCAGTCACCACTAAAACTTTATCTTTCGTAAATTTGCATTAGCAGAGTTAACGAAAGTGCTACATGATACACATCTGTAAGTAAGTTTGATGCTCTTCTAAACATCTGCAAAGTTGATAAGTCCACTCTGGCGACAAAATGCCTTAACTTTTACTTAATCTTGCGTATTCTCTAACTATGGATACACTTGCTTACCTGCATTTAGCAGAAACCTACGAAACATCTGTTAGTTCAGAACAGGAAAATATTGCCGATTCTGATTTATGCTATCCGGAACTAAACTGGATACCAGAGAGGCGAGGAGCTTTCATGCTGTTCATTTCTTGTGCTTTTGGTATTAGTTCTTTGGGTTGGGCGAACCCGGCTCAGGCTCTAAAAAAAGGCGAAAAAAATTCACAAGTAGCATCGCTACAACAAAAACTGCAAGCAGCAGGATACTTTAAACAAGCTGTTACTGGATATTTTGGCCCTGTGACGGAGGCTGCTGTCATCCAATTTCAGAAAGCTAATGGATTAAAAGCTGATGGAGTTGTTGGTTCTCAGACATTGGCTGCACTGGAATTTGGTTCGCCAACAGCTACTCCATCATCCGCAGCAAAAACTAAGCCTTCTGTTACTACTGCAAAAAAGTCACCATCACCTAGTTCTCAAGTAATCTTGCAAAGGGGTGATCTCAGCTATGAAGTGATGTCGCTCCAGCGAAAATTACAAGCAACGGGATATTTTGAGCAACCAATCACAGGAGATTTTAACGCAGCGACAGAAGCAGCGGTGATTAAATTTCAGAAAGCTCACGGACTGGTTGGTAGTGGAATTGTTGACACTCGCACATTAACAGCACTGGAATCTGGTGCAAGCATAAACACTTCTGCATCTTCTCAGCCTACCACCCCTGCTGTAGTTAATGCACCAAAATTGCGATCGCCTAATACTTCACCTAATACTTCACTGTTACGTAGAGGTGATATCAATTCTCAGATAAAGTTTATCCAGCAACAACTGCAAGCATCTGGATATTTTGAACAATCAATTACAGGATCTTTTGATGCAGCGACAGAAGTAGCTGTAGTTAAATTCCAAAAAGCTCATGGACTAATTGCTGATGGGATTGTTGGGCCAAAGACATTAGCTGCAATGAAATCTAAATTTATTAAATCGGCTTCTCCTACTTCTCAACCTACTCGTCAAAATTCTGTAGTTCTAGATAAGTCTAAACAACTAAAAACTCCCATCAAAGAACAAACGCCACCTGCGCCAAAAGCTAATTCTATAAAATTCGCATCAGATCCCACTCAACCCACAAATCAGCCTCCGCAATTAGAAAATCCACCCAAAGAAAAAACACAAGCTGCATCTGCATCAGAAGATGATTTCACTCAACCTACAATTGAGAGTTCGCAACTAGAAACTTCAGTCCCAAAAGACAATATTTCAAAAACTACCCCCAGTCATCTTAGTAAGATGACACTCACAAAAGTTATTTCTGGAAAGATTTCTCCGAAATCTGTCGTACATTCAGGAAATGGGCTATTTTTTGCCCAAAACATGATGTACAACCATACAATAACCGTATACAACCGACAGCATAAATTAGTCAAAGTCATTCCTGACAAAGTTGATTTATCAAAATTTGGTTACTCCAAATTTAAAGGTAATTATCAAGGCGCACCAGTTGAAGCCAGTTTTTCTCAAGATGGTAAGTACGCCTGGATTTCTAATTACCAAATGTATGGCCCAGGATTTAACAATCCTGGTAGCGACAAATGTAATCCCTCTCAAAAAACTGACAAGAGTTTTTTGTATCGGATAAATACTGACACTTTGGAAATTGACCACGTTGTTCAAGTTGGATCTGTACCTAAATTTGTTGCCACATCTAACGATGAACGGTTGGTATTAGTTAGTAATTGGTGTTCTTGGGATTTGAGTGTTGTAGATACTGCCAAAAATCGGGAAATCAAAAGAATTCAACTTGGCCCTTATCCTCGCGGTATAGCAATAGATGCAGCTTCAAATAAGGCTTATATCGCCGTTATGGGTTCCTATGATATTGCTAAAGTTGACCTGAAAAACTTTTCAGTAAAATGGCTGAAAAATATTGGTAATGCACCAAGACATTTAAATATAGATCCGACAGGTAATTATCTCTATGCTTCCTTGAATGGTGAAGGTAAAATCGCCAAAATTAATTTGCAACAAGGCAAGTTAATAGATAAAGTTTCCACAGGTAATGCTCCACGTAGCATGGTTCTATCGGATGACGGACAACGGCTTTATGTTGTTAACTACGGCGACAACACAATTAGTAAAATTCGTACTAATGATATGAAAGTAGTACAAAAGATTACTGTTGGTGCTAACCCGATTGGAATTACTTACGACCCACAAACGAGAGAAGTTTGGGTTGCATGTTATTCTGGTAACATCATGGTGTTCCAGGATTAAATATTAACTGTCTCTCCTTGTTGAATGTTAGTAGCTGCTATGAAAAGGAGAGACAGCTTCTTAAACTCACTATTTGAGACTATACAAGAAAGCTTTTATACCATTGTAATAAATATATAATATACATCCAATTTCTCGTCAGATATAAGCTTTTACCAAATGATTTGTATTGTGATTCAAGTTAAATGGTATTAATATAAGTATATAAACTCATCCATTAAATTTTGAAAAAACAATTATTAACTAATTTATTAAGACAAACAATAAAGAAATTGTTAAGAAAATTAATAAATAAAAATATAATCTTGAGAATTTCCTAAATCACTTTCTGATTTTAAAATCAGGATTTACACGGTTATTCTCTAGATATAAGTTGTTTAAAATTATATTAATAAGATTTTCAAGCTGAAATATAGCAAATCAACTTTTAAATCAAAAATTAGCTTAGATATAGAGAAAGTAGAGAAAAATTTGTATGATATAGCTATTCTACTGATAAGGTTTTTTATCTTACTGCTTTTATAATTCTGCCCAATCTTGTTTAAGCAAAGCTATAAATCAATACCCATATAATAGGCAGATAAAAATTAAGTTACAACTTAATTTTGTCAGCTTCTCAATATATTACCAATTACTATGTGGCTAATGTTGAGTTTTGGCGTGCTGACTTATGCATCATAGAAAAAAGTATGACACAACCGGAACTAATGGTATCAAATAACATAATTAATGAATTTAAAACTTGCACTCAGCTGCAATACAATGGTCAGCTGAATATCAAAAGTACTAAAGGACAAAACTGGTATTTTTATTATCGGCTAGGGCGGATAGTTTGGGCAACAGGAGGCACTCATCCTTTTCGGCGCTGGCGCAGATACATGGCACAGTATTGTCCACAAATTGATATAGATAAAGTGCAGTTTCGCCAGCAAGATTTAGCAGTTAATTACTGGGATTATCGCCTGTTAGAAATTTTGTACAAAAGGCAAAAAATTCAAAGAGAACAAATTCAAGCGATTGTAGAAAGTACGATCGCTGAATTATTGTTTGACTTAGCCCAGCACACAAATTTTGTTTCTGTCAGTTGCGATCGCAACCAAGATACCATTTTAGAAACACCAATGAGTTTCACGAGTGCAGATTTATCTGTCAAACAGATGCAAGACTTGTGGAAAGTTTGGTCAGAAGCAGGCTTGGCAAACTTTTCTCCTGACTTAGCACCAGTTCTGCGGCGGCCAGAACAACTTCAGCAACAGGTAAGTCCATCTGTTTACAAAAACTTTGTTAACTTGATCAATGGTAAGCAGACACTCCGAGATTTAGCAGCAATAATGAAGCAGAATGTTTTACCTATAACTCGTTCTTTACTTCCCTATATCCTCAAAGGCATCATTGAATTAATAGAAGTACCTGACTTACCTTTATTAGTTTTTGAAGTTAATAGTGACCCTATTTCTCCGCAACAAAAAAAATCCTATACTCCATTGGTAGCCTGTGTGGATGATAGCCTTCAAGTTGGTAAAATGCTAGAAGAGATTGTTACTGCTAATGGGCTAAGGTTTATCAAAATTCAAGATGCAGTACAAGCACTCCCGACCTTAATTCAAAACAAACCAGATTTGATTTTTTTAGATTTAATTATGCCAGTCGTTAGTGGTTACGAAATTTGTACTCAACTGCGACGAGTATCTGCCTTTGCTAATACACCTGTGATCATCTTAACGAGCAATGATAATTTATTAGATAGAGTCCGCGCTAAAGTTGTTGGTTCTACCGATTTTGTGACTAAACCTGTAGCTGCCGATAAAGTAATGAGCGTAATACGTAAATATCTGCCAGTACAGACACCATCAAAAGTGATATCATCAACAATTAAGAGTAAATCTAGTCTAGAGATATCTTTAGGTCATTAGTTATCAAACAGAATACATTCGTCAGGAGTCAGAATTCAGAATTGAATTTGTAGCTCGTGGCGAATGAATAAACGGGTTTAAGACCCCCGCTAAATTTTTAATTTAGCGGTCTACAATTAGTGGCGGGTCTGAATCCCCCACGCTCTTGTTCTGACTCCTGAATTCTGACTTCTGAATTCTTCTTCAACAACTAGAGATCGAACTCAGGTTCACTACTATAGCAAAAGTCAAAAGTCAAAAGGAGCCAGTGCGTTGGGGAGATACTGCGCTATCGCGGGCAATGCCACGCCACTTGCTACAACGGGGGGAACCCCCGCAACGCAGTGGCTCGACTTGTAGCAAGTGTCGTCGGGTTCCCCGACTCCCTCACTGGCGTTCAAAAGTGAAATGCTTGCAGTCAATTGGTTTTAGCGTTTTAGAATGTCCTAACCTATCTGGCTACGGCTATATCTTCTATGTTGATTGAGAGTTTTACTGAAAATGCTCACTCTACTGGCTGCCCCAAAAATATAAAGGACGGGCAAGATGTCCATCCTACAAAACCAACAAAATCATCTCGCATATACGCAACGCCTAATCTTCAAGTTCTGCCTACAAGGCTGGCAACTACTGTCGCTAACTCAGCAGGTTCAATGGGTTTAGGTAAATGTAGTTGAAAACCTTCTTGAATAGCACGCATTCGATCTTCGGCTCTAGCGTAGGCGGTTAAAGCGGCGGCGGGTATTTTACCGCCTTGTTCTGGAGGTTGCGATCGCAATTGCCGAATCAATGAATATCCATCTTCACCAGGCATACCGATATCACTGACTAACACATCTGGTTTCCACTGGTGAATTACTTGTAATGCTTCTTTGACTGAACTAACTGCTTGCACTTGGGCTTGACATTGTTGCAGTACTGTGGTCATATATTCGCGGGTGTCGGCTTCGTCGTCGACAACGAGTACTCGCACACCAGCAAGCGAGGGACATAAAGGTACAACATCAAAGTTTGCTTCTGCTAGGCTCACTGGCGCAGAAATAGTTTCTTTGTTGGGCAACAGTAAGGGTAATTTGACTGTAAATGTTGTACCTTGTCCTTCGCCTGGGCTATCGACATTTACAGTACCGCCGTGCAACTCTACTAAGTGACGTACAATTGCTAAACCTAATCCTAAGCCACTGTGCGCCCTGGTGCTGGAACTGTCGGCTTGACGGAAGCGATCGAAAACATAAGGTAGAAACTCGCGCCCAATGCCAACGCCTGTATCGATTATTTGAATTTGGGCGTAGCTGATGGATTGTGCAACATGACCAATACTCTTGGAAAGTTGAATTTTTACTTTACCGCCTTGGGGTGTAAACTTAATGGCATTTGATAGCAAATTCCACATAATCTGCTGTAAGCGATCGCTATCACCAGAAATTAAGAATTCTGTTTGTTGATGAGATATATTTGTTCGAGACACACAACATAGTAGAGAATTTTTCGCGTCTGTTGCTAAAGATTCTTGATTTTCGTTGTGTTGTGCTATCCCATCCTCAATCCTGGAAAACTGCAACTGAATTTCTTTGGCTTGGGCGGCTAAAGTCACAGTTTCGATTGTTGATTCAATAATAGTGATCAGATTGCAAGTAGAGACTTTGAGCTGTAACTTACCCCTAATCATGCGGGAGATATCGAGTAAGTCTTCAATCATCTGAGTTTGCGCCCTAGCATTGCGCTCAATGGTTTCTATAGCCTTAGCTATTTGGGTATCGTTGAGTTTGCGGCCTCGTAGCAGTTGCGCCCAGCCAAGAATCGCGTTGAGGGGCGATCGCAATTCATGAGAAAGTATAGCTAAAAACTCGTCTTTCATACGGTTGGCTTCTTGCAACTGCTCGGTTTGCTGCTGCAAGGAAGTGATTAAACTCGACCTTTCCATTGCGATCGCAATTTGGTCGCAAATCGCCTGCATCATACCTCTTTGATTTTCGGTGAAGAAATCACGCCTGCGACTACCAAAGGAAAGCGTACCAAACAATTTTCCTTGGGCGATTAATGGGTAACAATAATAAGCTTTCACACCCAATGAGCGAATTAATTCTGTTTTGGCATCGGTTGCGTGCTGGACATCTTCTACATAAATTGATTGGCGACATTGTGCTGCTGTACCGCAGACTGCTTGACCAAACTCTAACCATTCAATTTCTTTTGCGAGTTCTTCTGCAACGCCTCCATAAGAAGCGAGACGCATTACCTGGGAGTTATCCTCAATTAAGTAGTTGAAGTAAACATCTAAACTAATTTGTTCTTGAAGATGGCAGAAAACGCTGTCAATCAGCGCTACAGGTTCCTGGCTAGATAACAGAGCGCTGGCTGTACCAAACAGTAGCTGGAGCCTTTGATTACCTAGTGATAATGCTTTTTCTACTTGCTTGAGTTTAGTAACATCTTGAAATACAAATACGCAGGTGGCTGGATAACCATGCATGGCTGGTAATGTATCAGCAAATATTAATAAAGAATGCACACCTTGGCTGGTATGCCAGTCTATCTCTACCCCATCTAGACGTTCGCCACGGGCAACTCGCACCCCAGGCATTTGGTCGTTGGGAATGCGATTTCCTGTGGCATCTGTGCAGTAGTAAACTGTGTGATACTCTTCGGCTGGTATGCCTTGGGGAAATTCACCTCCAGCTAATTCGTTCGCCGCGCGATTGGCAAATGTTACCCGTGCTGTTCCTGGCTCAATAAATAGCAATGGTCTGGGCATCAGGTTTAACACATCTTCCAGCCATTTTTGTTGCTGCTGTTGTAATTCTTCTGCTTGCTTGCGGCTAGTAATATCTAAGAATGCACCAATACAACCTCTAGTCTTGCCTTCTTCATCATATAAAGGTGCAACGTATTCTAACAACTTGGTGACTTGGCCATTTTCATGAACAATATCCACTTCTAAATCTAGAACTTCCACACCATGCGCTGCGGCGTACTGCATGGGTAATTCTTCTGGCGATAGTTCTCGACCCTTGCTGTAGACTTTAAATGTTGTTGGTCGTTCACCAACTGGAGCGCTGAGGGAAGCATTTATATCGGTTGAGATGCCCAATTGCTTGGCAAAACAAGGGTTAACTCGAATATTTTTACATTCAGGATCTTCGGCAATGCCAATTCCTATGGGAATCACATCTAGTAACGTTTGCAACTCGACAACCCGCCGCTGTAAATCTCGATTTAGTTGCAGAATTTTTTCTTGTGCTTGCTGCCGTTCGCTTAAGTCCAGAATAAAGGCGACAGATTCTTCGCGTTGTTCTCCTACTAGTACATAGCCTACTAACACTGGTATCCGGCTACCATCTTTGCGAATATATTCTTTTTTATATGGTGTGCAAGCGCCACTAGTATTTGCTTTGGCTTCGGCAATTCTTTGCTCATCTAAATGCAAATATTCTGATGGGGTGATTCCGTCCCACTTTAATCGGCCTGCTAGTAAATCTTCTCGCGTGTAGCCGACCATCCCCAAAAATTCATCATTTGCTTGGTGAATATTGCCGTACACATCCCCAAACAAGATGCCAATAACGTTAGCATCTACAAAACTTTTGAGTTTTTCTTCGTAGCCTCTGAGTGCTTTTTGAGTGCGTTCGTTGTTATACCAAAGGCGTTCTACAACTACTGCACATTGCCAAACTAAAAGAGCAAAAATAATAATCAGAATCAGCGCAAACACTGCTATGGCAAAAGCTGGGTCATAATGTCCGGCTCGCTGACCTTGAACAATTAACCACCCTAATAACAAAGGTACAGCGATCGCTGCCATCAATAAACGACGTGCCAGTAAACCGCCATAATTTTCACTTGTAACTACGCGCATAAATCCTTGGTCGACACGCAACCAGAGAATTCCTATACACAGCACACTGAACATTATTACTGTGTGTAACGCCATAGGTGTCCCTGAAGGGAAAAAGCTATAGAGAATTTTGACATTGTAGGCGTAACCGATCAGCGCTTCTAAGGAAACTATGCCAGCGATGAGAGTTAAAATCTGACTATACCAACTGCTGCGATCGCCCTTGGCGTTGGCGGAGCCATCGCTTTTTGGATCTGTCAAAATTTCTAAAGCACTGCCCAGCAACAAAAAGTTCAATGCTGTGTTTAATCCCATCCGTCCTGGATAAGATGTTAACAAAGGAGTTTGCGTGTCTTGAAACAGTAGCTCATCAATTCCCAAATTCCAGCCAAACAAATATTGAATAATTGTGAGTGAGCCAACAATTATTGGCACTAAACTTAATGCTCTAACCAGCCATAAATTTAGCTTGACTTTCTGCCTTAAATACCCATCAGTCTGCTGGTTTTTGTTGATTTGTAACAGCCACAGTGACACACCCAATAGGACAAAACACAGTGCTGTGTTTGCCTTCATTGTGAACAACCTGGGGTAGCTACCCTCTTTGAGAAATTCAATGTCGCACATCCACCCAAGCAGTACAAGACTACCGACGAGGATGGCGATCGCAGATGCTACTTTTACCACTATTGAATTCCGTACATCTTGCAGTTGCAAGCGGTTGCTGTTTAGCATTGATATTTTTATGACCGCATCTATCACTAGACTAGCGTGCTAAATTTTTAGTGTTTTATCGTTTTTATCAGGACGACAGTAAACTTAAAAAATAACTTTTATTCTTAATACTTTGCAATACAATTTTCATGAAAGATTAAATTTTGTATAAATTCACAATTATTTGTACAAGGATCTCTGGCTCCATTGGTTGAGAAATATGCTGTTGAAATCCGGCTAATTGTGCCTGCTGCCGATCAGTTTCCCGAGCGTATGCAGTCAGGGCAACTGCGGGAATCTGCTTAACTTGCACCATTGTCCGAATTTGTCGCATGAGCATATAACCATCCATTTCTGGCATGCCTTCGTTAATCTCAGACATCCTCTTAAAATGACAAACTTTGTTGCTGACCATCATCTGGAAATTGCTGCTGTCCTACACCTACAAGTTCCACAATTATTTGCCGCTGTGGAGGTGTCCATTTTCCCTCTCGCGTACTAATTTTGACTATTATTTGGTTTGTATCTGTCAGTACGCTAATTTTTCTGAGGGAAAAATTTTGATTACGGTACTCGAAAGTTTGCCCATCATCTTCATAAAAACTGTATTCACCATTACCAGGCCAAACCCGCAGGCGAATTTCATCAGCTGGCAATTGATTAACATATTGTATGACTGGCTGCATAGGAATCACCGCACCGCCACGTACATAAAGTGGCATTATTTCTAGGGGTGCATGGGCAAGAATGTAGGTTGGGCCTTGATAAGATTCGCCACTCCACCAGTCATACCAAATACCTGCGGGCAAATAGACGGCTCGATATTCAACACCAGGGCGATAAATTGGTGCAGCCATGAGTGACGAGCCTAACAGTACTTGATCGTAAAGGGTGTAGGTTTTGGTATCGTTAGGAAAATGGTAGAGTAATGGTCTTAAAATGGGTGCGCCTGTGGTGGCCGCTTCCCAAAATAAACTATAAATGTAAGGCAAAAGCTGGTAACGTAGATTAATATATTCTCTACAGATATTTTCAGTGCGATCGCCAAATACCCAAGGTTCATGCCGCGCAGTAGACATAGCCGAGTGACCGCGCATCAAGGGGTAAAGCATTCCTACCTGCATCCATCGGGCAAATAGTTCAGCCGTAGCGTTTCCCGCAAACCCGCCAATATCACAACCCACAAACCCCACACCCGAAAGTCCCATATTGCAAAGCATGGGTAAGGACATTTCCAAATGTTCCCACAAAGATTGATTATCCCCCATCCACACCGAAGACCAACGCTGCACCCCAGCGTAACCAGAACGGGTTAAGACAAAGGAGCGTTCTTGTTGACGATGTTGTTGCAACCCTTCATAACAAGCCTTTGCCATCATCAACCCATACAAGTTATGTACTTCTTGATGAGTTGCTTCCCCTTGCGGTGCATCCAACGGAAACCAAATTTTCTCGCCGCCATCACCAAAGGGACGACTATCAATCGCAGGTTCATTCATATCATTCCAAATACCTGCTACACCAATATCTGTCAGGCTTTTGTGCAGATTACCCCACCAATTACGCACATCAGCACGCAAAAAGTCAGGAAATACAGCTTTTTCCGGCCAAACATAACCGTGAAATAGCGCCCCATCAACTTTCCGCACGAAATAATCGTTGGCTAATCCTTGGTCAAAAACGTGATAATTGGCTTCTGGCTCATACTTTACACCAGGATCAATAATCGTTACGGTTTTGAAGCCATCTTTTGCCAACTCACCAATTAATTGTTCTGGGTTGGGAAAGCGTGTGGGACTCCAAGTAAACACTCGATAACCCCGCATATAGTCGATATCCAGGTGAATCACATCACAAGGAATGCGACGTTGGCGAAATTCCTGTGCTAATTCCCGCACAATACTTTCTGATTCATAACTCCAACGACATTGGTGATATCCTAATGCCCACTTGGGAGGTAAAGGCATTCTCCCCGTTAACTGAGTATAGGTACGGAGGATTTCGGCAGGTTCGGGGCCGTAGATGATGTAATAATCCAACTCACTACCGCGAGTTTCCATTTTCCAAACACCTGGTTGTTCTGCACCGATATCAAATTGACTCCAGAAGGTGGTGTTGAGAAAAATTCCGTAGCCGACATTTGGACGCAATGCCATAAAAAATGGAATCGCCTGATACATTTCATCGGTGAGTGCGTCGTAATCTAAAGCATCAACTGTCCAGTTGGTTTTAACTTGACTGAGTTTATCGAGAAAGCCTGTGCGTTCACCAAAGCCGTAGAAATGTTCATCGGCGGTAATTTGTTTCCAGCCTGCAACTGCACCTAAACGCCAACCGATACCCATATCTGCATCTTGGGCAAAGGGACGATGCGCTAAGTCAAAGCAGGTAAGGTGACAATTTTGCTTTTGAATGCAGAGCCGAATTTTGGCTGTGATGATTTCTAAAGTAGAATTAGTTTCTTGTAGCTCAAAAGGTACTTGTTCCCACTCGCTATCATCAACAGTTACCGCCCAAGGACGACGGGGCGAAAATTCACCAGTTGGTGCAAAACGCACACGGATTAAATTAGCTGCAAGTATGCTGAGACTGAGGCGTGAATTATCACATTCAAAATTAATAGTACGTTCACTTTTGTTTACCGATTCTACTGTGCCAACTGTTTTCCAAGGTTGGTTAGTGGTGGGGAGTTTTCCAAAATATTGCGGCATGAGATTAAGTTTTTTAGCAAATTAATATACAGTAGATTTTAATTTAGTAAAGTTTACCATTTAGGTATCAAAGCTAAATAGAGAACCTATTCTTTGTTATTCTGAATTCTGTTGTATTAATCATCATTTTGTGAGTCTTGGGATAATGTTTTTAATTCATCTAAACTACAATGCAGACGTGACTTTTGTTTAATTTTTCTAGATTCAGCATATTCTTAATATTAAAAAATTAATCTTTAATTAACTATTTTTTAAATTAAAGCAAACTCATCATTAGACCTCTTGCATAAATAATTTTTTGTCTCACGCAAAGGCAAGGCAGTGCGTTGGGCGGGTTTCCCGACAGTCGCGCAACTGCCGCGCAAAGGCGCAAAGAAGAACGCGAATACAAGGACTTTTGCAAGAGGTCTATTAAACATAGTAGTTTTTCAGCGATCGCATCCCTACTAGAGTAGATTTATGATCTATGTCGTGGTATAGATACATACTTTAAATGTAAAAGTTTAGTGTAATATAAGAGTGAGTTCAGTAGAATGTAAATTTACATTCTGCTAAAAGCAAGGTTTGAAGACAAGCTAAGGCAGAGAAAGATAAGGAAATTTGGATTTTCGGGTTTCTTTTTCTTTCTCCCTTTTGTATTTTTACTAGCAGCAGTGTAGCAAACTTTAATGCTTAATAATCTTTTGTTCTTCTATTGGCGTTACCATAGTTACTAGATTCTAGGCGAATTGAGCCACTGTTCCTCCGATAGATATTACATATTATTTCCGATTTTTTGAGTATTAAGCGATCGCAGCTTGAGAGAGGTGCCATAGTTTTTTGTCTTCTCTCGTAGGGGAGAGGACGAATTTATGTCTAATGTGAGAGGATGCGATCGCTTAACCATAAAAAAGCAATTTAGTTATTTAGGTATTGTTCAAGCAAGGCTAAGTATCTTCAGCCGACATTGATTCTTGGACTGCTTGCATCAGTTCTTTTTCAGTGCATTGATATAAATCCCGCAAGCGGAATACTGGCCATACTTCCATTTTTGGTGTTGTTCTACCTTTCTCCCAGTTACGAATTGAAGACATAGCGCAATCTAATTCAATAGCTACATCACTAATTCTTAATCCTGTACGTTGTCTTAATACTCTCAAATTCATATTTGACGGGGAATTTAAACTAATTAGCGCTAAAACTTGGCGCTAAACATTGACAATTGACAATTGATGTAGTATTGATATTGAATTTTGGCGGAAGAGGCGTTAGCATCCCCGCCAAGAGACTCGCTAACGCCCTTCACTAGACTGTTTATGGATAAATCAATCATGACACAAAACATCAAATACAACGATTTCTCCTCAGAAACGCAGACTCAAGCGATCGCGTACAAAGAACGTTTAAATTCTTGGATTGTTGCGCGTTTATTTCCAGATATGCAACGGGTAACAGTTGCCAGATTTCGCAGCCGTTCTGATGCGGATGGCCATGTGCAAAGTTTACGTCAACTCCTACCTGACGCTAATTTTGTAGTGGTATTTGATTGTCCACGTCAGAAAGTGGTGATTTAAGTTTAAAAGATTTAGGAGAGGCGATCGCCTGAACTGTCCTCTCCTTCATAGAGAGTTAGAATTATTAGCAAAACCATAACCACCACCGCCTGGAGTTTCAATGACAAACACATCACCAATATTCATCTCAATCACAGCTTTACTACCCAAATCTTCAACAATTCCATTACACCTTTCAACATAATTTCGCCCTAATTTACCTTCTTCACCGCCACATAAACCAAAAGGTGCAACTACACGATGATTTGATAGAATAGCCGCTGTCATCGGTTCCAGAAAACGTAAGCGACGTATGACACCATTGCCGCCATGATGATGTCCTTTACCACCGCTATTGTCACGGATGGCAAAATTTTCCAAAACAAGAGGAAAACGCCATTCTAATACTTCTGGATCTGTGAGACGCGAATTTGTCATATGTGTGTGAACTGCGTCTGTACCATCAAAATCTGCACCTGCACCAGAACCACCGCAGATTGTTTCATAATATTGATATCGCTCATTCCCAAAAGTAAAATTATTCATTGTTCCTTGAGAAGCAGCTAGAACACCTAACGCGCCATATAAAGCATCAGTAATTGCTTGAGAAGTTTCTACATTGCCTGCCACCACAGCCGCAGGGTAATGCGGATTTAACATACAACCTTCAGGAATATGAATTTCTAAAGGTTTAAGACATCCGGCATTTAAAGGAATATCATCATTAACTAATGTCCGAAAAACATATAAAACTGCTGCCTTACAAACTGCCGCTGGTGCATTAAAGTTATTATTTAATTGCTGGTTAGAAGTGCCAGTAAAATCAATTTTGGCACTGCGTTTTTCTTGGTTTATGGTAATTGCAACTTGAATAATGCTACCATCATCCAAGGCATAACTAAAACTGCCATCTTTTAAAACTTTAATTACACGACGTACAGATTCTTCCGCATTATCTTGCACAAAATTCATGTAAGCTTGAACAGTTTCTAAACTGTAGTGTTCTACCATTTTGAGGAGTTCTTGCACACCGCGTTCATTAGCGGCAATTTGTGCTTTTAAATCTGCTAAATTTTGTGTGATATTCCGCACTGGATAAGGTTGACTTGCTAGTAAGTTTAATAATTCTGTTTCGCGGAATTTACCTGTATCAACTAACTGGAAATTATCGATTAATTTGCCTTCTTCCACCACATTTCTACTGTTAGGCGGCATAGAACCAGGAGTAATACCACCGATGTCTGCATGGTGTCCGCGTGAAGCGACGTAGAATAGTGGGGAGTGGGGAGTTGGGAGTAGTGGTTCGGCTCCGCTCACCAACCAGGAGTGGGGGAAGACGGGGGTAATAACGGTAATATCTGGTAGGTGAGTACCACCGTTATAAGGGTTATTAGAGACAAATACATCTCCAGGTTTGATGGTGTGGCCATAGTTAGCAATCAAAGCCTGCACACTTTCACTCATAGAACCCAAATGTACAGGAATGTGAGGCGCATTTGCTACTAATTGCCCAGCACCATCAAAAATTGCACAAGAGAAATCAAGCCTTTCTTTGATATTGACAGAGGAACTGGTATTTTGTAAGGTTATACCCATTTGTTCTGCGATCGCTCGAAACAAATTATTGAAAATCTCCAACATAACGGGATCTTTTTGAGTGCTGAGTGCTGAGTGCTGAGTGCTGAGTGCTGAGTGCTGAGGAGCCAGCCGCGTGGGCGGCTCTGCCGCGCCACTTGCTTCAACGGGGGGAACCCCCGCAACGCAGTGGCTCGACTTGAGCGGACTGGCGTTGCTGAGTGCTGTTTGTCGAGTCAATACTAAGTGATTACGTGCAGTTAATTCTGCCTGCCAATAGGGTTCAATCACATTTGTACCTGTTGCCTCGACAATAATGGCCGGCCCAGCTATACAATCTCCTGGTTGTAAATCTTGCCGTTGATACACTGGTGTAGTCTGCCATGCACCAGTAGTGTACATTTGTATAGTTGCCACTGCTACAGGTTCATTTTCATTCCTACGTGAAACCACAGCTTCTGCCGGCGCATCATGCTTTGCCACCACCTCCACCGCCACCGCTTCTACAATCAACCGCTTCTCTGGCGCAATAAACCCGTAACGTTGACGATGTAACTCCTCAAACTGACGCTGCATCATCGCCACCTCACCAAAATCCACAACCAACGACGCATCCGTCCCTTCATACCTTAAATGCACCTTACGAAAAACCTCTATCTTCTCTCCTCCCTCTGCGTCCACCGAAGTTTGCTCAACGGGGGGAACCCCCCGAAGTTCGCCCGGAGGGAAACCCTCCTTGCGACTTCTCTCCGCACGCAACTTCTCTTGGCGGTTCGTTTCCCCCTCCGCCTCCGCCACCAACCCCACCAACTCTAACTCCAACTCTGCCAACAAACCCTCACTCAAAACCGCTTCCACCGACTTTTCCCGAATTACCCGCACATCTGCCAAACCCATGCCATAAGCAGACAACACCCCCGCATATGGATGGATAAATACCTGCTTCATCCCCAAAGCATCTGCAATTAAACAAGCGTGTTGCCCACCAGCACCACCAAAACAACACAAAGTATACTCCGACACATCATAACCACGCTGGAGAGAGATTTTTTTGATGGCGTTGGCCATTTTATCAACTGCGATCGCCAAAAATCCCGCAGCTACTTCTTCTGGTGTTCTGCCATCGCCAATTTCCGCCGCCAGTTTCTGAAACTTCTGCCGCACCACCTCTACATCTAACGGTAAATCCGCATTCCCCCCGAATACTTTGGGGAAAAACTCTGGTTGCAACTTACCCACCATCACATTACAGTCTGTTACCGTCAACGGCCCACCTTTAGAATAAGCAGCCGGGCCAGGATTTGCCCCCGCAGATTCCGGCCCCACCCGATACCGAGAACCGTCAAACTGCACAATTGAACCACCACCAGCCGCGACGGTATGAATTGCCATCATTGGTGTCCGCAGACGTACCCCTGCAACTTCTGTTTCAAAGGTGCGTTCATACTCGCCATTGTAATGAGCCACATCAGTAGATGTGCCACCCATATCAAAGCTGATAATCTTGTCAAAACCAGCCATGAGGCTTGTCTGAACTGCCCCAACTATCCCACCAGCTGGCCCCGATAAAATACTGTCTTTGCCTTGGAAGTTCTCTGCATCCGCCAGTCCACCGTTGGATTGCATGAACATCAATTTTGTCATTTGTCCTGACAGTTGACTGGCAACTTGATCGACATATCGCCGCAAAATTGGTGATAAATAAGCATCGACTACAGTTGTATCGCCGCGACTAATTAATTTCATCAAAGGACTGACTTTGTGAGATACTGATACTTGAGTAAATCCCATACTCCAGGCTAGTGTGGTAATCTCCTGTTCATGGGCGGTGTAGCGATAACTGTGCATAAAAACAATTGCACAACCACGAATCCCATCATCGTAAGCTGCTTGTAATTGCGGGCGAACAACATCAAGATTTAAAGGTATTAATTCTTCACCTTGGGCGCTGTAACGTTCTTCTACTTCTATCACCTTTTCGTAGAGTATTTCTGGCAAAATTATCTGACGGGCGAAAATGTCGGGACGGTTTTGATAACCGATGCGTAGGGCATCCCGAAATCCTTTAGTAATTATTAAAACTGTGCGATCGCCTTTTCTTTCTAATAAGGCATTTGTTGCCACAGTTGTTCCCATTTTCACCGCCGTGATGCGATCGGCAGGTATTGGCGCACCAGCAGGAATCCTCAAAATTTCCCGAATTCCTTGCACTGCTGCATCGGTGTAACGTTCAGGATTTTCTGAAAGTAGCTTGTGAATTATTAACTGACCATCAGGACGTTTCGCCACAATATCTGTAAACGTTCCGCCTCTGTCGATCCAAAACTCCCAACGTGCAGCAGATAGTGATGCTTCAATCATTATGATTTCCTTAATGTCTATTTTGCTACTTCTCAGGTATGATTTTTAAGTTATCAGATTACTTGCTGGATTTGTTACATACATATTCCTTGAGGTAGATGGCATGACACTGGAGAAAATTCGCTGGGTTCAGATGGCTTTTCAGTTAAAAGGTTCAGTCGTCTCATCAATTTATCAACGTGTTTTGTGGTGTGGCTTATTTGGATTTGTTATTTCTGTCCTGCACTATTTCGACCTCCCTGTATCTAAACCAATGATCGGCACTATCTTGCCTAGTCTGGTGTTAGGTTTATTGTTAGTTTTTCGCACAAATACTGCCTACGAGCGTTTTTGGGAGGGCAGAAGATGCTGGGGAAACCTAGTAAATACCACGCGTAATTTAGCCCGACAAATATGGGTAACAGTTAATGAAATCTCGCCAGAAGATAGAGAGAAGAAAATTGCCACATTAAGACTGATAATAGCTTTTGTAATTGCCACAAAATTACATTTGCGTGGAGAACGGGAAAATCACGAATTAAGAGAATTAATGTCTCTATCTAGATATAATGAGTTATCTACTATCAATAATCTACCTTTAGAGGTAGCTTTTTGGATTAGTGATTATTTACAACAGCAGTACAATCGCAACTGCTTACATACGTACCAGTTAATAAATCTGCAAGAATTATTAAATTTACTTGTAGATAATTTAGGTTCTTGCGAACGTATTTTGAAAACACCTATGCCCCTAGCTTATGCTATTCATCTCAAGCAACTATTGTTAGTATATTGTTTCTTATTACCTTTGCAAGTAGTAGACACTTTGGGCTGGTGGACAGGATTAATGGTAGCTGTAGTCAGTTTCACATTATTTGGCGTTGAAGCTATTGGTTTGGAAATCGAAAATCCTTTTGGTTATGATGACAACGATTTACCATTAGATGCTATTTGCAACACAATCAAAAATAATATTGAGGACTTGATTCATACACAGTCTAATGCGGCGCGATCGCTGCAAGATAGTATGGCTAACTGAGAAAAGCAAAATAGTAAAATGTCAGAAAGCGATCGCGTTAATTATCTCCATGATTTCCGCGAATTAAATCACGAACTTCTTCTAGTAAAGTATTAAATCGCTGATCGCTTTCTGCTTGTCTTTGCTTCATTAACGTCATTTCTTCTTCAAAACGATCCATCCGACTTTGATTTTGCGCCGCTACTTGTAATAGTGCTTGAGCCGTTATTCTCAAACCATCTACACTGTCTTTAACGTCAGTTAAACCTTCGCGTAACTCAGTTACACTTTCGCGCAACTCAGTTAAACCTTCGCGTACTTCAGTTACACTTTCGCGTAACTCAGTGATACTTTCGCGTACCTCAGTTAAACCTTCGCGTAACTCAGTTACACTTACTCGTACCTCAGTTAAACCTTCGCGCAACTCACCAACACTTGAAGCTAATTCATCAAGCATTACATCTGTCCAACGTTCTACTGTCATTTATGTTCTTGATGAGGTGTATATTTGTATTTTATAGTAATTGTATTTGATTTGTAAGAATTCTTGTGTTGGCTTCAGATCCCCAACTTCTCAAAGAAGTTAGAGATATTTTTGTGCAATGATGATCTAATAAAAATTATGGGCATTCTAAAGATGCAGGTACTATAAGTTCCTCCATCTTGAGAAAAATGATTTCATCTGACTCAAAGCAATATTCTAAATCAACCGTTAAATCGTCTATTTCGCAATATCGTCAATTGATTATTATTACCATAATTTTGGCGATCGCTCATTACGGATTGGCTACTCTTGCTCAATTTGTCTCATTTAAAAACTCCGCATCAGCAATTTGGCCTTCATCAGGTTTTTTCCTAGCAATGATTTTGTTGTTGGGTTATCGGATTGTACCATCAATTTTTTTGAGTGCATTGCTGATCAATTAGCTGTTATTTTATAAAGATTTACCTACTATCATCAGTATCTCTTTAATCAATTGTATTGAACCACTTGTTGGTGCATGGTTAATCAATCAATTTGTTAAAACACACGATGGTAATCATCAGCAGGGCTGCGTTTTGGGGCAACAATCCTGTGGAATATATGATGATGCCATTGTTGCTTTGGTCTGCGTTTCGATTTAGAACAACTGAATCTACACTATTAGTTGTGGTTGTTTCTGCGATCGCAGTTTTAGGCACATCTCGTCACTTGGGTTCATTTGCCCGATCTTCAGTCAACGAGTCTTTGATGTTACTGCAATCTTTCATGTGTGTCATTGCCCTGACAACTTATTTATTGATGTCAGTTCTCAATGAAAATCGTCAAGCAGCGTTGAAACTAGAACAAAGAGTCGAAGAACGCACGGCTGAACTGAAAATTGCCAAGGAAATTGCTGACAATGCCAATCAAGCAAAAAGTGAATTCTTGGCAAACATGAGTCATGAACTGCGAACACCCTTGAATGGAATTTTAGGATACGCGCAGATTCTCAGTCGTTCTAAAGTTTTACCAGAAAAAGAACGTCATGGAGTCGGCATTATTCATCAATGTGGTTCCCATTTGTTGACTTTAATCAACGATGTACTAGACTTATCTAAAATTGAAGCGCGAAAACTAGAACTTGCACCTAATGCCTTACACTTGCCAGCATTTTTGCAAGGAGTGGTAGAAATCTGCCGTATTCGTGCTGAACAAAAAGGCATTGACTTTATTTATCAACCCGATCCTATGTTACCTGAAGGTGTATTTGCCGATGAGAAGCGATTACGTCAGGTATTGATTAACTTATTGGGGAATGGCATTAAATTTACAGACAAAGGATCTGTCACTCTAAAAGTTACAATCTTGGAAACTTCAACGACTTTTGCAAGAGGTCTATTATTTGTACCAAATTAACAGATGATTCGCCAGCCATACAACTGAGAATTCAAGATAGTGGTATTGGTATGCCACCAGAAGTAAAACAGAAAATTTTTGATCACTTATTTACAACTAAAGAAATTGGTAAAGGCACAGGATTAGGATGAGCGATCGCTCATCAAATTATTACTGAAAAACACCACGGTTCAATATATGTCAACTCTACACTTGGTCAAGGCGCTGAGTTTATCATTACACTTCCTGTCAAACTTCAGTGAGCTATAACAATCCAATATAGATTATAAACATATCTTAATTTGTACCATTAAAATTAATATTTTTTTACAACCGCCGAATACCTAATTCCAAACCTTGGCAAACACCAGTGAGAAAATCTAAATCTAAACTGGCAATATTATCACTAGGTTTGTGATAGTGAGGATTTCTTAAAAATGCCGTATCTGTCACCATAATTGCTGGATAGCCTAAATCCCAGAATGGTGCATGATCGCTGAGTCTAGTTTGAGGTACAATCAAGCCTCGGTTAGGTACTGGTAGCCACTGACTGGATACGCCTCCTTTCCGAATACTCCGACTGAGGCTAATTAAATCCCGAATTGTCCGCAAATTGCCAATTAAAGCCAGAAAATCACCTTGATTTGGATAAAATTTCTCCAAAGGACGGGGATAAACTTGCGAACCTGGGGTAGAAATACAATAACCCAGCATTTCCAGAGATATCATTAAGCGGAGTGGTTGCTGTTGTTGATGCAATAAAGTGGCATATTCCGCACTTCCTAGTAAGCCATATTCTTCCATATCAAAAGCAACTAACCGCAAGGGATACTTAGCCGGTTCCGCCGCAAACTTTCGCGCTAATTCTAATAACACCGCTACACCTGTAGCATTATCATCTGCCCCTGGTGTTCCAGGTACAGCATCATAGTGCGCCCCAATCAAAATGGGGGGTAAATCTTGATTCTTCCCGACTGCTGGAGAAGACAAATTTAAAATCAGGTTCTTGCAGGTTTTACCTCTAACCGCAAAGGTGTGGATTTCCACACTTCCCCATTGGGCAAATTGTTGACGAATGTATTCTTGGACAAAGAAATGTCCAGCGGTTGCCAAGAAAGGATCGCGTTCTCGTGCGATTTCATGCAGATGAGTTAGTAATTGCTCTTGTAAATTCAAAGTCTGCAAGTATTCGTCAAATAAACTTCTAGATGTAGTGAGTAAGTCAAAAATCAATTACCGAAGGGTGGATTACCCAACTTAAAGCCCTGATAAAGTAGAGTTTTTCAACTATAGAGATTGAAACCTACTTGGACATACTCAGCATTGTGAATGCTATCCTAGTCTTGCAACTAGCTCCTTAACCTGAAAATTATTCACCTTTTGCTTTAATTGACTATTATACCATTGAGGTGTTTTCCACTAATAGCTTCCTGCTATTGGTAGTCTTGGCCAAACATAATAAATTATATAGATATAAGACACATTAGGAGAAGAGTAACGCATGGGCAAGGTAGTCGGCATCGACTTGGGTACAACCAACTCAGTAGTCGCCGTGATGGAGGGTGGCAAGCCGGTGGTGATTGCCAATGCAGAAGGAATGCGGACAACACCCTCCGTAGTTGGTTTCAGCAAAGATGGTGAAAGAGTGGTTGGGCAAATGGCACGACGGCAAACCGTCCTCAACCCGCAGAATACTTTTTTTGCTGTCAAACGCTTCATTGGGCGGAAGTATGGAGAACTAAGTCCAGATTCTAAGCGTGTACCATACACCATCCGCAAAGACGAAATCGGCAATATCAAAATTGCTTGTCCCCGCCTGAGTAAAGATTTTGCCCCCGAAGAAGTTTCGGCAATGGTACTCAAAAAATTAGCCGATGATGCCAGCCGTTATTTAGGGGAACCAGTGACAGGGGCAGTTTTGACAGTTCCCGCTTATTTTAATGATTCTCAAAGACAGGCAACCCGCGATGCAGGCAGAATTGCTGGCTTAGAAGTGTTGCGAATTCTCAATGAACCTACCGCTGCATCTTTAGCTTACGGCTTGGATCGCGGTGATACAGAAACCATCTTAGTCTTTGACTTGGGTGGTGGTACTTTTGACGTATCAATTTTAGACGTTGGGGATGGTGTATTTGAAGTCAAAGCTACCAGTGGTGATACGCAGCTTGGTGGGAATGACTTTGATAAAAAGATAGTTGATTGGTTAGCAGAGCAATTTTTAGAGACTGAAGGTGTCGACTTAAGACGCGATCGCCAAGCTCTGCAACGGTTAATGGAAGCAGCAGAAAAAGCTAAAATCGAATTGTCTGCTGTCAGCGTCACCGATATAAACTTACCCTTCATCACCGCCACGGAAGATGGGCCAAAACATATCGAAACTCGCCTAACTCGTTCCCAATTTGAAGGTTTATGTAGTGATTTGATTGGACGTGTCCGCACACCGGTCAAAAGGGCATTGAAAGATGCTGGACTCAGACCGGAAGATATAGAAGAAGTTGTGTTAGTTGGCGGTTCGACGCGAATACCAATGGTGAAGCAATTAGTCCGCGACTTGATTGGCATTGAACCCAACGAAAATGTTAACCCTGATGAAGTCGTTGCAGTTGGTGCAGCCATTCAAGCAGGTATCCTTGCTGGAGAACTAAAGGATTTGCTGTTATTGGATGTGACACCCCTATCTTTGGGACTAGAAACCATTGGCGGCGTGATGAAAAAACTCATTCCGCGCAACACAACTATTCCAGTCCGCCGTTCGGATATCTTCTCCACCTCGGAAAATAACCAAAACACCGTGGAAATTCACGTAGTCCAAGGTGAACGAGAAATGGCAGGAGATAACAAATCTCTAGGAAGGTTCAAGCTGTATGGCATTCCACCCGCACCGCGAGGAATTCCGCAAGTACAGGTATCATTTGATATTGATGCTAACGGAATTTTACAGGTAACAGCTTTAGATAGAACTACAGGTAGGGAACAGAGTATCACTATTCAAGGTGCTTCTACCTTGACTGAATCTGAAATCAATCGCATGATTCAAGATGCCCAGAAATTTGCTGATGTTGATCGCGAACGCAAAGAACGAGTCGAAAAGCGCACTCGTTCTGAGGCATTAATTTTACAAGCAGAACGACAACTCCGAGAAGTAGCTTTAGAGTTTGGAATGCAATTTGCCCGCAGTCGTCGCCAACGCATTGATAATATTTGCCGCGAACTCAAGGAAAGTTTACAAGCCAACGACGATCGCGGCATCGATCAAGCTTACGCTGACTTACAAGATGCACTTTATGAACTAAACCGCGAAGTCCGTCAGTACTACGCTGAAGACGAAGACGATGATTTGTTCGGAACCATCAAAGAAATCTTCACAGGAGGCGGTGATAAAGAACGCGAACGGGAACCTGATTACTACCGAGATACTTACCGAGAACGCGATTCATATAACAGAGACTACGGTAGAGATAACGGCAGAAACTATGGTAGAGACAGCCGTTCTTCATCGTACGACAGTCGTCCTTCTCGCAGAACATCACGTCCTAGCTATCAAGATAATTGGGATGAGAATGACGATGATTGGTTGTAGTACTCCCCATAGATCGCAATAACCATCTTTACTAAGGTTATAAAGTTGATTCAAAATACGGATTTAGTAATTGGTGATAAGTAATAAGTAATGGGGAAATTGTATTACTAGTGACTTAATAATTATTACCAACATCTAAAATCTAAAATCTAAATTTAAATAACTGACTATGCAAAATTTGCAGAATTTCCGCGATTACTACGAGATTTTGGGAGTACCTAAAGATGCCTCTAATGAAGAAATTAAAAAGAATTATCGGCGATTAGCTAGACAATATCACCCTGATCTCAATCCAGGTAATAAGGCAGCCGAAGAAAAATTTAAAGATATTGGCGAAGCTTACGAAGTGCTTTCTGACACTGCCAAAAGAGCGCAATACGACCAATTTAGTCGCTATTGGCAGCGACAAGGCTTTACAGGCAAAAAAACGCCAAAAACAAAAAGTTGGGGAGAACGTCCAGGCGATCGCACCAACGGTAATCAAGTAGATCCCAGTCAATTTGCCAATTTTGAAGACTTTATTAATCAAGTCGTCGGTGTTGGTAGTCGCCAAGACAACAGAAATGGCAGTACTACCACTAAGACTGATCCGTTTCGTTCTCCTAACAGCAGAGTTCAATACACCGTCCCGAAAAATCCGCCAAAACCAGCCCGGCGAGATATTGAAGCGCGATTAACCTTACCATTAGAAAAAGCTTATCAAGGTGGTAACGAGCGCATTCGTTTAGAAGATGGGCGATCGCTAGAAGTGACAATGCCTCCGGCTATGGTAACAGGGCAAAGTATTCGTTTGAAAAACCAAGGCATCGGCGGTGGCGACTTATACCTGAAAATTACTGTCGAACCACATCCCTTATTTAAACTAGAAGGCGCAAATATTGCCTGTCAAGTACCAGTGACTCCCAGTGAAGCAGTTCTTGGAGGATCTGTAGAAGCACCTACCCTCGACGGCCCTGTGAAAATGACCATCCCACCAGGAGTAAGATCTGGTCAAAGATTCCGTTTGGCAAATAAAGGCTACCCCACCGATAACGGCAAACGCGGCGATCAATTAGTGGAGATACAGATAGTTACACCCAAAAATATTAGCCCTGAAGAAAAAGAACTTTACGAAAAGATTCGGCAAATTGAAACCTTTAAACCTCGTGCCGATTTACTAGGTTAAGGTTTTCCACTCCCGAATCTATAAAAGTTGTTGCAGTTCCTCAATTGTATTTACAGTTTTAATCGCTTGTTGAATAGCTTTTAATCGCTGTAAATCGCTAATTTGGGAAATATTCGGCATCAATTCTAAACCAGCATTGCCGAACTTAATCTCCAATGCGAGTTCGATACCGGAAAATAATTCCTCTCGTCGTCCACGTTCTTCGCCACGCACTTCACCCTGCGCCACACCTAGCGCCATGCCTTCACGTAAAATTTCTTGATACCAGGATGATTCACGTATTACAACCATATCCCACCTCGTAATTTCCTCAACTAATGCACGTCATCTTCTCGCTTCCAGAACTTATAACAATTGCCGTAGATCCTCGATTGTATTTGCAGTTGTAATAGCTTGTTGAATAGCTTTTAATCTTGGTACATCACTAATCTGAGAGATAATCGGCATCAATTCTAAACCTGAATTGCCGAATTTCATCTTCAATACGAGTTCGATACTTGAATATAATTCTTCGCGTCGTCCACGTTCCTCGCCCCGCACCTCGCCCCGCGCTTCACCCTGCGCCAGGCCTAGCGCCATGCCTTCGCGTAAAATTTCTTGATACCAAGGTGACTCACGTAGCACAGCCATATCCCACCTCATAATTTCCTGAACTAACGCACTTTCTAAAACAAACGTAGCAAAAAAAGCTAAGACTGTTTCTAATTGGTTGAGTTGTTCGTCTGCACGAAGAATTTGCAGTGCTTCTCGGATTATGAACTCATTCTCACCACCTTTAAGAATGGGTACAAACGGAAGTAAAGATAGTATGGGTTGTTCCAAGACAATATTTACATCTACTTCCCACAAGTTAATAACACGATAATCTTGCGATGCTTGTATTCCTGCAAAATTTGATTCAAATCTACTAGGGATCTGTTCGTTAGTTGTCTTGAGAATATTAATTAAAACGGGATAAGTTGGTAGGTTATATTTTTCTTCTGCTAAGGCTGCATAAGCACGCATTCGGCGTGGCATTTGAGGCTGATAGCGTAATTGTAATTCATTGAGAACAAGAAATTCTCCGTACTCAGGACTGGTAGCACGAACTAAAACATCACTTTCGCGGCTAATCCATTGAAATTCGGAACTGAGGATTTCCCCTGCAACAACATCAGGTATTCTTGTCACCCATTTTACCCAGCTATTGGGTGCAAGGCTAATTATTACCCAGCTATTGGGTGCAAGGCTAATTAATCTTTTCGTGCTGACATCTGCGGGTTTAGTCATTGGTTGCTATGAAGTCGATGCTTTAAGAGATCAGGCGATCGCGCAATTGAAGGTTATAATCTCAGATTGACGTAAAATAGGTCAAATCTACTCGTTTCTTCTAGTGCATATCAGCAGAAATCGAACTTCGTCACTACTTTGATCAATTAATAGGGCTAGGTCTAAACAGTAAACTATTTGGACACACGGCATGAAGCCGACGTTCGCCCTTTCAATCATTATTGAACAATAATATAGACTTTTTGTATAATTTCTTGCGTTAATAGCAGATAGAAACGATCGCTCATAAAGAGCTTTAAAGTCTAATGTTTTTTCCATCTGTGGAATAGGCAGGCAGGTTTACAATATTAGAAAAAACTTGATTGCACTCAAACAGCCGTGAATCAAAACGGGGCAATGCCACAAAGTAGTGAAACCTCCTACTACTCCCTACTAGGACTGCATCCCTCAGCATCGGTGATTGACATTCGCCGTGCTTACCGGGAACTGAGCAAGCGCTATCATCCTGACACAACAGAATTACCTGCTGCCCTTGCTACTGCTAAATTTCAGCAAATTAACGAAGCCTACGCCACTTTAAGCCATCCAGAACGGCGACTTAGCTATGATTTGAAAATTGGCTATTCCCGCTTTGGTGTAATTCAAGCACCAGCGGATTTGCATCATCCTGTGCGTTATGCTTATGATTACTCGAAATCAGCATACCTGGATGCCAGCGATCGCCCGCTTTCTTCTGGTGAAATCTTTGCTTTATTTATTCTGGGACTAACCTTTGTGGGATGTTTATTACTAGCGATCGCGATCGGATTCGCTCGTGGTGAAGCTGCTTTTCAAACTCAATCACCTCAATCAACCCTCAAAATCGAAAAGCAAATTTCTTACCTATCGCAATTAACTAGTCCTGGGGAAATTAAAAACTTTAACTTCTCAAAATCCGAAATTCCTATGTCTCTTCTGCCAGCAGATACACCTTTATATAATCATCCTCTACCACAAATTGAGCAATGGTTAAAAGACCAAGGCTGTCAACAAGATGAAACACAACGTCATTGTTGGCGCGTGCAAAGACCCGAATGGCAAGCTGAACTTTGGCTGGATATTGAGCAAATTGTAGTCAAATATATCGAGGCTGGAGAGAATCGACAAGATATCCAACGCTCATTCAAGTATTCTCTCAGCCGGGAAGATATAGAACAAGCTGTGTTTTCTGGCCCTTAACAAGTCTGAAGTCTGAAGTCTGAAAAAAATCTGAAGTGTGAAAGCCAAAAGTTAAAAACTAAAGGATGAAATTGATACTTCAGACTTCAGACTTCAGACTTCATCACACTTTCCCAAATCTTCGTTCTCGTTGCTGGTACGCACACAAAGCACGGTGAAATTCAGCACGGTCAAAATCTGGCCAAAGAGTCTCAGTAATGTAAATTTCCCCGTAAGCCATTTGCCAAAGGAGGAAATTTGACAAGCGCATTTCACCGCTAGTGCGGATTAATAAATCGGGGTCATCAATTCCAGCTGTGTAAAGGTGACTTTCAAATACTGATTCATCAATTTCATCTGGTTTGAGGATACCTTGCTCGACTTTTTGGGCGATCGCGCGACAAGCTTGTAAAATTTCCTGCCGTCCGCCATAATTAGTTGCCACAGAAAACCGAATACTGCGATTATTCTTAGTAGCTTCCATTGAACGGGTAATTTCTTCTTGAAGCGATCGCGGCAAAGCCTGCAAATTTCCGACAAACTGAATTTGCACGTTTTCTTCGACCATTTCCCGCAGTTCCTGACGTAAAACTACTTGGAATAAAGTCATCAAAAAATCTACTTCTTCCTGCGGTCTTTTCCAATTTTCAGTAGAAAAAGCATAAGCTGTCAGTGCCTCAATTCCCCAGTCTTTGCAACAACGCAGCAAATCCTTCAAAGCATCTACGCCACGCTTATGACCCATGATGCGCGGTAAACCTTGACGTTTAGCCCATCGACCATTGCCATCCATAATCACCGCAACGTGTTTAGGCAGTAGTTCCCGTTTCAAGTCAGGGGGCAAATATTGCAGTTCAGTTTGTTGTACAGTCATTTTTTATCTCGAGAAGCGGTCGATGGTAATCCAAGTAAACGTGAAACCAGTACCAGTGCTTTACTACCAATCTGACGCACCCAGCTTAACAGACCAGGAGCTACAGCTTCCCGATCCACAGTTGGAGATAATCGAGCCTCTAACGACTCTTTGAGTTTTCTAATTGTCAGTGGTCTATTTAGGGTTCCCCGTTCCGCTAAGGAAATAGAACCCGTTTCTTCTGATACAACGACACAAATACAATTTTCGACCCGCTCAGTAATTCCCATTGCTGCCCGATGGCGTGTACCCAACTGGCGCGAGGCTGTGCGTCCCGAAAGTGGTAAAATTATACCCGATGATACAATCCGTGAGCCACGAATCAAAGTCGCCCCATCATGTAACAAAGTTTTCGGCTGAAAAATTGTTTGTATAAGTTCCTTAGAGACATCAGCATTCAGCTTGACTCCAGGCACAGAAAAATCTCGCTCGTCAATTGGGCCAGTGGTTTCCAAAATTAGCAAAGCTCCGATTCGGTTTTTTGACAGTTCTTTAACCGCATCCACAATTTCATCAATCACACTATCAGATTTGGGGATCGACAAACTGGATGTTTGAAACAACTGGTGTAATTCTCCACGTCCCAATTGTTCCAAAAATCGCCGAAACTCTGATTGTAAGGCTACTGCCATCGCCACAGCACAACCAATGACTAATTTTTCTAGGACAAAATTTAGTAGTGGTAAACCCAATCTACCACTGAGTGCCGATGCCAGCATTAAGATAATAAATCCTCGCACCATCCACAGTGTCCGGCGCTCGCTAATAATAACTAGTATCATGTACGTCAGCGCCAGCACTAATACAATATCCAGAGTCCCAAGTAGCAAGGACTGCGACCATCCTAGGTTTGTCAGCCAATGCTTTGACCAATCTTTCATGACATCTGGAATGAAATATGAAGTATGAAGTATGAAGTGTGAAGTATGAAGTATAAAGTATGAAGTGTGAAGTGTGAAATACAAATTTCGTCCTTTGGTTTTTAACCTAGCCTGCGGCAAGCCCCTTCGGGTCTACAGCTTTTCAGCTTTCATACTTCAAACTTTTTTCAAACTTCAGACTTCAGACTTCAGACTTCAGACTTTTTTAGTCTTTCTGGTAGGCAATCTTGTCGAATCAAGTCTTGATAAGTTTCGCGTTGCAAAATCAAATTTGCTTCGCCATTTGCTACTACGACTGCTGCGGGTCGGGGTAAGCGGTTGTAGTTAGATGCCATACTGTAATTGTAAGCACCAGTTACCATAACCACGAGAATATCTCCTGGTTCAGTTTCTGGTAGTTGGGCATTCTTAATTAGGATATCTCCTGATTCGCAATGTTTACCAGCTACTGTGACTGTTTCTGTAACATTAGCAGACATTTTATTGGCAACTACAGCCCGATAAACTGACTGGTAAGTGATTGGTCTAGGATTATCGGACATTCCGCCATCGACAGATACGTAGGTACGAATTTCTGGTACTACTTTCGTTGCGCCAATGGTATAGGCAGTAACACATGCTGTAGCAATCAACGATCGCCCTGGTTCACATAATAGCTTTGGTAAAGGCAAATTTTCAGCGGCACAAGCTTCTTGAATAACTTCACAAATTACCTTTACCCAATCTTCAATACTGGGTGGATCATCTGATTGGGTGTACTGAACGCCTAACCCACCACCAATATTGAGTTCGGTTAAATTTAAACCGTACTTAGCAGTATCGCGGAACCACTGCACCATCACAGCCGCTAAATCTTGATGAGGTTGCAGTTCAAAAATTTGCGAACCAATATGAGCATGTAAACCTACGCAGTTTAAGGAAGGTTGTTTGCTGACAAAGGTAAACACTTCATCTAAGTCGTTGGGATCAAAGCCAAACTTACTATCTAAGTGTCCCGTGCGTATATATTCGTGGGTGTGACATTCAATACCAGGAGTTAACCGCAGCATTATCCGAACTGGTGGGATGTTTTGGGTCAATTCCACCAAATTATGTAATTCTTGCCAGTTATCGACGACAATCGTGACACCAGATTCAATTGCCAAAACTAGCTCTGGACGAGATTTGTTATTACCGTGGAGGTAAATTTTCTCAGGACTAACACCAGCAGTTAAAGCTGTGTAAAGTTCGCCGCCAGAGACGACATCAATTCCTAAGCCTTCCGAGGCAGCGATCGCACAAACTGCTAAACAATTCCAAGCTTTAGAAGCATATAATACCTGTGATTCACCTTGGTAGTATCGCCCAAAAGCATCTCGGTATTGCCGACAAGCCAAACGGAGGGTTTCTTCATCTAAAATATATAAAGGTGAACCAAACTGCTGAACTAGGGTTGTGACATCACACCCACCAATCTCCAAGCAGTCATCACTGCTAACTTTAGCCGTTAAAGGTAACAATTCCTGGTTGGGTGAAATAGTTTCGTTTAGGTTGTGCCTTTGCGGCAAATACTGAGTACCAGTATGTTGAACCTCAGTGGGGTGAGTCGATACCATAATTAGATCAATTGTCCTTTTACAAATTAAGGGCGCGAAGAAGTATCCCGATTTTCAGTTTACCAACACAGTGTTGAGTGCTGAGTGCTGAGTGCTGAGTAAAAAGTACGAGATAACCTTCATGCAGCCGGAAATCAGCCATGAAGTTAAGGTAGTTTGAACTCAGCACTTTTAATCAACGCTTTGTCATCTTATTCAAATAAACGCTTGATGTGAATTAAAAACACTTCTGCTCCCACAAGGGTTTCTAGATTCACCCAACATCCTGGCTTTGGGACTTGAATCATCAGATTTTGGAATTCTTTCCTTACGCCGCAATCAAGTACAAGAATATTTAGTGTGGCGCGTGTATGACGGTGAATTTGATTGGTTTAAGTTAGAGCAAGAGGAATATATTTAGCTTGTAAGCTTTTGTGCTTACAAGTTACACAATTGAAATTTTGGGGAAAAACTTCAAACCCTCTCCCCTGCTCACGCCAGTTGCTACAACTGAGGTTCCTCCCTTCGGGTTCGCAGTTCCGTGACTGTCGGCAAAGCCGACGACACTTGCTTCAACGCTCTTAACCCGCGCAACGCAGTGTCTCCCCAACGGACTGCTCACCGCAACGCACTGGCTCCTCTGCTCAAGAGCCACGCCAGTCGCGCGGCTGTCGGGAAACCCGCAAGGGGAGCCAGCGCGCCCCTTGCGGTCTCAACAAGCAAACTTTTGTGATTATTAGCTTACCTAATGAAGATGGGGTAATTTACTCCCAAGTCTTTCCGGGTTTTATAGATAAAGCGGCATTATTAGCCGGAAATTTAGAGAAAGTTTTAGAAGTTTTGCAGCAAGGTTTGGCTAGTGCAGAAGACCAGAGTTTTGTGGAAATCTTCGTCAGTAAGTACCTGTCATAATATTGATCAGTTAGTTGAATTAAATCAAACACAAGTAAAAATTGCTTTAAGTCGTTATGAATTCAAAATTAATCAACTAACAAAAAGTAACGATCCTGTGCATATATCTGGGTCATTTTTGAGTGCAAACTGTCTTTCAAAGTCATAGTAATTACGTTTATACTAAACTGCTATTGTCTATAAAACTAACTTCTATAATAGTCTGGAGGCGATCGCTCACTTCAATTGCGCTCCTCCTTTCCAATTTTTGCTCTACTTCAATATCCTTTAACTTAATTCCCATAAGGCGTAATCAATGTGATGTCATCAGACTTAAAATTACGGCCGCTCACAACAGATGACCTGAGTGCAATCCTAGAGCTAGATCAAGCCTGTTTTGGTGGTCTTTGGACAATAGAGGGCTATCAACGCGAGTTAGATAGTCCTAACAGCGAATTACTGGGTTTATTTTCGCCCTTGTCTAGCATTAAACTTTTGGGTATGGGTTGCTTTTGGTCGATTGTAGACGAAGCCCACATTACAATTTTGGCGATTCACCCCCGATATCACCGTCAAGGTTTAGGACAGACTTTATTGTATGCTCTCCTGAAGACAGCTTGCGATCGCGGTTTAGAGCGAGCCACCCTCGAAGTTAGAGCTTCTAATCTTGCTGCCATATCCTTATATCAAAAATTTGGTTTCAAAACTGCTGGGCGACGACGGCGTTATTACAAAGATAACGGCGAGGATGCCTTGATTCTTTGGCTATCAGATTTACAGTACCCACAGTTTCAGCAAACTTTAGACAACTGGCACACAATCGTGAGCAAACAGTTGAGCCAATTCTCTTGGCAACTGATTAGTTAGCAGTGTCAAAGAGGGACTAGAGGTTAGAGGCTAGAAATTAGTTTGCTTACTTTGCACTTAGGACTCTCAAATCAGAGTTAGTAGAAAAACTCATCACAAATGATAGATAACAAAGGACAAATGACCATTGACAACCGAGAAAATATCAACTTTATACAATCTTTTATTCATTAAAATATTTAATCAATATCGAGTTTTTATTTTAAATAAAAAATATTTGTATAAATATTTTGACTTTTCCAATCAAAGTATGCTAATAATTGGTATTTGGGATTGGTAAAATAAATTTACAATACCAGCAACAAACTATTGACAATCTAGGCTCAAAAGCTGGGAAATTAAAGCTCCTCAATCCAGTAGCCACAGCAAAATTCATCAGAAGTTGACAACTTCACTCATCAAACTGAGTAGTCTCCCTTGGATGTCTATTATTTGTGATACAGACACCCGAAACCTTAGCCTGTGCTAAAATCAGCGTACCGGCACGACGCAGGTGATGGGAAAAATGCCATGTTTGAACGCTTCACAGAAAAAGCCATTAAGGTAATCATGCTGGCCCAAGAAGAGGCCCGCCGTTTAGGTCACAACTTTGTGGGAACCGAACAGATCCTCCTGGGTCTGATTGGGGAAGGCACAGGAGTTGCGGCCAAGGTGCTGAAATCAATGGGTGTCAATCTCAAAGATGCCCGTATTGAAGTAGAAAAAATCATAGGCCGGGGTTCAGGCTTTGTGGCCGTGGAAATTCCGTTTACGCCACGGGCAAAGCGGGTTCTAGAACTATCCCTAGAAGAAGCGCGCCAATTAGGGCATAACTACATTGGCACCGAGCATCTGCTGTTGGGCCTGATCCGGGAAGGGGAAGGTGTAGCAGCCAGGGTGCTAGAAAACCTTGGGGTGGATCTATCTAAGGTAAGAACCCAAGTCATCCGAATGCTGGGAGAAACAGCAGAGGTTTCGGCGACCGGGCAATCGGGACGCACTAAAACTCCTACCTTGGATGAATTTGGCTCGAACCTAACCCAGATGGCGACGGATAACAAGCTTGATCCAGTCGTAGGACGCGCCAAAGAAATTGAGCGCGTAATTCAGATTTTGGGCCGCCGGACAAAAAATAACCCAGTGCTGATTGGTGAACCAGGGGTTGGTAAGACTGCGATCGCTGAAGGTTTAGCGAGCCGGATTGCCAACAAAGATGTCCCCGACATCCTGGAAGACAAGCGCGTAGTCACGCTGGATATCGGTTTGCTGGTAGCAGGCACCAAATACCGGGGTGAATTTGAAGAGCGCCTGAAGAAAATCATGGATGAAATTCGTCAGGCGGGTAACGTGATTCTCGTAATTGACGAGGTACACACCCTAATTGGTGCAGGTGCAGCCGAAGGTGCAATTGACGCAGCCAACATCCTCAAACCAGCATTGGCTAGAGGTGAATTGCAGTGTATCGGTGCCACCACCTTAGATGAATACCGCAAGCACATCGAGCGCGATGCAGCCTTAGAACGCCGCTTCCAGCCAGTAATGGTAGGTGAACCGTCAGTCGATGAAACTATAGAAATATTGCATGGATTGCGCGATCGCTACGAGCAACATCACAAGTTGAAAATTTCTGATGAAGCTTTAATCGCAGCAGCGAAATTGTCTGACCGTTATATCAGCGATCGCTACTTGCCAGACAAAGCCATCGACTTGATTGATGAAGCAGGTTCGCGCGTGCGGTTAATCAACTCCCAACTGCCCCCCGCAGCCAAAGAGTTAGATAAAGAACTGCGCCAAATCTTAAAAGAAAAAGATGATGCAGTGCGTTCCCAAGACTTTGATCGGGCTGGGGAACTGCGCGATCGGGAAATGGAAATCAAAGCCGAAATTCGTGCCATTGCTCAAAGCAAAACCAACGGTGCTGGTGGTGATGGTGTAGAACCCGTCGTCACCGAAGAAGACATCGCCCACATCGTCGCTTCCTGGACAGGCGTACCCGTCAACAAGCTCACCGAATCCGAATCCGAGAAGTTGCTGCACATGGAAGACACCTTGCATCAGCGCTTAATCGGTCAAGAAGATGCGGTGAAAGCAGTTTCACGGGCAATTCGCCGTGCGCGTGTCGGTTTGAAAAACCCCAACCGACCCATCGCCAGCTTTATCTTCTCTGGGCCGACTGGTGTAGGTAAAACTGAGTTGGCAAAATCCTTGGCTGCATACTTCTTCGGCTCTGAAGAAGCAATGATCCGCCTGGATATGTCGGAATATATGGAACGTCACACCGTCAGCAAACTAATTGGTTCGCCTCCTGGTTATGTTGGTTATAACGAAGGCGGTCAATTAACCGAAGCTGTACGCCGTCGTCCATATACTGTGGTGCTGTTCGACGAAATCGAAAAAGCCCACCCCGATGTCTTCAATATGCTGCTGCAAATTTTAGAAGACGGACGGTTAACCGATGCTAAAGGTCGCACCGTTGACTTCAAGAACACCTTGCTGATTTTGACATCCAACATCGGTTCCAAGGTAATCGAAAAAGGCGCTTCCACCATCGGCTTCGAGTTTACCGAAGATGCAGGCGAATCGCAGTATAACCGCATCAAAACTCTGGTCAACGAAGAACTCAAACAGTACTTCCGTCCAGAATTCCTCAACCGTTTGGATGAAATCATCGTCTTCCGTCAACTCAACCGCGAAGAAGTCACCCAAATCGCCGACATCATGCTCAAAGAAGTCTTTGGTCGCCTGACAGAAAAAGGTATCGCCTTAGAAGTCACCGAACGCTTCAAAGACCGCCTTATCCAAGAAGGTTACAGCCCCAGCTACGGCGCAAGACCGTTACGCCGGGCAATTATGCGCCTCTTGGAAGATAGCCTAGCAGAAGAAATTCTGTCTGGTCGCATCAAAGATGGTGATACAGCCGTTGTTGATGTCGATGAAAACGGCAATGTGCAAGTCAGTTCTCAACAGCGCCGAGAATTGTTACCTCAAGGAATTGAGTCGTAATTCACGTTTGGGATTGAGTCTCAAATAAATATTAGAAAACGGTAGAGTATTAATTGCTCTACCGTTTTTTGTTATTGATATACAGCTATATGTAATATTGAATCTGTTCACTGCCTAAATAGTTATAGGACTTATGCAGAATTATGAAAAAACGAACCGCAAAGGGCGCAAAGGACACGAAGTTATAAGAGTCTGAGAGAGTTATTGCGTAAGTCCTATGGTTATTTTTACAAAAAATAACTCATATATGATACGAGTGGTAGGAAAATTAAGGACATATCATATTTTCTGGTGATAAAGAGTGAATCATGGCTGACAACAAAGAAAACAGTAATTTCTGGACGACTGTTCCGGGAATATTGACGGGAGTTTCTTCCGTAATAGCAGCTATAGGAGCTATTTATATAGCTACTCATAAACCTCCTGATAAAACAGTAGGCACCCCAGATATTACTCCTTCGGCTCAAAATAACTGGAGCAATGGGTTATGGTGCGTGATCGCTTTTAGGGTAGCTGACTGTAGGTATCGGTGTTAGTGGGGTAGTGCGATCACAATCAAATACTTGATATCATCAATCGTAAAAAGCTATTCAAACTCCTCAACCATGACTGAATTACTACAGCTTGCTATTGCAGAAATTGAAAAATTACCAGCAGAAGAACAAAATGCGATCGCTACCCGTCTTCTAGCTGAACTCAAAGACGAGCAAAGCTGGAAAATTCGCTTTCAAGCCACAACAGATAATCAATGGGATAGTTTAGCTGAGATGGTACGCCAAGAAATCGCAGATGGAGAAATTACACCTCTCGATGAAGTTTTTCCATCTCAGTCATGAAGTCCAGTGTAACAAAGACATTTCGCAAGCAACTTGATCAACTTCCTGCTTCCATTCAAGAACAAGCTGCTAAAGCATACGACTTGTGGCGTTCCGACCCTTATCATAACAGTCTTCAATTTAAACGAGTGAGTCAGCGTCAACCGATATACTCTGCTCGTGTGGGAATTAACTATCGTGTTCTCGGACTACTAGAGGAAGGTCACATCTACTGGTTTTGGATAGGGACTCATGATGAGTATGATGAGTTACTTCAGCGACTTTAATACTATTAACGGGTAATTAATTATGCAAATAACTATTCCACCTCATCTCCAAAGTACTTATCAATTAATCCAATGTACTTTTCCTGATGGTATTGACGCACAAAAAAAAAATATGAAGCTCTTTTAGCATTACTAAGGGAGGAAATGTCCGATAGAAACCTAGCAGAAGTTATAGCTTACTACACTGGTAAAGAGAATAACGTGGTACTTAATGACGTATATCGAGTACAGTCAATTGATATTCCGAAAGCTGAAACTATTGCTAGTTTAAAAACACTTTTACTTAGTTGTGGTTATCAAAATTGGCTAGATGAGTGATTCAAAAGCAGTCGAACTCGTCAGTTGTTTTATACTTAAAGCAACATTATACTCAACAAATATATCCTGTCAAATTTACATGAAGCCGACAAATGAACAAACTCAGGGACTCTACAGGCTTTGTTATCGATTTACTAATGTAATTTATCCTGGATGGCAATGCAAAAGCATCGAACTTGTTAGGATAGATGAACGTACTGGCAATTTATATGTACTTGTTGCTGGAGAAGATTTAGACTTTGAAATCAAACCAAGCGGAGGTTTTGAACCATGACTGTAGCTAAGTATCAAGCAATGAGTCTTAATCAACTACGTCGATATGTTCTTACCCACCGCGAAGATATTGAAGCATTTCATGTATATATTGATCGTTCAAAATCTGAAGGGAGAATGGTCAGTTTAGACATGAGTGATGAGAATTGGGAAGAACAAGTTAAAAAAGTAATTAAAAAAGCAATCAAAAATAGTTCAACTGCTATTCGGTGGTACTGTGATAAAACAGTGGAAAATAGTATTGAAGTTCAAACAATTACTCAATGGTGGAGTCAGTTAGATAGCAAAAATGCCACAATATACCATATTACTGGAATAGAAATTGATAAAGAAATTGGTATTTGGGAACCAACTCAACTGAATTCACCAGTAAAATTGACAATTATTGAGCCAAGTTTAGAAATTGGACAATTCACTACATTAGTAAAATATAAAGATAAAAATAGGGTTCCAAATCAAATAGAAGCAGTTGCTATTGATTTAGATACGGAAAAGGAAAATCTATTTATTTGGCCGACTACATCAGCAGAAGTCTTTATTTTTGCTAAAGAAACAATCTAATGCTTTGAGTGAATTATAGGTTAGGCAACAGCACAACCAAAAAAAGTTTTGGTTATCAGAAGATGAGTATGAACTAGTTGAAGGTAGGTTGTTGGCTAATGAATTACTCTAACTAGGACGATCGCACAATATATTCTCGTAAGCTACGATAAACACAAGCCAGCAATTGTGTGGTAAAGCAACTATGACTAATACAAAACCTGTTCGCCGTCGTCAACAAGGGAGAATCTTTCCAGAATTTACAATACCACCAGAAGAATTAGCTAGACGGGAAGCTGAAAGAAATGCTCGTGGACAAAAAGCTCGTGTGACTTTTGATCAAGTGTGTCCGCAATTAATAGATGAACATTACAACTGGTTTATTGTGATTGAACCAAACAGCGGTGACTATTTTATTGACCCAGATGAAAATGTTGCTGAACAAAAAGCACGCCAAAAATATCCTACTGGCTGGCTGGTTACTTTCCGTCTCAATCAAACAGGTGCTTGTGGACGGATATGATTTCAGGCAGGTTTGGTGAAATTGGAGAGCTAATTTTTGAGATAGAAATTATTTCGGCTGATGGGGATAATTATTCAATAGAAGCTTTATTAGACACAGGATTTACATCTGGTTGGTTAGCGCTTGATATTCAAGATGCTGAAAGTTTAGGATGGCATTTAATTGAACGTGATAAAACTATGCAAATGGCACGAGGTGAAGCATTTTTCGATATATACGAAGGTAAAGTTAAATTGGATGGACAGGAATATATAATTCCTGTTTTAGCTGGTAATGGAATTCCTGAGTCTCTTTTGGGTTTACAGTGGTTGAAAATATTGCCGTTATCTGTCAACTTTCCGAATGGAATATTAACGTTGGGGTGAAAGTAAATTAAGCTATTAAATATATTTTAGATTGATGCGATTACAACAATAAAACTTGTAAGTGAAAAACTTGTAGAATTAGTAAGCGATCGCCACAAAGGAGCAAGAGTGTGCAAGCTATACTTTTAAGCAGCGAAGAAGTTGGCAAACTTGCCAGAGAACTTTACGATAATGGCATTCGTCAGCAAGTAGAAACAGATGAAAACATCAGTAAAATGGTGATTATCGACATAGAAACTGGCGAATATGCAGTTGATGAAATGGGCATTGAATCAGCGCGCTATTTACGCAAAAAGAACCCATTAGCTCGACTTTATGGGATTTGTATAGGGTATAAAGTAGCTGCTTCGTTTAATGGTTATATGGAGCGCGATACTAAGTGATTTCTGGTATTGTTAAGGGTAAATACGCAACTGTTAATGTTATATTTTGCCTACCTTATCAACCAGATTTTTCGATTGAATTTGTGATTGACACAGGTTTTACAGATTACCTGTGTCTACCATCACAGGCGGTTGCTTTGATGGATTTGCCATACTTATACGATATGCCTGCAAATTTAGCTAATAACAGTTGGATAGATATACCATTACATCAAGCTGTGATTATCTGGAATAGTGAAGAAAAATAAGTCCGCGTCTTAGCAACAGGAAGACGACCTTTATTGGGAACTGGCTTATTGCGTGGGTATGAATTAAATATTCAGTTTACAGAAGGTGGTTTAGTAAGAATTGATAATTTATAGCGACATCTTAGCTTTTGTAATTATCATTGATATGTGCAAATTTCTATCCGATTTTTTGGATGTAGTAACCATCGCCCACAATCACCTCGTCTGTATCGTCGTACAATTAATGCGATCGCCTTTATAAAAATTCATTTCTGTTACTCAGGTTTGCTACCTAAGATAGATGCAATATAAAATTTATATTTATTGACAATTATTATTACTTAATATATGATACATGATATCAGTTGCAAATATTTTGCAACTTTTTTTGTGTCAATTTTTGATTGTAAGGTAATGCCCAACAACTTCGTTCTGGGTAAGGAAAAACAGTTAAGTCGTCGTCAACTGCTGAAACTGGGAATAGGTAGCGCTGGATTTGCTGGTACTGCGGCACTTTGGCATACCCTGAACGCGCAAAGCAAGTCAGTAGTTAAAGTACCACCTCTAGAGATAGCAGCAACAACCCAAGTTGCTAATCCTATGCAGATGCTGCGAAATTTTGATTATGGGACTGTGAAGCAGGAAAACGGTCGTACTGTGCGAGAATTTCAGTTAACTGCGGGTACTTCTGTAATTCAACTTAATAGTGCTGTTTCTTACAATGTTTGGGATTTAAACGGTCATATACCAGGGCCAACGCTACGAGCGAAACAAGGCGATCACGTGCGGGTATTATTTCTCAATAAGGCGGGACATTCTCACTCTCTACATTTTCATGGTGTTCATCCCGCAGAGATGGATGGGATTCGTCCCGTCAGCAATGGTAGTGCGGCAATTTATGAATTTGACGCTCAACCCTATGGTGTTCACTTGTACCACTGCCATATCGAACCAGTTACCCGTCATATTGCCAAAGGTTTGTACGGGATGTTTATTATTGATCCTCCCACACCACGCCCACCGGCTGATGAGATTGTACTAGTAATGGCTGGGTATGACGTAAATGACGATAGTCACAATGAATATTACGCCTTTAACGGATTGCCGCATCACTTCATGGATAATCCTATCCCTATTTATCAAAATCAATTGATTCGCTTGTATGTCCTGAACATTATTGAATATGATCCGGCGGTGACTTTTCACTTACATGCCAACTTCTTTGATGTTTATCGCACTGGTATGACTATGAATCCCAGCGAGAAAACCGATGTGATCACAATGGGTATAGCCGAACGGCACATTTTAGAATTTGCCTTCCGCTATCCAGGTAAGTATATGTTCCATCCTCATCAAGATGCGATCGCAGAAAACGGTTGCATGGGTCAATTTGAAGTAATTGCTGATAACTCTTCTCAAAATTCTTAACTTAATTAGTCCAGTAAATTTACTTTATAGACACTTATAAATAGCCCTTTTAATAGCTTAGAGTCTCAATTATATTGAAAAAAATCTAAAAATATGCTCAAAAATTTGTGAGGTAGTTGCAAAAGTATCGCATTACCTGCAAAATGAGCATAGCAAACTCTACGACACAGGGTTATACCAACTGTTGAAAAGATGAAAAAATTTAAATACTTTTGTTTAACTATTGCTACTGCTGCGATTGTTAGCCTCAGCGCCTGTAACAACACACCAACCGCAGAAAATCCATCTACACCGACTAATAACTCAACATCAACAGCCCAAGTCACAGAAGCTACAACTCACAGTGGTCACAGTAACAAAGCGAAAATTAATATCAATACGGCTATATTGTCAGAATTAGATAAGTTTGAAGCTAAATTAGGTGTCCCAGCCTTATCGAACAAAATTCAAGCCAGTCGTCCCTATGCTAGTCCAGAAGATTTAGTTAACAAAAAAGTAATTACTCAAGAACAGTTTGACCAAATTAAAGACCAAGTAACTGTTCAAGAAGTTGTACTAACAGGTGAAGCCAAAGATGTTGACTACATGACAAAGTTAGGCTTGATGAAAGGACATCTGTTAGTAGCACAAGAACTGTTAGACAAAAATCTCCCAAAACAAGCAGAACCGCATATTGGACACCCAGTTGAGGAAATCTATGTTGATGTAGAAGATCAGTTGAATGAACGCAAAGTTAAAGAATTCAAGACAACTTTGGTAAGTTTGCAAGATTTAGTTAAATCAAATCCGAAGAATGCCAAAGTTAAAACAGATTTTACTACTTCTGTGCAATCTGTGGATGGCGCGATCGCGGCTCTACCAGAAACACAACGCACAAAACCGGGATTCGTTCTTCAGGTAATTAATGGGTTACTAGATGCAGCTAACTCAGAGTATGGGGCGGCGATCGCTGATGGTAAAATAGCCGCAGCCATTGAATATCAAGACTCTCGTGGCTTCGTTATTTATGCCAACGAATTATACAAAAGTATTTCTAGCCAAGTAGCGCAAGACAATCCTGACGCAAATAAAGCAATTGCAGCTAGTTTTACTGAACTCACAAAAGTTTGGCCTAGCGCTGTTCCTCCATCTCAACCAGTCAAAACTCCTGATGAGGTAACTAAGCTGGTGAAGACCATTGAACAAAACTCTCAAATAATAGTTGATAAATCAAGTACACAGGCACAACGATAGACTCTAAACTAACAGAAAAGTCCACAACTAGGAGTTTAAAATAAGTGAGCCGTGAGCAAATAATTAGATATGAAATATGAAAATATTCAGTGCTTCATGCCTAATTAATAACTCATTAAGCTCCATTTGTATATTGCTGAACTTTACAACTGATGCAAGAACTTGACCAGAAAAAAACTATAGAACTCCTCAACACCATCATGGAATTTGAGTTAGCCGGAGTAGTGCGCTATACACATTATTCCTTGATGGTGACTGGGCCGAATCGCATTCCTATTGTCGGCTTTTTTAAAGCACAAGCAAGTGAATCTTTACTTCATGCCCAACAAGTCGGAGAAATTCTTACAGGTTTAGATGGGCATCCCACACTCAGAATTGCACCAATGGAAGAAACTTTTAAGCATTCCGTTAAAGACATTTTGGCAGAAAGCTTATCTCATGAAAAGAAAGCATTGGAATTGTACAAGACTCTCTTAGATACTGTGAGCAATGCTAGTGTCTATTTAGAAGAATTTGCTCGTGGCATGATTGGACAAGAAGAACTGCATAATCTTGAATTGAAAAAAATGCTTCGGGATTTTAGTTAATAGTCATTAGTCATTAGTCATCAGTCATTTGTTATGGCTTGTGGCTAATGACAAAGGACAAATGATAAAGGACAAAAAATGAATTTTAGTACTGCTCTACCTACTTTTGTAATTACACTCCGTGAAGGAGTAGAAGCCGCCTTAGTTGTGGGTATAGTGTTGGCTTTATTGAAAAAAGCCAAACAATCACAACTTAATTCTTGGGTATACGCTGGTGTTGGCGTTGGTATTGCTATCAGTGCATTGATAGGTGTGCTGTTTAGTGTAGTAATTCAAGCACTGGGAAAAATTAATCCGCAATACACCTCTGTAGTTGAACCAGGACTAGAAGGTTTGTTTAGTGTGCTGGCGATCGCAATGCTCAGTTGGATGTTAATCTGGATGACGAAACAAGCCAGATTTATGAAAGCCCAAGTTGAAGGTGCTGTCACCGAAGCACTAACACAAAAAACAAATGCTGGCTGGGGAGTTTTCAGTTTAATTTTAATTGCCGTAGTCCGCGAAGGTTTTGAAACCGTACTGTTCATCGCCGCTAATTTTCAGCAAGGTCTGATTCCGACAATTGGCGCTCTTGGTGGTTTACTAGTAGCAGCAACAATTGGTGTGTTGTTATTTAAAGTGGGTGTAAAAATCAATATTCGCCAGTTTTTCCAAGTTATGGGCGTTTTATTGGTGTTGATTGTTGCTGGATTAGTAGTTTCTGCATTAAAACATTTTGACGATGCTATCGCTAACTTAGCCCTTAGCAGTCGTGCTTCAGAAAGTCTTTGTTTTTACTATGAACACTTTACCAAAGTCCACTCTTGCATATTAGGGCCGATAGTTTGGAATACTTCTAGTATTTTGCCTGATGCTCAATTTCCTGGCATTATTCTTAAATCTTTATTTGGTTATAGAGAACATCTATATATTGTGCAAGCAGTGGGATATGTTGTATTCTTGCTAACTGTTGGCGGGTTATATTTCCGCAGTTTAGGTAGCGAAGTTCCAAAATCCACTAAAAATGTTTCTCTCGCCCAAAAGTAAACTGATACTGCAAATTGTAGTGTGGGCATTATAATGCCCACACTACTTAATTTTAGGCAAACAAATCTTTTTTAAGCTGCTGGCAAGCTTTTTGAATTGCATCTATACTTCCTGGATTTACCAATCCATAATAGTCGAAAATATAAACTCGATTATTTTGAGTTGCTTTCAGTTTTTGCCAAAAAGATTCTTTATTAAACGATTCTAAAATCTCTGTGTTTGACTTTGTTTGTGGAGGATTCACTACAATTATTGCCTCTGGGTTAGCTTCTAAAACTTTCTCGGCTGATAAAGTGACATAACCACCGAAAGGACTTTTGCCTTGTAACTCTGCTGCTACATTTTTTATCTGAAATTTTGCTAACAAATCTCCAGCCCAACTGTTTTTATTGGGTGTAAGAATTGGTTGATTACTCACCAAAACTAAAGTAGAAATATTTTGGTCTTGTTTATCTGGCAAAAAACTTTTGTAGCGAGTTAACAAAGGTTGGGGGTTGACTCCAATTAAATCAGCAAGTTTTTGAGTTAGAGTTTCTAAAGATTCCCATGTTTTCACTTGCGTCAGTAAAGTCGGAATTTTTAATTCTTGTAGTCTTTGAATTGTTTGGTTAGAAAAACCTTCTACACCAATGACTAAATCTGGTTTTAGAGCCACAATTTTTTCCAAATTAGGAGGCGTTTGACCTTCACTAACGCGAGGAATAGCTTTAAAGCCTGGGTCATTTTTAAACAATGAACTTCCAGTAATACCAACTAGCTTGGTTTTATCAAGTTGATAAATAATATCTGTAGCAAGTGACGAAAGTGTAACAACTCTTTTCGCAGATTGTTGATTATTAGGTGTTGCTGTAACAGCCGTGATTTGTGCTTGTGGCTGTTGAGTGGTAGCAGTGCTACAAGCATTTAAAAATATGCTTAATATAATTGCTAAGGCAGATAATATCCAACGAGAATACATATAAAAAATTATCTTATTGTAAGTATGAGAGTATCTTATAAAAAAGGCGAGTGTAGACAATAGCTAAAGTTCTTCAAGAATTTCTAGCTACGCTCCCCGCCATTAAGTATACAAGGTTTATTGAGAAAAGCTTTACATACTATACAGTAGTGGGTTAGAAAACTATTGTTAAATAAATAACAAATATTTAATTTTGTAAAAAAATTATAGTAAAACTTTTTACTCGCTATAACTATTTATAAAAACTTCAATTTTTTAGGAAATTGCTGGCTGAAATGTTGTTGTTACTGCATCAATGCCCAATCTTCTGGAGTGTTACAGTTAAGCAGCATATCAGTAGCTGGCAATGACAACACTTGTATGGAATTTCGCTGAAGCCACTGCTGAAACGATCGCCCGCCTTGGTTGATAAAATCTAATAGTTGCGGTAAACAACGACGGCGATAGAAACCACACAGAGGTTCCCAGCCTTTAGTATGATGTGCTAAAGCTGCGATCGCATCTTCTCCCACACTATCAAGTTCAGCCACCCATACTTGCAACCCCTCCAACTGCAACTTCGGTAAATCGCAAGCAAGTAACAGCACCCAATCAGTTTGTACCTGTGCAAGTCCTTGTGCAAACCCTACTAGTGGCCCGTGATTTAACGGTTCATTGCCAGTTTCACCAGACAAAGGTACTTCTCGAATAAACTGGCAACAAGGTAACGTTAAGTTTTGATAGCGTTCTGGCCAAGGAGTGACAATATAAACAGTATCAGCACAACCCGCTGCAATACTACAAACTCGCTGCAACAAAGTTACTCCTTCAATAGGAAGCAAAGCTTTATCCTGTCCCATCCGAGAACTTTTACCACCAGCTAAGACAATGGCAGATAAAAGTGCTGAGTGCTGAGGAGCCAGCCGCGTGGGCGGGTCTGCCACGCCACTTGCTACAACGGGGGGAACCCCCGCAACGCAGTGGCTCGACTTGAGCGGACTGGCGTTGCTGAGTGCTGAGTTATTTGTCATTTATCATTTGTTATTCTTAGGACTTACACAACTGGCACAATGCGATCGCTAGTTGATAGTACATAAGTATTAATTAAATCGGATTTTGAAAGCTTTGTCTTCGTAATAGAAGTCGCTGTCTTGGAAGCAGTATTGAAATATTCATGAGAAAATAGGTAGAGGTTGTATTAGATAAATTTTGCTAACGGTAATGAGATTTACTAAGCTTAGTTACTGCCAATATTTATTAAGTAGTCCTATTAATTATACAATTACCAATTTGGCAGAGCATTTAGAGAGTATTAGTCATGATGCAATTAACTATTATTTGAAAACAGAAAAATTAACACCTCGTTTACTATGGGATAACGTGAAAGAGGTAGTTGAAACTGATGACAATGGTTACATAATATTTGATGATAGCGTTTTAGATAAAAGGTATTCTGAAGAAATAGAAATAGTCAGAAGACAATATAGTGGTAATGAGCATCACAATAGATATACTAAGATTGATACACGTATTATACGGAATTCTTCATCCCTTTTGATGAACAGTGAACTACTCTGACCTACACCACATAAAGCCAATCGCACACCACAGACTTACACCTGCCCTGAAAGTTAACTAAAATCATCCAGTTCCCCAAATATTCATTCCAAAACGGCTCACCATCAGCCACGCCGACTTTATCGCTCCACTGACAAAACCTTTGAGGATGATTGCCGGGATCGTTTTGGTTACAGCCGCCGCGAGCCTGATCTTTTCATGGATGCGGCGGCTGTTTTTGATAACTTGGTTGAAAAATGTATGCGTGAGCAAAAACTGAGAAGATCTTGAGTAGTTTTTGACTTGAAATGAGCAAATATTGCGTAGTTTTTGGTCTAAAAAGTGAGTAATGAACTAGTGCAAACTACGGTTGTGAGTTTTGGAAGTCATAGCTCTTCTCAACTCCAAAATAGGCACAGGAGAAAGTGATTTGGGGAACACTGAGTTCTGGAGTAAATCGCTACAAAAACCTATCTGTAAGTCAAATCATCGGGAGTAAACGACATGGCTATCATCATCGGCGCATTCAACGGGGCAAAGATAAAAGGCAAAGACAATGAAAAGAACCATATATCAATTCTTGGTAATGGGAATAGCATCGACGGAGGAGCTAACCGGGAAAATTACATTTACTCGCGAGGGATCACAAATGTACTAAGTGGGGGGAATACGGATGACCTATTGGTTTCGTTCGGTTTTGGAAATCGACTTCAAGGCTTAGACGGCAATGACAAGCTATTCTCGGCAGGAGACCGCAATATTCTCTTCGGTCATCGAAATGACGATGTTCTGGTTTCATCTGGTGCGAGGAATAATCTCTTCGGTGGAGATAATAAAGATCTTTTAGTTTCATTTGGAGAGCAAAACAGTCTTGACGGCGGTAGCGGCGACGATACTCTAGTGTCATTTGGCAATCAAAATACACTCACTGGCGGCCCTGGCGATGACACTTTGATCGCAGTTGGCAACCAGAACAAAATCGTCAGCGGCGGCAATGCTGATCTGATAATTGCGTTGGGCAACGGAAATAAGATCGATGGAGAAGCCGTAGATTTTATTGGTATTAATGTGGTTGCTGCTGGTAATGGTAACCAACTTGGTGGCGGTCTTGGTGATGATCGATTACTGGCATCAGGCGATAAAAACCTGATCCTGGGAAACGCTGGCAACGATGAACTCATCCTGACTTCAGGCATCGGCAACGTCCTCTACGGCGGGGAAGGGAGAGATACTTACTCTGTTTCTGGTGGTGGCACCCTTTTTATCGAGACTGTTGACTCGTATTTAGCATCTGGTGATTCCTTCTTCGAGCGGCAAGGGAACACCATTGTCATCGATCCCGATGATGTCAGCAAAACAATCTTCCTTCCATCAGACTCGAATGTGGAGGTCTTGTTTGGTGAAGGGATTGATAGTACACAGGTAAACTTCGCAATTGCTCCCGACACTATACAGACAGATTTCCACGCACTTGAGGATGTTTCTAGTGCAGTCAACTCACTGACGTTGAGAGACTTCGGAATCGATAGCGATATCCTCTTGGACTCGTTAGAGAACTTACAGGAAACCTCGACGACCGACCTGCTTGTGGCCCAAAGCCAACTTATCGATCTGGTTCAAACGACGGGAAGCTTTGGGAGCAGCCAGCAGATTGACTCGCTCCTAGCCCAGTTCCAGTCATTTTCTGATAGGAACTTACAGGAAACCTCGACGACCGACCTGCTTGTGGCCCAAAGCCAACTTATCGATCTGGTTCAAACGACGGGAAGCTTTGGGAGCAGCGAGCGGATTGACCTCTATCTCAACCAGTCCCTTCCTTTTCCCGACACAATCAGTCTGAGAGACGACCTTTCTGCTCATCATGAATTGCGGCTTCAACAATCTGTATGGGTAGCAGACATTTAAGCTACTATCAATCAGGACTGTCACCGACTGGCACAATCGTATTGCCCATTTCAACAAGGAGCAAAAGCAGGTCTGATCGCAAATTGTTGATTGACCAATTGAGGAAGAGCTGGCGATGCTGTGCGTCAGGGCAAACTAAACTGTTTAGTTTAATAACCAAGCAAAACCATAGACGTTTCTCTTTCTTCTTCCACTCTTTGTTGGGATACTATCAATCAATACTTGGTGGAGCGATCGCATTGTGCCAGTTGCGTAAGTCCTATATATATTAGATAGACTTCATCCGTTTTCTGGTTCGCAAAAAGTAATGCACACACCAGCTACATCAATAATTGCAAACTCCTTCATTCCCCAAGATTTTGTTTGCAATTGACCATTCGGATGAATCATTTGTCCACCATGTGCTTGAAATTCCTGATATAATTGCTCAATACCATCAACTTGGATGCGAAAGGTTGTCCATTCTGCAAGATATTGATCGTCATTTTTTAGCAGAAAAATTTCTGCTGAGTCGCGTTTGACAACCGCCATAGTGATTGGATTGCCTTCTTTATGAATTAATCTAAAGCCAAGCTGTTGTTCGTAAAAAGTGATAGATTTTTCTAAATCATTACCAGCCGGAATCATGGGGCTGATGTTTTTTAGTACAGGCAATTTACTCATAAACTCATCCTCTAGTTTGGCTTTGCTGTACTTGCTGTAGTACTTGCTCGAAACTTGTTGCAGGTGCTAAACATTTCAAGCCTTGGCAAACTAAGGCGATGCTTCCTTCTGGTAAATTCGAGACAACACTAAACGCCGCCACAGGTAAATACTGCGGAATGAAAGATTGAATTAGCTCGGTGGTGCTGCGAATCAACGTAGAGTTACGATACCAATCCAAAGCTGTGAATAAACTGGGGCATGCTTGGGGAGCGCTACTCATGACACTTCTAAAAGCTTTTAAGCCTTGTTCGGCTAAATCAAGATAATGCAGATTATCAGTGAGCAGAGCCAACCGCACAAGATTTGCGATCGCCACTCCATTAGCCGAAGGTGTAGCATTATCTGCATAGCTGCGTTCGCGCACAATTAATTCCTGACTGGCATCACTGGATGTGTTATAATATCCGCCTAGTTCTACACTCCAGAGAAATTCGTCGAATTCTTCTTGGATGGCGATCGCTTTTTCCAACCATTGTTTCTGCTCTGGGCTACAAGCTTGTAAATCCAGTAACGCTTTAATAAACAAGGCGTAGTCTTCAGACTGCGCTAACACCGTCGCTTCACCTTGGTAATTCAGCCTGTGGAAACGTCCATCCACAAACTGATGCTCCAGAATAAAGTTAGCGGCTCTTGCTGCTAATTCCAAATACAAAGGTTCTTGGAATACACCATATGCTCTGGCTAACCCAGAAATCATCAAGCTATTCCAAGCCACAATCATTTTTGTATCTGTCACCGAGGGGATGCGGCCAGGCCAATTATGCGTTTTGGCTTCTTGATTGTTACGCGCTGGCCGAAAAGTCTTTAATGATTCTGGTGTATTACCATAACGAGCCGTAAATAGTTTAGCTAATGCAGTTTCTAGTTCTGCACTCAATTGCCCTGCATTACTTCTTTGCAGGACATTCAGCCCTTCAAAGTTCCCCTGTGAACTAACTGTAAACTCTTGTTGTAATTTCGTTAGTTCTTCTGCTGTTAACAGCTGTTCTAGTTCGCTGTAACTCCACACATAAAAAGCCCCTTCTTCTGGCTCGGCTGCATCAGCACTAGTGAAACTATCTGCATCTTGAGCAGCGTAAAAGTACCCTTCTGGTGAGGTCATTTCACGTTGTAGCCATTGTACAGTCCCCGCGATCGCTCTAGCAAAAGCAGGTTCTTGGATACCCGCGCTCCATAAATTCGCCAGATACTCTACAATCTGGCCATTATCATAAAGCATCTTTTCAAAATGAGGCACTGTCCAAGTGGGATCAACAGTGTAGCGATGAAACCCGCCTCCCACATGGTCATAAATCCCACCCAGTGCTAAATCTAGTCCCCGCTGAGTACAAATTTGCTTACCATCATACCGAGATGGCAAATTAAACCGAGTTCCCCGCAGTGCTAACTCTGCATAGGGAATCATCGGGAAACTATTACCGTATTGATTAGAAGTAATGATCCCGGTGCTAGTTTCCCAACCTTTGCCAAGTAATTCATTTTCTGGAACTTCATGGGGATCGCTTTGCAATACCGCAGAGGTGAGCAGCGAGTCTAAAATTACTGCTTTGCGTTGACGCAAGTCTTCTTTTTCTGTGTCGTAGTAACGTCGCAGAGCTTGCAACACTTGCAAAAAACCGGGACGACCGTAGCGAGGCTCTACAGGAAAGTACGTCCCAGCGTAAAAAGGCACCAAATCATCTGGTGAAAGAAAGACATTTAAAGGCCAACCACCTTGACCGCTCATCATCTGCAACGCTTGCATATAAATGCTGTCGATGTCTGGCCTTTCTTCTCTGTCTACCTTGATAGGCAGAAAATTAGTATTCATGTAATCAGCGATCGCAGCATCAGAAAAAGCCTCACTTTCCATCACAGTACACCAGTGGCAACTGGAGTAACCAATCGAAAGAAAGATCGGCTGATTTTCTGCCCTTGCAGTCGCAAGAGCTTCATCACACCAAGGCCACCAATCAATCGGATTTTCGGCGTGTTTACGCAGGTAGAGACTCTTGGCTTGGGCAAGGCGATTAGTCATGATCTTATTGTGTGAGGATAGATGCCTTCTTTGCCCAGTCTACCTTCTGAATGTGTGAGTCGAAATTACTCCTTACATAAAAAAACAAAACTCCACTAGTACCGCTACGCGGAAGTCAAAAGTCAAAAGTGAGCCACTGCGGTGGACGGGTTTCCCGGCATAAAGGAGACAGTGCCGTGGTGAGGCAGTGCGTTGGGCGGCTTTGCCGACAGTCACGCAACTGCCGAAAGGGTTTCCCGACAGTCGCGCAACTGTCGTCAAGTGGCGTTAGCGTAGCGTTAGCGACGTAGGAGCGTCACCCAAAGGGTCAAAAGTCAAAAGAATTGTATTCTGGGCTTTTGCGCCATTTTGAATGGTATGTCTATTTACGCCGTGCTGTACTAGAGAGTTACACCGAAGGCTTTCAACAATCAGGCTATGACAGCGTCTAAGAACAGTCGAAAAGTTAATAAAATAACCATTCTTACTTTTGCCTTGTTTGATTAGGGCAAAGAGCGCCACAGAAAACTGATGATTGTTGTTGATGTTTCTGGTGCAGGTGATTGAACCTTTGCTTGAATTTTTGTATTGTAGTTAATTCCTGCTATCAGATGGAGCAAGAAAGTGATGATGGCGGCTTGCACAAGTTTTTCGAGCATGGCAGGTCTCCCTCAAGTGATAGCATTGCAACAAGTAAAATCCGTTTTTTAAATGAATACACCCCGTACGAATAAATTTCCGAATTTGCCGGGATTTTCTGGACATTTGTCATGGTAATAGTAAATAAACCTTGACAAAATGCAAATTTATCGCTAGGACAACGCTTATTAGATAGTATGGCAGTTCCATTGTCAGAGTGAGCGGCGGTTATATTTTGTAATTGAGCCTCTCTCTGCAAGCAAAGCCATGTTCGTTGACGCTTTTCCTTATAGAAAGTGCCTGAGTTACGATTTACATCTGCCAAATCTCAGAGAAAATTAGCTGTCTTAGGACTGACGACAGCCATTAGCCCTTGTCATCGATAAAATAGATGTAAATAAGCTACAAGAACGCTGCATGATTCCTATCGTTATTGAACAATCGGGTCGAGGCGAACGCGCCTTTGATATCTACTCACGACTGTTGCGTGAGCGGATTATCTTCTTGGGTCAGCAGATTGACAGCAACTTAGCTAACTTGATAGTTGCTCAAATGCTGTTCTTAGATGCAGAAGACCCGGAAAAAGACATTTATATGTACATTAATTCCCCTGGCGGTTCGGTAACTGCTGGTATGGGTATTTTTGACACTATGAAGCATATCCGTCCAGATGTCTGTACCATTTGTACCGGATTAGCAGCAAGTATGGGAGCTTTTCTCCTCAGTGCTGGTGCTAAAGGTAAGCGGATGAGTCTACCCCATTCTCGAATTATGATTCACCAACCTTTAGGCGGCGCACAAGGCCAAGCAACTGACATTGAAATTCAAGCGCGGGAAATTTTGTATCACAAGAAGCGACTCAACGATTTTCTCGCCGACCACACTGGTCAGCCCATCGAGCGCATCGCAGAAGACACCGAACGCGATTTCTTCATGTCACCCGATGAAGCCAGAGAATACGGCTTGATTGACCAAGTGATTGACCGTCACGCTGCTGGTAGCCGTCCGATGGCGGTTGTTTAGTCATTGGTCAGTGGTCATTTGTCATTAGTTATAAAAAAACTACCCCGTCTGTTTACACAGCGGGGTAGTTCATATATAAGTAGATTTTTCTTCAGGCGTGGGTTGCGATTCAAGGTATTTGAGAAATTCTAGTAATTCTGCTTCAGTTAATAAATGGCGCGATCGCTTACCATAAGTTTTAATCAGATAATCTCGTCCCCACTCTACACTTAAACCTAAACGCTGCATTTGGGCATCAGTTTTATCTATTAACTCAGATAAATTTACTGGATTCATAATCTTTTAATTATTAATAAGTCCACATCATTAGTCATTTGTCCTCACCAATAACAAAGAACAAATGACTAATTCATCAAAACCCCGCTATGGGATCAGGTTGAGATTGCAGGTATTGTAAAAAACTGTGCAATTCTTCTTCAGTAAGTAAAGTTCGGCCTCGCTTATTATAGGTTTTAATTAGATGTTCTCTTCCTTGTTCTGGTGTCCAGCCTAAACGTTGTAGCTCCACATCAGTTTTGGCAATCACATCAGATAAATCAACTGGTTCAGCTTTCTTTTTTCTCTTATTGGTTCCTGTTGGAGTAGCGGTAGTTTCGGAAGAACTATAATTGCGGGGTGTAAATGGTGTGACATTACTAGCAGTCATCCCTGAAAAAGTTGGAGTTTCTGGTTGATGACTTTCGATTTCCAAATTATCCGCAGGGGGAGCAAACGCTGGTTCTCGGCTAGTGGTCAAAGGCAAATTGGGACTTAAATCTGGACTATAAATATCGCTTGTAGTTGTATTTAGTGTATCAGTAGAAAATAAATCAGGTTCCATATTTTTACTACTAGAAGATGCTAAAGGTATTTCAGCTTTACTTGTAGCTATTTCCAAATCCTGATCTTTTGTAGGTAAAGAAGCGGATTCACGTACATCCACTTTTGTGTTAACGGCTGGATTTTGCTGTGCTGTAATTGTTGCTTTAGGAGATGATTCAGCCTGTGTTTGTGGCGAAGTTGTAACACCCAAAACCATCAGCGCTCTTGTTCGGGCATTATCTTCTGCAACTTCTACGGTTTCTGCTGCTGCTAACCCAGTAGCACGAGTTACACCGTCAATTTGCACACTGGCCCGAACAACATATTTGCCTTGAAAAATGTCTACTAATTCCGAAATCAAACTGCCGTTGGGATACAAGCTCTGAAATTGAGCCAACATAATACTGTCACCAAAATCTAATGTCTGCTAAATCACGGGGTTAATTTTATCCACATCAGGACTTATACACAAAGATTGTCTGTTGAGACCGAGTTTAAGGGTGTGAGGGTTTTGAAGACCTACACCCCTACACCCTTGCTCAAACCCTTGATTTTTCGTTTTCATGCGGGAGTCCTAACTTTCTGTTGCTCATCCAAGTTTGAGAAATTTGCAACTGTAGTGGGAGATAACTGAGTTTGTCCACAGTGAATCTATGGAAATATTTTAATTTTAAGACTCTAATTCCTTTGTGAGCAGAGAAAAATATAATTAAATCTAAGTTTTAGCAAGATTTATTGATTACCCAATGCGATCGCCATCTAAAACTACCACAGCACCCTCATGCCAAGTTTTCTGGTATTTTAAAATTCAAGGTAATAATTGTGCTGTATTTGTGTGTTGTAATTGTGGCAGTAACTATTTTTTCCCGAAATTATTCATGACTGCCCATATTAGCTAGGTGATCTCACCTTCAATGCTATACTATTTACCTAATTCTCTATCTAGAATTATTTCCTGGAAGTACGCTCTAAATCTACAATAATGGAGATAAGGTTCGCCCTCACTGCTTGTATAACTGCTGGTCTAATTGTTACCGATTCTACAGATGGGAAAATTAGGTTTATCGGCAGTTTCTCCTAGTTAAAAATCAGAGTCTGATGGCGTAAAAGCACCTTCAAGCTAGACAATCAAACACCTGTGGTTTTTCCTACTTAGCGCTTTTGGGCAGTGTGGAGAGTAATCCTAAGACAGCCTCTTAAAAACCCTTCGCGTAATTACTTAGTAGGTAAAACCCCCTTATCAGGCGTACTTTATCAGTTTGGTTAGATGAAGGGGCAAAAAAGCGCAAGCTAACTCTGAAATGGTCGTGCAGTGAGAAGTTCCAAGATTTCGGGAGTGGCTTTATCTCAAGGTAGGTTGACTTCCTCGGCGCGGAACTTCACAGAACCATGCCTCAAGGCAATTCGTTTCCAGTGAGTTATTGTCTGTAGGCCGTGAGGGTATACAGAAAAGAACCAGATTAAACCAACATGATGTTTTGACCAAAGGTCGGTTCACTGCATGGAATTTTCAATCGCTACACTCCTTGCCAATTTCACCGATGATAAATTGGTAGCTCGGAAAGTTTTAGAAAAGAAACTTGGCTGCGAAGATGAGGATAGTTTACAAAAGCTGCATATTGCTTTAGAAGTACTGGAAAAAATCGGAATTTTGGTCAAAGAACGCGGCAAATATCGCCGCGTGTTTGAAGAAGGCATGATTGAAGCCAAACTCCGTTGTTCTAGTAAAGGCTTTTGCTTTGCAATTCAAGATGTCGAAGGCGCGGAAGATATTTACATCCGTGAAAGTCATTTAAGCAATGCTTGGAATGGTGATCGCGTTTTGGTAAGAGTTCTTAAAGAAGGCAGTCGTCGTCGTTCTCCTGAAGGTGAAGTTAAGTTAATTTTAGAACGTTCTAATCACACTTTACTAGCTCGGATTAAACAAGTAGAAAGCGGTTTTCGGGCAGTACCTTTAGATGACAGGCTTTTGTTTGAACTCAAGCTGCAAACAAACGGTATGACTTTGGCAGAAGCCATCGACCATCTCGCCCATGTGGAAGTTCTGCGTTATCCCTTAGCCCAATATCCGCCCATTGGTAGGGTAGTGCAAATTTTGGGTAGTGATGCGGAAGCCGCAGCCGATATCGATTTGGTTACTTGTAAACACGACTTATCCCGTAATTTCTCGGAAGCAGTTCAAGAAGCGGCTTCCAAGTTACCAAAAAGGATACTGAAAGCTGACCTGAAAAATAGATTAGATTTACGCAGTATATTTACCTTAGCAATTACTGGTGTCAATACTGATGCCAAGCTGGTCGAGAATGCTTTGAGTTTAGAAAAAACAAACAAAGCCTGGCGTTTAGGTTTTCACATTGCCGATGTTTCTCACTTCATTCACCCAGACGAAATCTTAGATAGGGAAGCCCTGAAGCGAGGACGTTCTGTGTACTTGGGAGATTTAGTACTGCCCATGTTACCAGAAACTGTAGCAGATCGCTGTTCCTTAGTAGCGGGAAGCGATCGCCTCACACTCTCATTTTTGATTACCATCGATCCCACATCTGGCGAATTGTCAGAATGGGAAATTCAGCCGAGTGTAATTAATGTAGACACAGCCATCAATAAAGACAAAGCAGAAGCAATTCTCGGCGGTCAACCCTCCAAAGAATCGGAAGAGGTAGTACAGCTACTCCAAAACCTTGAAAGTTTACACCAAGTTGTCAAACAAGTGCGGTTAGCCCGTGGTAGTTTGCAGTTAAATCTGCCACCGACCCAAAACCCTTACTTTGATGAAGGGATGTTAGGTGCGGTTGTAGTGAACGATTTAACCGTGCGATCGCTCCTGACAGAGTTTGTGCTATTAATAAACCAACTAATGGCAGAACATTTAAGTGCTTTAGGAATTCCTGCCATCTGGCGAGTTCAAGGCGCACCTGATCCCGAAGATGTCCAGGAAATGCTGAAATTGGCCATCAATTTAGGCGTAGAACTGGCATTAGATTCCGAAGCGGACATTCAACCCCTAGATTACCAACTATTAACGCGGGCGTTTGCCGAATCTCCTTCAGAACAAGTGTTAACTTATCTGCTGCAAGATACCCTCAAGCCAGCAGCCTACAGTACTACCAAAGGCAGTCACTTTGGTTTGGCACTAGCGCAATATATTCACTGTAGTTCCCCCTTGCGCCGCTATCCAGATTTGCTCTTGCAACGAGTCTACTACAGACTGATAGAACACGGACGCGATCGCCGCAACACCCGTGTTAAAGACCGCGTTAACCTGCGTCACTCTTCTTCGCACATCGAAGTTAACTGGAACGTCTTACCCCCAGAATTGCAACAAGAACTGCAAAGCGATTTAACCAGGGTAATTATTCAACTCAACGACCGCGAAAAAGAAGTCCAAGAAGCCGAAGCCGACTTAGCAGGCTTGCAAAAAGCTCAACTGATGAAACAGCGCATCGGTCAGGTTTTTCAAGGTGTAATTACTGGTGTGCAGTCCTACGGGTTCTTTGTCGAAATCGAAGTGCCAACAGACTCACCCAAACAAAAACATCCTAGCGCCCCCTTACGAGTGGAGGGGTTAGTTCATGTCAGTTCTCTCAAAGATGACTGGTATGAATATCGTGCCAGACAACAAGCACTGTTTGGGCGAAAAAATCGCGCTTCTTATAGATTAGGCGATCGCGTATCCGTACAAGTGAAAAGTGTTGATTACTACCGCCAACAAATAGATTTAGTCACCGTTGGTTCTGATGGCATACCTAAAGGCTTAGGTAATTCTAGTATCAACGATGACAGAGATGATATTTACTTGTCTGGTGAACTTGAACCTAACGATTTAGAACCTTATGCTGATGATGAATAAGTTTTGTTAAGAAAACCGCGTGTCACATCACACCAAACCTTTAATCATTGGCGTATCAGGAGCATCTGGGCTAATTTATGCCGTTCGCACTCTGAAATATTTGCTTGCCGCCGACTATGAAATTGAATTAGTTGCTTCTAAATCAACTTACATGGTTTGGCAAGCAGAACAGGAAACTCGAATGCCAGCCGAACCAACTCAACAAGAGCAATTCTGGCGCGAACAAGCAGGAATAGCCGTTGCAGGCAAACTACGCTGTCATCCTTGGAGTGATGTCGGAGCCAATATTGCCAGTGGCTCCTTTCGGACTTTAGGGATGATCATCATCCCATGTAGTATGAGTACAGTGGCTAAACTGGCAGCTGGCTTGAGTTCTGACTTACTGGAGAGGGCAGCCGATGTCCAACTCAAAGAAGGATGCAAACTAGTTATCGTTCCTCGTGAAACTCCTTTTAGTCTGATTCATCTGCGTAACTTAACAACCTTGGCAGAAGCCGGGGTGAGAGTTGTGCCAGCTATTCCAGCTTGGTATCACAACCCGCAAACCATAGAGGACTTAGTTGATTTTGTCGTCGCCCGTACTTTAGATCAACTGGATATTGACTGCATCCCAATTCAAAGGTGGCAAGGAAGGAAGTAAAAAGGTAAAAGTAAAAGGGTAAAAGTAAGATAGACTGTCTTTTGCTTTTTTACTCTTACCTTTTGTTTTCATTGAGTTAAGTAACTTTTGCCTTTTACCTTTTGCCTTTTTTATGGCTGTAATTCGCTTAATTTTATTGGTGGCAATACTAGGAGGGCTAACACTGTTGTTAGTGCAGAACTGGTCGCCTGCGATATCGTTAGTTTTTTTAGGGATGCGTACTCAACCTTTACCCCTAGCGATGTGGATTTTATTTATTACAACTGCGGGTGCATTTACGTCTGTATTGATAACTACTTTATTTAAATTATCAAGTTATTTTGAAGGGCAACCACGGCCAACCCCGAAATCAGGAGCAACATCACGGCGTGCCAGAACACCTCGCAAAGAAGAACCTACATCTGCACCTTTTACATCTCCATCATCTGCTAGTCAAAATAAGGCTGCTGCAAGTGAAGAATTTGATGATTGGGAAACCAGCAATACAAACGATGATTGGGACTTTGAGGAACAGCCGCAACAAACGCCTCCTCCCAGACCGAAAACTCAACCTATACGCGACTTTGAACCAGAAGAACGCCACGAACCTAAAAATTCTTCTCAGTCTGGTTCAACTTACTCTTACAGTTACCGCGAACCGAAAAATACTGCTGTAGGGAAGACGGAATCGGTTTATGATGCTGATTACCGCGTCATTATTCCTCCCTATAAACAGCCTGCTGACGAACCAGCCAATGATGCCGATGATGATGACTGGTCATTTTTTGAGGACGATGAATTTGGTGATGACGACAAACCACGGAAGTGATTTGTCATTTGTCATTTGTTATTCGTCAAAAGGCAGAAGGCTAAAGCATGAAATTACCCTGCGGGAAGCCACCCAAAGGGTGTCTACAGACTTCAGACTCAGACTTCACACTTCACACTTCATACTTCTTTCACGCGACTCTTGCTTAACTTTGCCGTTCATAGCCGCTTCCTGCAAAGTCATGAAAGCGTTGAAATCTTCCAAGTCATAGCGTGTAGTTAATAAATGCCGTAATTGATTTTCTGCTTCAACCGTTAGATAGCCAGTTGCTAAAGCTTGTTGTACAACGTCACGAATTCGAGTCATGGTTGATGCCTCTTAACACACCACATTGATTTGGGCTGAGTCCAGTAAAATATGCATCGGTTTTTGTGTTTAAACCTTCAATTTTGTAAAGCTTGGTTCATACAAGCTCAAAAATTCAGTCATCTTTTACACCTTTATCGGCAAAAATTATTGATGAGAACCTAATTTTAGCGAATTTTAGAATTCCAATAATGTGATGTTAAAAACACAGTGTGATGCCAATCTAAAATTCTCACAGCACAGACCAAAAGTTCCGTAGATTCATGTTGACCGAATTTGTTTGCTTAAAGTTTCAAACAAGCTTTATAAAATTTCCGTTAAGTCTAAAGATATCTAAGTAAGAACTTCCAAGTCACCTAACAACAGTTAGCAAATTCGTTATAAATTTACTTTTTATTTATTCTGACTTCATCGAATAATAGTTAGGATATTGCCAAAGTTATATTAAATACATAAATAATAGTAATGGCAGCACCTGATACAAATCAAGTAGAAGAAGAATTTTTTGAAGCTAAAAGTAATTGGGAGTTAGAAAAGTTATACGTAGATTTAGCATCAACAAAAGGTAAAGCTTTAACACCTGTAGAAAAGAAATTCCTCAGAGGTTTACTGTGTGGTTGTAGTCCGGCAGAAATTGCCAGTATAGTTTATCAAAGTCGGAGTAGTAGTACTGTTAGAGTCTATTTGTCTAATGGATTATACAAGTATATAGAAGAAATGCTGAGTAATGCAGCTGGCTACTCAGTGAAAGTGAAAAATTGGAGCCGTGTAACTTATTTACTTGAAAAAGCTGGGTATAAAAAAGTCAGATTTCAATTACCAGCAGCAATCATTCCTAGAAAAACACAAACAGCCCAAGAAACAGAGTTAGTAAAAATTAAATCAGACTCAATTCAAGATTGGGGTGAAGCAATTGATGTGAGTGTTGTCCACGGACGAACAGCAGAACTTGCGAAAACTCAGCAATGGATTTTGCTTGAAGGCTGTCGCTTACTCTTACTCTTGGGTATGGGTGGTATTGGCAAGACGGCTTTTTCTGTGAAGTTAGCACAAGAAATTCAAGATCAGTTCGATTATGTTATCTGGCGATCGCTGCGTCTTTCCCCTTCCCCAGAGCAGATAATAGAACAATTAATTCAGACTTTATTGCCAACACCTGAGACAGTAATTGCAGAAACTATAGAAGGACGCATCTCCCAATTGATAGATTTTTTGCGGACTAATCGGTGTTTAATTGTTTTAGATAATTTTGATGCAATTTTAGCTAGTAGTGATAGTTACGCTACATTAACAGCCAGCCATCAAGGAATGAAGAATGTCATTCCTCCCTTTCTCTTGCCACAAATTCAATATCGTCCAGGATATGAACTATATAGGGAACTAATTAGGCGGGTAGGAGAATCTCAACATCAAAGCTGCTTAATATTAACCAGTCGGGAAAAAACTCCTGAAATAGCCGCTCTAGAAGGCAGTACACTACCTGTGCGCTCTTTCAAACTAACTGGCTTAAATCAATCAGAAAGCATCTCACTTCTAAAATATAAAGGCTTGGCTAACATCTCAGAAGACAAATGCCGAGTCTTATTAGAACAGTATGCAGGGAACCCGCTATTTTTAAAATTAGTAGCTACGACAATTCAAGAATTATTTGGTGGAAATATTGATGAGTTTATTGCACAAGGAACTGTAATTTTTGGAGAGATTCGCGCTATCTTAGACCAACAGTTTAATCGTTTGTCGCAATTAGAAAAGCATATGATGTACTGGTTGGCGATGAATCAGAATCCTGTTTCCGTAAGGCAATTGCAGAAAAACACTATACCAGGCTTGTCACCAAGGCTGTCGCAAAGATTAATCTTAGAAGCTGTAGATTTGTTACATAGGCGATCTCTAATCGAGAAGGCTACGCCTACGCTAATCGAACAACAAGCTTCTAGCTTTTCTCAAACTCCAGTGTTAATGGAGTACATAATTGAGCGCTTAATCGAAGAAAACTTGAAATTAAGTGAAGAACAAGAAAGCTACTTTTTAATGAGTCAGACAATTTTTGCCGCTCACTTAAAAAACCATATCAAAGAAAGTCGCTTGAATGCCGAGATTTAAAGTAAAGTGAGGAGTTGAGAATTTACTGGAGTCAAGTAACTGGTGAGCAGCTTATTGCAAGGAGTCAGCCTGTACTTAATTGGCATGATGGGCGCTGGTAAAACAACAGTAGGGCGTTTACTAGCACAGCAGTTGAGTTATGGCTTTGTTGATACTGATGATGTGATTGCGAAAGCCGCAGGTAGATCCATCAATCAGTTATTTGCCGAAGAAGGGGAAGCTGCATTCCGCCAGTTAGAAAGTGATGTTTTGGCACAAGTTAGCGCTCATCTCAATTTGACAGTAGCTACAGGTGGCGGAATTGTGATGCGGCGAGAAAATTGGAGTTACTTACGCCACGGTTTGATTGTGTGGCTAGATGTGCCAGTCGAACTACTTTACATCCGCTTGGCCGAGGATACCACAAGACCACTGCTACAAGAGCCTGATCCTCAAGCTAAATTGCGATCGCTCCTCGAACAACGCCAACCACTCTACGCCCAGGCTGATTTGCATATCATGGTGCAAGAAGACGAAACACCAGAGCAAATCGCTAACAAAGTTATGCAAGCAATTCCTAGCGTGCTGAAAACCACTGCATCTCACCAGCATAGAGAAAATTGAGCGATCGCTACCCTATATGTATCTCGGCTGGTTCTAAATTTTGTTTTGGGACTTCCAGAAAATAAATTATCCAATTTCTCTTTTTCAAAACAACTATCTTTCCCCCTGCTCCGTCGCCATCAAAGTGATATATATTTTTTTTATTGGCAGTACCTTTTTGAGTACTTGATTATTTGGGTATGCCTAACTTTTCCTTCAATTTCTCAAATGTTAATTCATTTAATTGTTTTTTTAATTCATTTAATTGTTTGATTAAATTCTGGTCTATTCCCTCAAAGAAACTTGGATTCACTTTCTTAAATCCAGTTTGAAGATTTTCAAAGAGTGTCTTTAAATCCTTTTGCTCAAGTTTAGTAACAGCAACACCATTGTCTCTAGCGCGCTTAATATTGTTATTTAGGTTCTCTATTGTTGTCTTCTTCCTTTTATCTTCAGGGTCTTTGTCAAATTTAACTCCTGGAGCAATTTTTAATCCAAGTTGTGCTGAAGCACCTAAAGCTTGTGCATAATCATCACCAGAATTTCTACATAACCCATCAAAAGCAAGTCCCACAGTCGAGAGGTAAATCATGATGCTTTCACCATCAAGTTCATGTCTTGTACTGTCAGCTAATGCAAACTCACATAGACATACAGAATTTACGTAGTTCTTGGTTTCGTATTCTGCATAAGCCCATGTATGATAGAACTTCCTATCCCTTCTTTCTAAAGTGCAATTTCGGCAGAGATCCACAGATTTCTCACTCCTACCATTGTCACGATAAAGTTGAGCCAACTTAGTAAAAAGGTGTTCTTCTTTGTTTTCATGATACAAATTTTCAGCAATTCTAATTGCTAAATCAATTCTTTTAGGTTCTTCCTCAGCAAAATGCTCTGGAAATTTATATTGCCAGTTACGTATTTCTGTACTGTGTCTGTCAATGACAGTACCTAGCAATTTCTGAGCAGATGTAGCTAATCTAGGATAGATTTTATCCTCAAAATCTATTGAGTGAGGAGAGCGTGACATAAGCTCATAGACAACCTCTGCTATACTTCGCTGACGTGTTAAAATCGCCTGTTTATCCTTTTTAGGCAAAATAATTTCATTGCCAAGCTCTTCTAGAATATCTGAACGTAACTGAGTTGGTTTATAGTTAATTGCCTTAGCTAAGACATATGGTTTTAAATAACTGAGTCCTTCTTTGTGCATTGCTACTATGCAAGCATAGGCATCTAGAATGAATTGATATTTTGGTTTTTTCTTAATATCTGTCAGTATTTTTTTTAGTCGCCATTGTACTCCTTCTTCTACAGTTTTATTTTCACAAATCCGCAGCATAGCTGCTAAATAAAATCTTTCAGTGTCTGATTTCTGTTCTTCCAGTAATTTATGGATAAGATTAGCTTCATCCTCATCTTGATATTCTAATTTGCCTGCTGCTTTCCAAGCTTCGAGAATTTTTTTTGCTTCTTCGTCTGTCAATTCACCCATTTCTTGTGGAGCTTCCAAACGATTTTCCCAACAATTTTGCCTCCCGCTCCCTAGTTTTTCACCATAAGTTTTCCACACAGTATCTCGACAGCAAAGTAAAAACTCAATATCTCGACAACCTAAAGATTCACAGCATAGGTCATAAATTATTTTAATCAGTTGTGTAGAAGGATCATCAAAAACTATCAACCATTTTTCTTTAATATTTAATTTAGGTAATTGGCTTAAAAGCATCGTAAAGTGTTCAAGGTTTTTTGGGTCATCTGCTTCCCACCAAATAATGCGAAAATTAGAGCTAGTCTTAGTCTTAACTAAGCAACAAACAGTCTGACGTAATACAGTTGATTTACCTTCGCATCCAGGGCCAAGTAACAAGGTCACACGTAATCCAGACTTTGATCTGTTTAAGAAACCTACCAATTTATTTACCATATCCCGACGTGGAATCTTTTCATCCATTGCTTCTGGCCAGCCTGGTTCGTACACATCAAAAAATCTGGCTATTAAATCGTCAGTAATTTTCTTAGCTTCTTCGTCAAGAAAGTCATTTGTGATTTCAATTAATCCATAATCTTCTAAACGTTTGCTGATAGGTTCCCTAGCGGCTTTAGCGGTAAGCGATGGTCGAGCCATTGATTGAGTTGGAGATGGCTGGGAAGTCTCTGTTGTTTCATCAATACCACGCTTGTTGATTAACCGTGGAGTTAGGTGTTCTCCAAGATCTGCCATCTGAATTTCACTGCGACCATGTTCAAATGCCGCCTCAAATGATTCCCCAGATCCTAGAGCAGAGTAAAAACCTCTAGCAAATTTAATGGCAGCTTCATCTGAAATCGCATATTCCATACCTATCACATAGTTGACGTGTTGCGCGATCGCCTCGGCCTGTATTTTCGAGTAACAGCCGTTAAGAACAACACACTCCACACTCTGAAATAGCTTGAATAATCCTGCTAATGCTTGTGCATCGACAGTCTTTGACTGATTAGTTTTATCATCGAAAAATATCAGACCTTCATCTCCCGCCCCATGTCCAGAAAAATGAACAATCTGTGGCTTGATTTTAAGCATTTGCGGTCGAATATCGCTAACTTGCACTGCTAAATTCTGCTGGAGGTCAAATTTGTTGCGATGTTCAGATTTTTGCAATTCTTCCTGAATGGCATTTACTTCTTTCGCTAAACCTACTGGTGGTGTATCTTTAGGACTTGCTGCTAAAAATAAGATTATTCTTTTTTTAACCATCTTGATATTTTTTGCTGAGTCAGCAGCCAGAGTAAATTGTCGGTATTTTATACATTTTGTCCCAAAAACATGGATTTGAGTCTAGGGATTGATGGAAAAATCATGTTCTCGTGGTATTGAAAGTCCTGACTCATTATTCATTTGAGATTTCGGAATTGTCACACAGGGCTGTTACTAATGCCTCTAAGCCATGTTGGCTAGTGAAGTAGGTAAGATGATCGCAAGCAATGTCTGGTAGGATAATTGGTCTGGGTGTACGGTTTTCGCTGAGACTTTTAATACTTTTCAGTGTCACTGCTATGTCGTTTGCTTGTTGGAGAAATACCAAATCTACTACACCATCTACAGTTGAGCCAAACAGCTTTTGTATAAGTCGCTGTATCTGGCTGGATTGTCTTCCAGGCTCAATTTGTAATGCTTCTGGACGAATCGAGCGATCGCCTGCAATGATGGTATATTTAACGCCAGGGTCAGGATTTGTAGCGAGGCTTTGGATAAAAGAACTTTCGGGATTCATCTGATCCAAAGCGCGATCGTTTATTTCTAAAAATGCCAATAATGCAGCAATAATTTTTGTCGGCCAAATTACTGAAGAAAGTTGATTCAATCCAATACCAAGGGCTGTGAAAGCCAAATCTTGAATGTTAGGCCAAGGAGAACCTGCATTCGGTGTACCTAACATAACTAAATGTTGTACTATTCGATTTCCGCCTTCTCTTTCAATAAAAGTGCGGGATACTAAACCACCCATTGAATGAGCAACAATATGTAATTGTTTGCTGTGGTTTTCTCCTAAACCAATTTCTTCTAATCTTTGTTGGAGTAATTTAGCGTTTTCTTCAATTGTGGTATTTATATTTTCATAGTCGCAAGCAAGAACTAAATCATAGTTATCTCTTAGGGTTTTCTGTTGTCCATTGTCTGTTAATTTTGCTGTTTGAATACTGGTGACTAAATTTTCTGTGTCGCCAATGATGCCATGAATATAAAGTAATATTTTCTCAGCTGCATCAACCTTGGTTTTAATGATTTCTTTCTTGTCTTGATAAGACACCTTTCCATTTGATGAAACTTCTACAATTCTCACAAGTGGATAGGGAAAATCTTTTCCTAAAGTTTGATAAAGCAGTTTTTGAAATAGTATTTTAATTGAACCTTGTAAACTCCGACTATCTATTGTTGGCTGAGGTAAGCGTTCTAAGATGATTTCTGTTTTGCCATTTACTAATTTGGCTTTACCCAAGGGTAGGAAGAACTCTCCATCATATGCAATTGGTAATATATGTTCTTCTGGTTTTATTGATGTCCTAACTACTATTTTGATGGGATTTTCTGGCGTGACATCTTCGTAATTTTCGACATCAGTTACTTCTAAAACGTTTAATCTTTCAGGACTGCGAGTAGTATTGAATTCAAATGGTTGAGGCAAATTTGGGTCTTGGAGGAGAATAGGTGGCAATAAATTACTGTTTACATATCGACTACTGGGAGGTAAAGAAGTGAGGCTAAATTTGCCCTTAAAACTTGGATGTCCATGTAGTTGGATACTATCATGAAATATTGTAGTAGTTTCTGACTCTTTTATTTCCACTCCAACTGGTGGCTTGATTAAAGTTATTTTAATTTCCTGAGTCATCCAGTTGTCAATATGGCTACTTGGTTTTCTTGTTTGACGAGTATATACGTTGTTCATTAAATGGTTGAGAGCGCCTGATAACCCTATAGAACGATGTATAGGCGGCGGAGAATCAAATCCTTTTTGTTGCAGCAAACTCGCATCAAATTCTCTAGTACTTACAATTAATTTAAAAACTTCGTTATATTCAGTAATCCCTCTATTTAAGTAGCTATTAGGAATATATATTTCTATTCTTGCACTATTAATAGTAGCACCGTCAGCGTCTCTTTTAGGCAAACGTAAACTACTCCTTTCTATAAAAAAATCCGGAATCTCTACTGCGTAATCTCCTGCTAATTCGATTATCTGAAAATATAGGTCTTGCTCACTGTTATTCGTAATTTTTACTTCTATCTGTGGAGGCTCCCAATTATTATTTTTAAAAGTGTATTCTCCTCGCATTTCTGAAATTTCTTGTTTTGAAGAATATTGTTTATCCCCAGAAGTAATAATCACTTCCATCTCCACATCTCTAGCTTTAATTTGACTGGTAGGTGGAGTTTTCAATTCCAAAATATTTGTCCAACGTGCTATATTTTCTAAACGCCTGATGATTTGTTCTGCACTTTGTCTGGTATATGCTTGTGTATCTGGTATTTCTGGAACAGGTGCAACTAAGGGATATTTATCAGCAGCTTCTAAAATCCAGTATTGACCGTTAGTAGCTTCTAAATAATAATTGGCATTTTCCGATGATTCTACTTCTCGAACAAATAAGGAAGCTGAGAGTGCTGGACGAGCTAATTCTATACCTGCATCATCACCTTGAAAATATACCTTTAACTGCGGTAGAGGTACATCTGTAACAACTGCCCAATAAGGTTCGTCTTGAGATAAGTTGGCGTTATAGTCGTTTAATTCAACTTTGCTAATTTCTGTCTCTACATGAGTAATTGTGGCTTGACAAATTGCTTCAGAAATTTGACGCAACTGTTCTGATGTTCTATCTCGATGAAAAATTGCTAATAAAGTTTGTCCTTCATAAGTTGGACGAATACCATGTAAAATACCACCGTTAATTACCCAACTATGATAATTTTTTTCGTCATAAGTTAGGGTAAAGTAGTTTGGAGATTCACCGATCGCACCCCCTAAAAAAGTTTGTCTTAAATCCTCTGATGGTGCTTCTATTTGCGGTGACTGCTCGTTAACTTTACTAACTGTTGAGGCTTTAATATCTTGGATAAGACTTGCATAAGATAAATTACTATTGGTACGTTGCAATGATTGTGTTAGAAAGTAAGAAAAAGCACCGTAGCATTTACCATCTGCGCCTATATACTCTACTGCTTTTTGGTGAGAACGACAAGCTGCGATCGCAATATGTCTTGGTAGCTGATAATTATTACTCAAGCGGTGATTCAGCCATTCTGCTGGAAAAATAAATTCTTTTAAATCCCTGACTCTCCTATCCGCAGGGATTTGACGTATTGTAACTTCTGGATTTCTCGTAGCTGTGCCAGAATGACAACAATCCAAAATAATTAAGATATGTGGATTCTTCTTTGCTACCTGCTCAATTAAATAGTTTAATTCTTTATCTGCCAGATCTCGACTTTCTTTAGTTCGGCTATCATAGCAAACTAAGGTTTGAATTTTACGTTCTGATTCTATTGCCCAAAATGCTTCTGGTGCTGGCTCAAAAGAACCATGACCTGAATAATAAAATAAGACTACATCTTCACTATTAGCTTTGCTTAAATGTTGCTTAAATCCGTCAATAACTGCTTGGCGTGTTGCCAACTCATTTGTTAATTTCCAAGAATATTTTGAGTTTTCAACTAATTCCCAATTCTTCTCACTGGCAATTCGTTTACGTAAATATGTTTCTATTGCTTCAATATCATTGACACAACCATTTAAGGAACTTACTCCTTTTGATTCAGGATGGTAGTTATTGATACCAACTAGTAAAGCATAAATTTTAGGCATAGATACTTATCTCATACTATTTATTTATAACCGTAAATTAGATCCGGTCAGTTACCTATTATTTTTTGAAACTGGGTGTAAAGTTTTGTTTTAAGGAAAGTGTAAGGGGCTTCAACACCTATATTTTTAAGTACCTGTAACCTTGACTCAAAGCCGTGAATTTTCGTTTTCTTGCGTCAGTCTTAACAGAGAGATTGTGACCAGTGTAAAAGTCTTCTACACTGACTGCATAGGTTTTAAATCTCAACCATGATGGTCAACGATACTGAGTATATCAGGCAAGCTGAAGCTACTCGTGTGCGGGTACTCAGCGAAGCATTACCTTACATTCAACAATTTGCAGGACGCACTGTAGTTGTTAAATATGGTGGTGCGGCGATGAAAGATAGCACCCTCAAAGACAAGGTAATCCGCGATATTGTTTTTTTATCCTGTGTTGGCTTGCGCCCTATTCTTGTCCACGGCGGCGGCCCAGAAATTAATAGTTGGTTAGATAAATTAGGCATCGAACCGCAATTTAAAAATGGTTTGCGAGTTACCGACGCTCCCACAATGGATGTGGTGGAAATGGTTTTAGTCGGTCGAGTTAATAAAGAGATTGTTTCTTTGATTAACCAAGCTGGCGGTCTGGCTGTGGGGTTGTGTGGCAAAGATGGAAATTTAATTACCGCCCGTCCTCAAGGTCAAGAAGGTATCGGCTTTGTGGGCGAAGTCAGTGGTGTTAATATCAAAATTTTAGAAACTCTTTCGAGCAATGGCTACATTCCGGTAGTGTCGAGCGTAGCCGCCGACGAGTCGGGACAAGCTTATAACATTAACGCAGATACTGTCGCTGGAGAAATCGCTGCGGCACTTGGGGCAGAAAAGTTGATTTTGCTCACCGATACTAGAGGGATTTTAAAAGATTATAAAGACCCATCGACGTTGATTCCGAAAGTAGATATTCGGGAAGCACGGCAACTGATTGCTGAGGGGGTAGTCAGCGGGGGGATGATTCCCAAAGTTAATTGTTGCGTGCGATCGCTTGCTCAAGGAGTCAAGGCTGCACACATCATCGATGGTCGTCTTCCCCACGCACTGTTACTCGAAATTTTTACCGACGTTGGGATCGGGACGATGATTTTGGGTTCGCAGTTTATTTAACTTTGTTGTCATTGGTCATTAGTCCTTTGTCCTTTGCCTTAATTCACATCTTGCACATAGCCCCAACGAATGGAATTCGCGCGCCACTTGCTTCAAGTCGGGAAACCCGCCCAACGCAGTGGCTTGGCTATACAAACGAAGTCCGCCTACGCGGAAAGGGCGCAAAATCAAGGGTTTGGAACCCGCGCAGGCGGTCACTGAGCTTGCCGAAGTGCTGGTGAGAGTCTGTGTAGCCGTGACTTCAGTCGCAGGCGTGCAAGATATGTGTTAACAAATGACTAATGACAAAGGACTAACGTCATTACCAAGGATGAGTGATAATTACCCGCGATCGCCCTCTAAATGGTGTCCTTCGCCAGGAATTATTGATGATTACCGGATTGACTATGGTTGAATCCTTAATGATCGGATTGATTAAAGTCGGGTTTACCAGTGTGGAATTATTGAACCTGTTATGCCTGACGTGAGGATAATAATCCGGGTAGATAGTTTTGGGGTAGATAGGCTGAGGGTAGATAGGGGGACTCGGTAATAATCCTGTTGAGGGATCTACAGGCATGGGTGTGGGAATCGGACTACCATAAATAAATGAACCAACAGCAGGTGGCTGACTTACACCAAAAGGATTGCTGCGATCAATCACAATATATTGGGCTGAAGCTGGAGCAATTGCGGTACTCATCAATACCAGAGTAATTCCTGCTCCTAGCAAATTGGGTTGAGAAAGCTTGATATTTACCATATTTTGCTCACCTGCATTGAATAACTGGGGATTTTTACAGATGACTACTAGTTAAAATTTTAAAAGTTTATTTACTTTAAGATTGCCAGCTTCTAAAAAGATTACAAAAAGATTACTGGCATTGGCAAAATTAAAGCAGTGCTGATTTATTATGCAAAACGTGAGTGAACCAAGTTTAGAAATTGCTAGAAAGCGTTACCAAGCCGGGAGAGTTGCCTTTGAAAATGGGCAATATCGAGAAGCTATAGAAAATCTAGAAAAGGCAAGTGCCTTATTAGCTCGTAATTCCCGCTTAGGTGGAGAAGCGCAAATTTGGCTAGTAACAGCTTATGAAGCAGCCGGACGAAATGAAGAAGCGATCGCTCTTTGCAAACAACTTCAACGACATCCCCACTCAGAAACTAATAAACAAGCTCGGCGATTACTCTACATCTTACAAGCACCAAAGCTCAAACGACCAAGTGAATGGATGACCGAAATTCCAGATTTGGGTGCATTGTCTGATAATGAATCTAAAGTGCGTATTGCTGCCAATCCGGGAAAATCTTCTCCCAAGAAAAAACCTGCTGAACCAGAATTTGTAGACCTCAGTCAGGTCAATACTAAAGATAATCGCTTTATTTGGGTAGCACTGATTGCTATTGGAGTAATCTTCTCATACTTAGCTTGGTTGGCTTTTTAAAGTATGAAGTATGAAGTGTGAAGTGTGAAGTGTGAAGTATGAAATTTAGCAACTCTAAATCCTTAGTGAATAACTAGATCCCCGACTTTTTAAAGAAGTCGGGGATCTGAACAAGAGCGATTTTTACCCTTAACTCCATCTCAACAAACAAACTCTGTGCGTAAATCCTGATGAAAGATGAAATTTATATTTCAGACTTCATACTTCATAATTCATACTTCAGTTGTCTTTTTTAGGAGAAATAAAGTGATGAATTTTTCTAAGTTGGCAAAGATATCTATGTGGATAATTCAACCATTTGACTCGTTAAAAGCAACAACAAGACGCAGCATTAACCATGTCTTTTTCTCCCGAAAATCTCTGCTGTGGTTGGTGGTGTTAACATCCCTGCTGCTATCTGGTTGTGTTAAGTATGATGTCGGGGTTAACTTTAACCACTCTAATAGCGGCGAATTAGTGCAGCATATTAAGTTAGGAGAACGGCTTACTAGTTTTAGTGGGGATTATGTCTATGCTTGGTTAGATAGTATAGAAAATCGCGCTCGCAAACTTGAAGGCAAAGCGCAGCGAGTTTCTCAAGAAGAAATTATAGTGACAATTCCTTTCACTAATGGTCAAGAGTTACAAACTAAATTTAACGAATTTTTTAGCTCCCATAACACGCAAAAAGTAGAAGCTACAACCAGCGAAACTGATTCTGAATTACCCAAGATTGAATCAAATTTACTGCTATTTCAAAATAATTTTTTACTCTTAGTAAAGAATCGTTTAATTTATGATTTAGACTTGCGATCGCTGGCCTTAATTGCCAACAAGGGTAACGTTCTTGCTGATACAGGTGCAATTCTCGATTTGGAATTTAGCTTAAAAACCCCTTGGGGTGCGAAAAATATTCAACTCACCGAAAATGCTGTCGAACCAGAAAAGCAAGGTAATCAACTGCTATGGCGACTCCAAACTGGTGAACTCAACCATATAGAAGTAGTCTTCTGGCTTCCTAGCCCCATTGGTATTGGTGCTTTGTTAATTATCTTGTTCGTCTGGGGTGGACTGTATTTAAGATATACCTTCATGCCCGATCCCAGAGTTCAGTTTGCGCCTCAACCAGCAGCTACGGAATAGTCAGGCAAGAAAAGCAGTGCCGATTAGAACAATTATGATACTCAATTAAGGACTCTCTTTCATACCCATAAAGATTAGTCTAAATTAAAATAATGCTAGAAGACCCAGAAAAACCCAAGGAAGTTTGGACTGATTATGTTTGGGCAGAGAATGAGGCAGAAGCCGTGCAAAAATGCCAAATAAAAGCACAAGAAGCGACTATTGAAGCAAAAACAATTGTGCGGCTAATTGGTAAACCTAAAAAAGTAGGAAAAGGAAAACGCTACGAATGCCAATTTGAGGGAGAGATATATGACACTTGAACTTCCAGTAATTCCAAAACCTGGGGAAATATTTTTAGCAGTAGAACTGACTGCTGTACAAAATATGACAGTTGCACAAACCTTGAAGTTATTAGAAGATATGGGATACAATCCATCTTTGAGGTATCGACAATCAGCAGATGGCAAAGTTTGTGTTTATGCTTTGCTGGCACATGATTTCGTCAATCCAGAGATATTGCAAAATTCTGATTATCTGGGAGAGCAACTAGACGCACTAGCAGAAGTTATTCAACCTGCTGATGCTATTACTTCACCTCGCGGAATTAGTAGCGCTAAAACTCCTGCTGCTGTGTAGATTGGTGCAGAAGCAAAAGCGATCGCCACTGGTAAAATTAATACTGAAGTAGGCGATCGCCATCTCAAGTAAATAATATTCAGAATGCTGAGTGTGCTATTAATCAATACCTTCACTGCCAGAAAAAACCAGCAAGTACAAGAGGTAAAAGTAATAAAATAGACACAATTAAAACAAAAGTCCCCGGATCAATTTTAATCACATTTTTTTGTGGATCGCGCATTTGGCTGTTCTCGCATCATAAGTACACTTACTCAGCCTAAATGATATTTCTTTCTTTGTCCAAACCCAACAAAGCTAACTGCCAACGAAACAAAATTTGCTGGCAGTTTACTGGAAAAAATTTAACTAAATTTGAGCATTTTCTAACGATAATTTGTAAATTGTAATGCCACCGGGTAGTCTTCTTGTTTTAACCGTTGGATGACAATTTGCAAATCATCTTTTGATTTTGCAGAAACTCGCACAGCATCTCCTTGAATTGAGGCTTGCACCTTTTTAAATTCGTCACGAATCAATTTAGAAATTTGCTTGGCAATATCCTGGCTGATACCTTTTTTGAGTGTGATTTCTTGACGTACACGATTACCACTAGCCGATTCAACTTTGCCAAACTCAAAAATTTTCTGAGAGAGACTGCGCTTGGCAGCTTTTTCTCGCAGAATGTTGTGTACAGAATCTAAAGTAAACTCACTGTCGGTGTTAACAGTAATAGTTGTTTCACCTAACTCGACTGTAGTTTTAGTATCTTTGAGGTCGTATCGACTGTTAATGTCTCGCACAACTTGATCAACAGCGTTAACTAGTTCTTGCCGATCAAAATCGCTCACAATGTCAAAGGAGTAAGTTGAAGCCATAGAAAAGATTGAACGTGAGATTGTGTATGCAGTGGTTACTAATTGGCTTGAATGATGCTAAAGAAGATAAGAGTTGCAGAGCCAACAGAACCTATTTAACGTGAGTGAACCTCGTTCCAAGGAGCTTCGCTAACGCAAAAGCGGTATATTTAAAATATAAAAAATAGAGTATAGCAAGCCACCACTAAAAACGGCAGATAAATCAGTTCAGCAGTAGCAGCAATACAGTACACAAAAATAGTCATTAGTAATAGTCTATAGTCGGTTGTCCATAGCCCATAGCCAGTAAGTTGTTTGACTGTTGACTATTGACTGTTGACTATTGACTGTTGACTAATCAAAATAAAACAAAGTTACTACTTTTCTTTGTTCTTCCGCGTCTCCACAAGTTTGTAGTAGAGTGCGACTGTCATGAAAAGCAAAACAAATTAATTGCTGACAACGAGAGACAATCTCTTTGTTACAGATGTAACTAGCTTCAGCCAGAGACAGATTATCATTACTGGGATTTTCTACCAGATGCATCACTTGTTCTAACTGCTGCCGAGATTCATAAGGTTGGCGTTCCAAGCTTTGAGGAAGAATCACAGTCAGCAAATTAGGATCAGCCCGCATTGCTCCCTTGATGGCAGCTGAATTAGTCCCAGTAGCCCCAGAGGTAATAATCCTATTGCCCGTTAAGACCAAGGCATAGGTCATCATTTCAATCAGATTTTGATGCGTAATCGGCACATGACGAGAACCCAGCAAAGCAATTCGCTTAGAACCTGTTTGTTGGATTGTCGCCAGTTCTTGCGCTAATGTATCGAGGTTAATAAGATCTATTGACTGGCTCAAAGATAGTAATTAATTAGAATTTAACGACCCAGATATTTTACCAAACAGAGTGTAGGTACGAAGCCAGCTGAAGTTAGACATTGCTACAATTTTTTAATTATTTAACTAAGTAGCTGGATAATTTCGTCAATAGTAAACGGTCAAAGGTAAGCTAAAACCCAAGAATGCCCCTGTGTGTGTGTTCTTCATTTCAGATTTAGAGTCAAAAAAGAGCTATACATTCACCACTCAGTTGCCTTTGTGCAAGCTCAACGTTAGACGTTATCTCACCGTAAACCAAAGCGGTACATTCTTTACACATGAGATTTCGTTTACTGAACTTTTGTCTTTTTTATTCAGCAACCTATTAGGTCGAAAATTTCAAAAAGTGTTGCCAGAAGTGATGGATAACATCCGCAAGGTTGGCGAAGAAAGAAACTGAGTACCATGACGAATGCTATGGCAAAGTGCAAAGTGCAGGCATCTTGGGTAATTTTGTGCGGCTAAGACAATGCTGTTGCTGGACTTAAGCCAAGTTTAAGTAATAAACGCTCAATGTCAAAATGCTCATTCATCAACTGGCGGATGCACTGCACTTTAATTGGTTCGTGGACGCGTACTTGACCAAAAGTACGGTCAACAATTTCTACAGTAGTCAGAGTATCTAAGTCAACAGATAAAATCGGTATTTCCAGTTCTTCAGCGCGACTAAGAATAAATTGGGGCGGTGGTAGTTGTCCTGTGAGGATGAGGCATTGGGTTGAGGTTTCTAAGGCCGCTTGCTGAATTTCTACACGATCGCCTCCTGTCACCACTGCCATGTTACGCCGTTTACGGAAATATTTAACAGCTGCATTAACGTTCATCGCACCAATTGCCAGACTTTCTACCATCAAATCTAAGCGATCGCTCCGACAAAGAACTTCGGCATTTAACTGGTTTACCAGTTCACCCACGCTGACACTCCGCAGTAAATCATTTTTCGGTAGTGTTCCTAGTACAGCAATACCCTGCTGTTCCAAAAACGGCCGCACAAGATTTTTCACCATTTCAAATTCTTTGGCTGGAATATCATTGAGGACAACACCAACCAAGCGATCGCCCACACGCTGTTTAGCCGCTAATAAACCATCTATCGACAATAGCGAGTTGTAACGAGTTACTAACAAAACAGCAGCATCCAATACTTCTGCTACTTGCAACGCCGAGAAATCGAACAGATTTCCTTCTGTTAAATTTCCTGGCCCCTCTAGTAAGACTAAATCTCCGCGAGAAACGTGCAAATATTGCTGTACTAGCGACTGCCGATAATTAGTGTTATCTTCGCCGCTTAAACGTTTCTGCACACTGACTTCATCTAAAGCCAGCATAGTAGGCGCAATGCGGTTTGCTGCTAGGTTAAGGCTAGAAGCAATAAACTGGACATCTTCTTCAACTACAGTGCCACCAGATGTTCTCAAACAAGTTCCCAACGGTTTACCGTAAGCAATATCCAGTCCTTTTTGCTGTAGCTGATAAGACAAACCCAAAACTGTTGCAGATTTTCCACTGTAAGTTTCGGTTGATCCAATCAGCAGATGTTTAGCAGATTTTGGCACACATGCACTCCTAATTTCAAAAGGAAGTAGAACCCAGCTAGGTGTTTCCTAATTTTAGTTTGTTCCAGCAAAAGACTTACGCTCTTAGCGAGCATAGTTTTTTAGAGTTAACATTTTTTTGGTTAAAAAATAAGCTTTAATTTATAGTATTTTTGCTATAAAGCTACTAACTACTGGGTATTTAAATTATTACTTTAACTGTTTTCAACTTGATACTAAATCCATGAACTCTGCCATGCTTCAATCCCTGAAATAACGCTTGTCTGGGGTAGGTTTGAGAGAAATAAATCTCCTTTGCCATCCTACCACCCTAGACATTCAGTGAATTGATTTATTCATCAATACGCAGCAATTTTCGGTAAAATGATTGCGAAAAGTCTGTCACACGATAACGTTTATAATTGTCCATTAATTCAATCAAAAAACTGATAAACTCAAAACTGGCCATCATCACTTCATAATTGAGGTCAGCATTCCCATCAAACTGCATTCGACAGCGTGTTAAGTCTGAAGGCAGGGTGGCCACATTCCAAGAAGCGACAAAGGGAATATTTTCACTGGCTTCTATTTTGCGGTGTCCCTCTAAAATGCCTTTTTGATAGAGACTGATGGCATAGGGCAAGAAATTACGCTTTGTACCTTGAATGTAAGGCAAGTAGACGCTTGCTTGCTGCTGGGTTGCAGGCTGGAGTTGCTCAATAGACATTGTTGAATATTCCTCAAGTTGGTTGAAACTGGGGATATTAATCGTTGTCAATAGTATTCCCAAAAAAATTCCTGTAATACACACTACAAAAGAATAAGTCTCAGGAGCAGCAGTGAAAATCTTAATTAAATGTAAACAATTAATAAGTAATTCTTTGCATTTCGTCTTTTTAGTTTTGACTTTGTGATAGTGCAATCAAAGTTACTACTAAGAAATATTAAAATTTCAGTTACAATAAGGCTGCATTAGCTTTGATGACAGCTGGGGCATTAGCGGCGAAAAAACCTAATATTAGGTAGTAAACGCGCTTATTGCAATGAGTCACAACTGCAAGCTGTGCCTATCTTGCGATTACTTTGCTTAATCTCAACTTGCCATACAAAGGCAACTTACAGATGGGTAAGTTAGTACCAATCGCCGATGCAGCAGGTAAGTACAAGTAGCATAGTTCTAAGTTTGACGTTAAATAATTCCCAGATTATTTATGGGTGTATAAAAATACTGGTATTGCATTAAGTAACCTATGCCAGCGAACTCCTGGCCTGAAAACGATTCATACAAAGAGCTTGAAGGGCTTGACTCTCTGTTGGCTGACCTATCGGCTGAAGAAGAGTCATTGGTAGGGACAAATCGTTTGTCTCAACCATCCCGGTTTCAAGGACGTAGACGTAAAGCCGCTCTGGTTTTGTCAATAGTTTGGAGCGGCACGATCGCTCTACACTTAGCTTCTTGGGCTTATATTTTTGTCCTGGGGTTGACCACAATTATGGGACTTCACGCCTTGGTTGTGGTATTTGCTAGACCCCGCCGCTATCAAAAAGAAATTCAGGGAGAATTACCCTGTGTATCTTTGTTGGTAGCAGCCAAAAATGAAGAAGCGGTAATTGGTAAATTAGTCAAAAGTCTTTGCAATCTGGAATATCCAGATGGGAAATATGAAGTTTGGATAATTGACGATAACAGTACCGACAAAACACCGCAAATACTAGCAGAACTAGCACAGGAATATAAAAAACTCAAGGTATTGAGGCGTTCCGCCCAAGCAGGTGGTGGTAAATCAGGAGCATTAAATCAGGTTTTGCCTCACACTAAGGGTGAAATTATCGCAGTGTTTGACGCGGATGCTCAAGTGCCATCAGACTTACTACTCCAGATAGTACCTTTGTTTCAAAGAGAAAAAGTCGGTGCAGTACAGGTACGTAAAGCTATAGCCAACGCCAAGGAGAATTTTTGGACGAAGGGACAGATGTCAGAAATGGCTTTGGACACTTGGTTCCAGCAACAGCGGATTGCTTTGGGTGGCATTGGCGAATTGCGAGGTAATGGTCAATTCGTCCGGCGCACAGCTTTAGAAAGTTGTGGTGGATGGAATGAAGAAACCATTACCGATGACCTGGATATGACTTTCCGGCTGCATCTAGACAACTGGGATATTGAGTGCGTATTCTACCCAGCAGTCCAAGAAGAAGGCGTGACAACTGCGATCGCGCTTTGGCATCAGCGTAACCGTTGGGCTGAAGGTGGCTATCAGCGCTACTTAGATTACTGGGATCTAATTCTGAAAAACCGCATGGGTACTCGCAAAACCTGGGATATGCTCATGTTTATGATTACCATGTACATCTTGCCAACAGCTGCCGTCCCAGATTTATTAATGGCAGTTGCTCGACATCGCCTGCCACTGTTCAGCCCCGTTACTACCTTATCTGTATCTATGTCTGTTTTTGGGATGTTTGCCGGACTGCGGCGGATACGTCAAGAGCAAAAATTCACGGTTGCCACTTATCCTGTGTTACTACTACAAACCCTGCGCGGCACATTATATATGTTGCACTGGTTAGTAGTGATGAGTAGTACAACTGCCCGGATTTCCATCAGACCAAAGCGCCTGAAATGGGTAAAGACAGTACATTCTGGCAGCGGAGAATAGGAAGGCAAAAATTTAAAGTCAAAAGGCAAAAGAATTTTTTTCTTTTGCCTTTTTGCTTTTTACTTTTACCTTCTTAAACTACTCATCTGCTTCTGCTTCATCTACCCAATCAGATGCAGTTATCGAACCGGATAAATCCGAGCCATCGTCGGCAAAGCGGACAATTTGCCCATCGAAAAATTGTGCCAAATGTTGAGCGGCTCTAGTCACTTCTTCCCATTCTTCTGACGAATTTTGTGTAGGTTGTGGCGGAGTTTGGATGTTAGCAGTACCATTACCATTCGCTGGAAATTCGGTTTTGACAGGTGGAGGTGTAACTGGTGGCTGAGGTACTGGTACAGGTGGAGGTGTAACTGGCTGCGCTGTTGCTGCTGGTGGTGGATTATGGTTGTTGGACTTAGGAGGAGATGGCTGCTGAACAAGGTTGGAATCATTGGATGATGGTTCTTTCCTAATTGTAGAAGAGGTTGCAGCAATGGCTTTTTCTAAGCTAACCTCAACGCCTCGATTAACAGTCTGCTGGAAAGCTGCTGCAATCATAGTTAGATCTGATTTAACTTTGTCGTACCATGCAGGTTTTACACCTACACGCGCACTATTACCATCAAACTCAATCAGATGGCACATTTGACCTAATAATGCTCGTCGGGGAAGTAACTGAATGTTGCTTAGTACTTGCTGCCAAGTTGCCGTTAAGTCCACTTGTGTAGATGGCATAACTTCTTCGGCAGCGGGTACTGAGGTGACTGGCTGTACAGGCTCAGGTGAAGCAACGGGGGTAGGTGTGACTGGCTGTGTGGGAGTAGGTGAAGCAACGGGGGGAGGTGGCGAGATAGGTTGCTGGAGTGAAGGTGCAGGGGTTGCTTTTTCGGTTGGTGGTGGTGATGGGTGATGGTTATTTTGTGGTGCAGGTATACTGACTTTTGGTGAAACAACTGTGGTTGACTGAACACTGGCACTTGGTAATAATCCTAGTAATGTCACCTCTAACCACAAACGCGGTTGGGTAGTATTTTTAATTTGGATTTCGGCTGTTCGCAGATGTTGTTGTCCAGCAAAAATTGTACTCATGTGTAAATTTTGCGCCAACTCAACTAAGGCTGTCCAAGTTTGTTCAGTACAAGCTACTAAATCTTGGCGGTTGGGGGCTGTTTTGGCAATGAGTAAGTCACGGTAAAGGTTGGCGAGATTTTGCAGAATAGTGAGCGGTTCTCGTCCCCGGTCGAGGATGTAACTACTACAGTCTAAAATTGCTTCTGGGTTATCTTGAGCGATCGCACTCAATAATGCTAACAAGTCTCTCTCACTAACGGAACCGACTAAATCCCAAACTCTATCAGGGGTGACTTCTCCCGATAACAACGCTAATTGGTCAAGTAAACTCTCTGCATCGCGCAACCCACCCTGCGAAATTTGGGCTACTAAGATGACAGCTTCTTCAGTAATATCAATACTTTCCTTCCAGGCGATCGCATTTAAATGCTTCACCATCGCCTCTAGTTGAATGCGTCTAAAATCAAACCGCTGACAGCGAGAAATAATTGTCGGTAAAACTCTCTGCGGATCTGTAGTTGCTAAAACAAATACTACGTGCTTTGGTGGTTCTTCTAGTGTTTTTAATAACGCGTTGAATGCCTGAGTACTGAGCATATGACATTCATCGACCACATACACTTTATACCGACACTGCACTGGGGCGAACTGTGCTTTTTCTATGAGTTCGCGGATATTATCGACACCAGTGTTACTAGCGGCATCGATTTCAATTACATCTAAAGAGTAGCCTTTTGTTATGCCTTGACAGACATCGCACACGCCACAAGGTTCAGCTGTCGACTTATCACTTTTGAGACAATTAAGAGATTTGGCCAGAATTCTCGCACTAGATGTTTTACCTGTACCTCTTGGCCCGGTAAACAAATAAGCAGGGGCAATTTTAGCTGTACGGATAGCATTAATTAGCGTAGTAGCGATCGCCTCTTGCCCCACTAGTTCAGCAAAACTCTTTGGACGATACTTGTGGTGCAGCGGTTCGTAAGGCATGGAGGGAAAATGTCAATGCATTTTCAAAATTAATTTTATATTAAGCGCCCAACTCGGCGTTCACATATTTTAAACGCAGCGTGTCTGTTTTTATTATAGTACAAATGAACTAAAAATAAAAGTATGAAGTATGAAGTGTGAAGTCTGAAAAATTAAGATTTCATACTTCATACTTTACACTTCAGCCTTCAGTTGGAGCGATCGCTACAATTTTAGGGTATACAATACTTTATGGTGCGGCAAATGCTCAAGCGGTTAGTTCAATGGCTCAAAAACCTTTTCCAAAGTTTGTTCGGGAGAAAATCGACTCCGAAAAAAGCCGAGGTGAATGTCCAACCAGAGTCAGCACCACCCCTGAGCGATACGGATTTGGAATTTCTGTTCACCGAACTTTTAGAGGGAGTGCATCAGGCGCGAGGACAAGCCTGGGCGCTCAAGTGGTTGCACAATATTGAGCATCGTGTTTCCACACAACGTTGGATAGAGTGGTTACGACGCTTTGGCGAAAGACTGCTGGCAGCACCTACACCCAATAATGAATTAGCAGCGCGGTTAGTACAATTGGGTGATTTAGGTGTAGGAGAAATTGGAGATGAAGCTTACGAAATTGGGATGCAGTTGTTGACACGTAATTCTGGCGAACCTATATGGGAATATGACGGGCCAGATGCTTTCAGCACAAATTTCCCACCAGCAGAAAGCTACGCAGTACAAGAAGAAACAGAAACAACCGATAACTCTGCCTCGGAAGGAGATTACCAAACCGTTACCCTAGAACAGTTGTTTGGGATGATGCAGGAAGATCAAAACTTACGCCAGCAGATTTCTCAGCAACTCGGAATTGAGTCAGACGATCCAGAAGTGATTATCAAGGAATTGGTTAATCAATACTATACTCCCAGTAATTCAACTTCCGATGAAACGCTGGCTTAAGCAAATCCATCAATTTTGGATTGTATAGCTGTAGTCACTTAAGTTAGGACAGTGTTGATGGCTCAAAGTCTTGAATTCACAGGGTTTATACTCAGCGAGAAGTTGCGTGCGGTGAACCACTTGCGGTGGACGGGTTTCCCGGCATAAGCAAAGTAGTGAACCCGGAGGGGGGTTCCCCCGCCCTTGCAAACTTCGGTGACTCAGCACTCAGCACTTTATGATCAATGGATGACAACTAACAAAGTTTTGTATATTTTTTATAAACATCTACCCTAGGACTTACGCAAAAATTGCCACAAAGCTTAATTTATCGAACCGCCAAAGCGCCAAGAACGCCAAGAATTCGTAGAGTGTGCGTAAGTCCTATACCCGATAAACCCGTTAATATCAGTGGGTTCCACGCAAATCTAGATTTTTTTGACATAACGATCGCTACAATCTAGGATAAACAAAACCTTCAGAGTATGTACAGATGCTCACGCAGCTATGGCAGTGGCTTAAAACACAGTCAAACCAGCCCACTGGTAGTAAACAGACTTTAAAAACGGTTAGAGAACAGGAGATGGTAGAACCACCTCCTGAGTTAACTAATGCTGATTTGGAACTTCTGTTTACCCAACTGCTAGAAGGGGTACATCAAGGACGAGGACAACAGTGGGCTATTAAATATCTCCAACGCATGGAAGACCGTATTAGTACACAGCGTTGGATAGATTGGTTACTAAACTTCGGTGAAAGATTGTTAATCTCATCTGCGCCTAATCAGCAGTTAGCAGCGCAGATGGTACAACTAGGGGAACTGAATATCGGCAAAGTTGGGGAACTTTCCTATGACATTGGTATCCGATTAATGACGCGGAATCTGGATGAATGGGATGAGGACGCTGAGGAACAACCAGATGCATCCACAACTAACTATGAAAGCGATGTGTTAAATACACCCGGACAGAATTTGCTGCGTAATTTAGGCGAATCGTTGTGGGAATATGACGAATTAGCACCTTCCACTAGTCCACAACCGCCAGAAAACTCAACTGACGAAGTTTCCACAGAAAATGTCGCAGAAATCGTTTGGGAATACACAGGAGAAGAATTTGTAGTTAGTACAGTACCCCAAGCAGACGCAACAGAAAACACAGCCGCATCAATTTGGGAGTACGCAGGGGAAGAATTTGAAGATACTACACCCCAAGAATACGCCACAGAAAAAACAGATAAATCAACTTGGGAGAATGCAAAAGAAGAATTCGCCGCCACCACCTCATCTCAGGAAATGGCAACAGAAAATCAACAACAAGTAACTGGGGAAACAGAGGAATTTGCACCTGCCGCAACAGCAGGGTTTCTGACTCCGGCTGCGGAAGATGTTATTGGTAACTTAGGCGAATTGTTATTAGAATATCCAGCACAACAGATAAGAATTGTCAACACGGCATCAAATTCAACAGTATTTTTAGGAAATTTTTGGGAGCAGTATTTAGCAAATTTAGATCCAAATGTCGCCTACACTCTAGATGAACTGCTGGGTAGGCTAGATCAAAGCGCTCATTTAGTGCAGCAGTTAGCGATCAATTTGACAACACAATCTAACCCGTCTCCACCTACTACAACTAATCCGGCAAATGCGGTAATCCAAGCACAAGCCTGGTTTTATCAAGGTTTGCAACAAGCCAAAACTGGAGATTTGGCAGGTGCGATCGCTTCCTACGATCGCGCTATAGAATTGCAACCAGAATCGTATGAATATTGGTTTAATCGCGGCTTGACTTTGTTCCATTTAGAACGGTTTGCTGAAGCTGTAGCTGCCTATGACACAGCTATTGACTTGAAACCAGACCATTTCAAAGCTTGGTACAATCGCGGCGGCACTTTGGGTGAATTGGGTTTATTTGCCGAAGCGATCGCATCTTTCAATCAAGCTATAGAAATCCAGCCCAATTACCCAGAAGCTTGGGCAAGTAAGGCTTTGGCACTGTTGAAATTGGGTCATCTGGGGGAAGCCATAGCAAGTTACGATCAAGCGTTAGAATTGCAACCCCAAGACCCAGAAACATGGTATTACCGAGGCATCGCTTTAGCTGTCAGCGAACAAAATGAAGCAGCGATCGCCTCTTACAATCAAGCTTTAGAACTGCAACCAGACTATCACGAAGTTTGGATTGACCGGGGTGTAGTGCTGTTTAATTTAAAACAGTGGTCAGAAGCGATCGCTTCTTGGGATAAAGCCCTGGCTGCCCAATCTGATTTTTATTTAGCTTGGTATAATCGAGGTGTGGCGCTAGATAATTTAGGCAGACGCGAAGAAGCGATCGCCTCTTATGAAAAAGCCATAGCCATTAAACCCGACTTTCATCTAGCTTGGTACAATCAGGCAGTAGCACTGTTTTATTTAAAACATTATATTGAAGCGATCGTTGCTTACGATAACGCTTTACAAATCAAACCTGACTACTGGGAAGCTTGGATTGGTAGAGGTGCAGCGGTTGGTCATGTACCAGAGACAGATGTATTAAATTTATCAACAAGCATCGCCACCAATTCTGCCTTAAAGCAAGGTGGTTATGTCGGTAAACTAGCCAGCTATGAACAAGGGTTAAAACAAATCCGCCCAGATACTCACCCTGAAGGTTGGGGTAGATTGCATCTAGCTATTGGTAACACCCATTATGAGCAAGGCAAAAAACAACCAGCATCCCGCCAACATTGGCGCAAATCTGTATTTGGCTACAATCAAGCACTGTTAACTCTTAGCTGGGAAGGGTTTCCCCAGTTGCATTTAGAAATACTGCAATCTTTAATCAAAGTACTGTTAGGTTTAGGGCAAATCACACAAGCACAGGAATTACAACAACGGGCTGCTAATTTATTGCAAGAACTGCTGAGTGATGAGACTCGTTCCGATGAGAGTAAAAAACAGTTGGCGCTCAAATTTGCTGGAATTGGGCAATTAGCAGTTGACTTTTTAGTAGAATCTGGTGACTTAGTTGAAGCTTGGGAACTAGCAGAACAGGGAAAAAATGCTTGTTTACAGTTGCTTTTGTTTGGCTGGCAAGATGAAATTTACTCACTTAACTATCGTTCAGTTCAACATTTACTCAATCCCACCACTGCAATTATTTACTGGCATATTAGCCCAACCGCTCTACACACATTCATTATTAAAGATGAAGCTCCATCACCTATTTTGGTATTTATACCAGTACAAGAACTAGGAAACATATCATCAGAAAGTAATAAACCGCTGCAAGAATTACCGTTACCTGAAGCAAGTAGAAGATTGATTGCTTTTGAACATTGGTTAGAAGACTGGAATCTAGCATATCAAGATTATTGTCAGCAAGCCCAAGACCCACAAATTAAAAGCAATCATCCGTGGCGATCGCAGATGGAAGAAAAACTATTACATCTGCAAAAAATTCTCGAAATTTCTACCATTATCCAAGAACTTGAAGGCATCACAAATCTAATTTTAATTCCTCACCGTGATTTGTTCAGATTGCCATTACATATACTTTTTAATCTCTCTAATTTTGACTCAGAAATCCCAAGTTCAGAGTCAAACTTGACTATTAGCTATTTGCCTAGTGTCCTAATAGGTTTAAACTTACAACCTAGAATTTTAGGACAATTGCGAGAGCAAAAATTCCTCAGCATTGAATCTCCTACTAGGACAAATTATTCTCTACCAAAATTTGCCAAGTTGGAATCTGAAGTTATCAGCCAGATGTTTGATTATCCTCAACGCTTCCAAGAGGAAGCAGCTACTAAAACTAGTGTAGAAAGTGCTTTAGCGGATAATTACGATATCTTTCATTTTACAGGTAACGCCATCAACAATTTTATTGAACTGACAAAATCAGAATTGGAATTAGCAGGTGAAGACAAACTTATACTAGAAGAAATCTGTCAAAAAAATCTTACTAGTTATAACTTAGTACTACTTTCTGCATGCAAATTTGCTAGTAATCTCAACCAGAATATTACTACTGAGTATGTCTCTTTAGTTAATGGTTTTCTCTGTAGTGGAGTTCCTCAAATTATCAGCACTCTTTGGAATGTTGAATCATCTGCCAGTGCTTTATTAATTATAGAATTTTATCGCCGACTCCAAGTAAATCAATCACCAGCTAATGCCTTAACTGAAGCTACTACATGGTTGCAAGAAGCCACAGCCAGAGAATTGACTATATGGTATGCAGATTTAATCAAATCTCTGCATCCTGATGAATTAAGAATTAGAACTTATTTAGCAACACATCTATATAGAGTTAGCAAAATAGTTCCTGATAAAAAGCCATATAATCATCCTTACTATTGGGCAGGGTTCATAATTACAGGCAGGAATTAATTAACCTGAGTTCGGGTTAAAGATAAGAAGGTAAAAGCTAGTCCAGTTGAGGCTAGGTTTTTTAAATTGATGAGAATAAGCAATTTAATCCGCACAAAACGTTAACGCAAAAATTAACAGGGCTACGATATCTGGAATGCACCGAACACAGATATCATGTCAATAGTTTCTGGACAAACTACAAGTAGGAACTATCATGTTCCTGGACGAGAGCGAAGATGATCTGGTATATGATGGCGATCGCCTAAGATTTCTAACAAAGGGCCATTCACGTCAAATTTAACCATACTTACCGACGCGACCAAAACATTCACCCGATAGCGATAGCGTCCCAAATCAATTCCCAGTAAACTGCAAAGCATAATCCGAATTGTAGCTTTATGGGAAACTACTAAAACATTCCCTTGGGGATGTTTTTCTTGAATTTCAGCAATTACAGGCATAGAACGGTTAGCAATATCTACCGCCGTTTCGCCACCTAGTGGTGCATTCCAAGCGGGTTCTGTCAACCACTTTACATAGTTTTCTGGGTAATTCTCTTGGGCAAACGATTTACTCTTAGTTTCCCAAAAGCCGTAACTACCTTCTCTGAGTCCGTCACGTAACTGCATATCCATACCAATAGCATCACAAAATGGCTTGGCAGTTGCAATTGTACGCTTCATCGGGCTAACATAAACCGCTTCCCACTTCAATTTTTGATAAACATGGGCAAAACTCTCTGCCATCTGTATCCCTTCCTTTGTCAACTGGGCATCAGTTGCACCGCAGAAATTACCACTTTGACTAAAAGTAGTTTCTCCATGTCGCAGTAAATATAAATTGAGTGTCATGGCTTGTATAGTGATTGGGATAAAGGAGTTTGTGCAAACATAAAGTACCATTAATCTCGCAATCGAGTATGTAACACCAGGACAAAGTAATTAACCAAAAAAGTCAATCAACCACAAACTCCCAATTTTTTAGCGGAAAGTCTAATGTCTTTGAGCCAAAATCCAGTGTAGGATGCGGCAGATAAAGCGATCGCTAAGGGTTTCAATTGTGGTTTATGAACAAATCAAAGCCAAACTACCTCAGAAGTTTTTCCCTAAACCAGAAAACCCGCCAGTTGCAGAACCGGAACCGATTTTAACTCCTGTAATGCAACCTCCAACTCCTTTGGGAGTGGATATCATCTACCGTAAATATCGCTGCTGGACGGGAAATACTTTAGGCTGCGAATGGACACAAAAAACAGTAGAACAAAATCCTGCCAGTAAAAACTGTCAAAACTGTGGCTTTCCGGCGATTTTACCTCCAAAAACCGAGTTTCGCGGATATAAAGGTCGATATCGCATAGATAGCTATCTCGGAAATCGAGGCCTGGGACGTTTGTATCAAGGAATTCAACTAACAGACCAACAACCAGCAATCATTAAAGAATATTTACTACCCCAACTGGCTTTTAACTCGGAGGAAACTAGAGACCGTAAACAAGCCTTTGAACGCTTGGCTGGTGTGAGTTTAGCTGATGGCAGAATTCAAGATATCCGGTTGAATTTGCCTTGGGATGGGATCGCAGATCCAGTTGCCGAACGCTGCTATCTTGTTACTAGTGGCAATATCGATGCTTATCCCACTCTCAGGACATATCTTACAAGTACGAACCAACCTATGTCAGAGAGGGATGTGTACCGTGTTCTTGACCAAGTATTACAAACTCTGCAATTTCTCCACACTCAAAAATTTAGTCTTCCGACTGGGCAAATACAACAGGGAATCGCCCACGGTAATATCAATCTTGATAGTCTGCTGATTGCTGCAGATACTGAAGAGTTTTTTATCCATTTAAGTGATTTAGCACTGTGGGAGAAGTTGTTTGATTTATCAACTACTAAAACTATCATTCCTACTGTTGCTCAAGATTTAGTAGATTTAGGATATGTCGCCTTTTATTTATTAGCATGCAATACGTTAGATGCAGATATTGACCCGAAAAAAGAGCAGTATTGGCAATCAGTAACTCCAGATTTTCAAGCTTTTTTATTCAGACTTTTAGCACTAGATATACCATTTAATAATGCCGAAGAAGCACGATACATATTATTGAAAATTCATCAGGCTTTACCTAAGCAAGTATTAATAATCACAGCAAAGTCTGAAAATCAAAAAAATAAACTTTATCGTTCATCTAAATTATTTTTAAGTATATTAGGTATAGTATTTTTAGTTGGATTAATATTGTGGCTAGTTCAGAAATTTCAATATCGAGAAAATGTAGTTGAAGAACCAGTAGTTTGTTGTTTAAAAAGTGTGACTGGTGTACCTGCGGGGAAATTTAACTATAGTGCTGAAAAAGACAGTACTTGGAGTTTTATCCGGCGACAAAGCAATTTGATATTGCAAAATCAAACTCTGGAAGAAGAGTTAAAAGCAAGTCAGCCGAAATTGCAGTTAAATTACCAGCCAGAGGATAGTATAGAACAAGCGATCGCTAACATACAATCCAGTAAAGCAGACTTTGCGATCGCTAATATGATTGAACCATTTAGTCCAGAGTTGAGGCATAAAGAATTTGCCTATGATGGTTTAGTTGTATTTGTAGCTTTTAGTTACTCAAAACGTGATAAAAGTCTACCAAAAGCGCTAAATGGTCAGATTAGTATTGAGCAATTACAAGATTTATATACAGGTAAAATTACCAACTGGAAACAATTAAAAGGAGCAAAATTACCTAATTTACCAGTAAGTCTTTACATACCAAAAAATGCAGAATCAATCAGAATATTTGAACAACGAGTCCTGCAACATGCAAGTGCGATCGCAGCTTTCCGTAATTTACAACAACAAAAAACAAGTACATCGTTTACAAATTCGACAGTTAATATCACGTCTTTGTCAACCTTAGAAATCCTGCAAAAAGTCTTGCGTGACTTTGAAGAAGAAAATATTGGTAGTATTGGCTTTGCTACACTCAGTCAAGTATTTGGTCAGTGTTCTGCTTATCCTTTAGCTATAGCATACAGCAATAAAGCTGCGGTTCAAACTTTAGTACAAGATAATGGTAAATCAATAGATCCAAATACTGATTTATGTGATGATAAAGGTAGTTATAAGCCTAACATCCAAGTTTTTCAAACAGGCAAATATCCCTTAAGCTATCCATTAGTTGTATTGTATCCAGGAGATAATAGCCGTCCGCCTATCGGTCAAAAATTTGCGGAAATGTTGAGAACCGCAGAAGTACAACAACTATTAGAGAAAGCTGGTTTAGTACCGCTATATGAAAGTAAACCTTGAGTAGACTTTTGGCTAATAGTCCAGATGTAAACTTATTTGATATATATAAGTTTATTTCTTAGTTTTTTATATATGAATGATGATAGAGATCAGCAAAAAGCGCTTGCCAAGTTAGCAGGAAAGATAATGCGCGATCGTCAACTGCTATGGAAATTGACTGATAAAGTTTATGAATTGATGAAAGAAGATTTACAGCAGCAAAAAGAAAAGATTAGAAATTAGATAGGAGTAAGTAATGGCTAATACTAGCCGAGAATTAAACTATGTTACTGCCAATAGATTTTATGTAGAAATCGAAAGTAATATCACCGCCTGTTTTACAGAATGTCAAGGTTTGGGTATTAATATCAAAACTGAAAAATTTGCTGAAGGTGGTGTTAATAATCAACAAAGAGTATTGTTAAATCCCGCAGATTTCTCGGATGTTACCCTCAAACGTGGCATTACTAACGACTTAACATTCTGGAATTGGATTAATAAAATTTTCAGTGGCGCAATAGAACGACGTAACGTAAATATTTTAGTTTTTAATCAAGCCGGAGAAACAATGCAATGTTGGACTTTAATTGGTGCTGTACCTATTTCATGGAAAGCACCAAGCTTAAGCGCAGATTCTAGCACAGTTGCTATTGAAGAATTAACTTTGACTTACGAAGGCTTGAAAGTTGATAAAACAAGGTCTGGCGGTGCATCAATTCTTACTGGACGTGATAGCTTAGGATTCTTTTCTAGTAATTGATAATATATGACAGAAAATCTGACATCAGGTTTTGACTCAGAACCTTCAGAAACAGACTTAAATCTAGGTATCAAGCGACCTTTACTAGCTCATAAACCTTTGGGACGAAAATTAATCAGTCCCAAATTTTTATTGCCATTAGGAGCAAAAGCACTATCCAATTTTGACCCATCAATCTTCTTGAATTCAGAAGCGATAGATTCTAATATACTAGATAATCCATTTCAAGATTCACCTTTTTTTTCAGAAAATAAAGCAACAAAGTTTACTTCAGACTCAACAATTATTCAACATAAGTTAGAAAGCAGTAATTCTGATTTAAGACAAGATGTATTATTAAATAATAATGTTGTCGTAAACTTATCTCCATCTGGAGCGATCGCAAATATTGATACACCAAAAAATCCTAATATCAAATCCAAATTTCTTCAAACCCAAATAGATAACCATAATTCTGTTTCAAATCCAAAAACTAATAGTAGCTCAACTGTATCTCAACCACCAAAATACACATCATTAACTACTGATGCAGAATCAAAATTTATTCAAACAAAACTGGATAGTAATAATTTTGCCTCTAGTCAAGAAATAGAGAGCCAATCAACTACATCTCAAACAGCAGAAAGTTCATCATCAGCTACTGGTATAGACTCAACAGTTATTCCAGCACAATTAGATAAGCATGATTCAGTTGTCAGTCACAAAATAGAAAGCCAACCAACTACATCTCAAATAGCAGAAAGTTCATCATCAGCTACTGATGCAAAGTCAACAATTATTCAACCAAGATTAGATAGTAATAATTCTATTGTTAGTCCAAAAATTGAGAGTCTATCAACTACATCGCAAACTGAAGTGATGTTTGATGATAAGTCGCTACCTGTCTACACAACATCAACTAATAATGCAGAATCAAAGGTTATTCAAAAAAAATCAGAAAGTCATAATTCTATTGTTAAGCAAAATATTGATAGTCTATTAACTGCATCTCAATTGCCAAAAAGCGAATCACCAACTGCTGGTTTAGAATCAGCAATTCTTCAACCACAACTAGATAGCGTAGACTCAACAATTATTCAATCACAACTAGACAGTAATGATTCGGTTGTCAGTCCCAAAATTGAGAACCTATCAACTCAGCTAGCAGAACATTCATCATCAATTACTGGCGTAGACTCAGCAGTTGTTCAACCACAACTAGACAGTAATGATTCGGTTGTCAGTCCCAAAATTGAGAACCTATCAACTCAGCTAGCAGAACATTCATCATCAATTACTGGCGTAGACTCAACAATTATTCAACTACAACTGGACAGTAATGATTCTGTTGTTAGTCCCAAAATTGAGAACCAACCAACTACATCTCAAGCAGCAGAACGTTCATCATCAACTGCTGATGTAGATTCAACAGTAGTTATTCAACCACAACTGGACAGTAATGATTCTGTTGTCAGTCCCAAAATTGAGAAGCAACCAATTACATTTCAACCACCAGAACACGCATCATCAACTACAGGTGAAGACTCAACAATTATTCAACCACAACTGGATAACTATGATTCAGTCGTCAGTCCCACATTTGGAAGCCAATCAACTACATCTCAACCAGCAGAATACTCATCATCAACTACTGATGCAGATTCAACAATTATTCAACTACAACTGGAGAGTAATGATTCTGTTGCTAGTCGCAAAATTGACAGCCTATCAATTACATCCCTACCACCAGAACACGCATCATCAATTACTAACGCAGACTCAGCAGTTGTTCAACCACAACTGAATAGCAATGATTCTGTCCCTCATCAACCAGCCGTAGCAGAAATTGATCATGCGCCAAATGCATCCATTCAAGAAGCGATGTCTGATGACAAGCTGCAAAGCGTTAACGCATTAACAACCACTAGTGCAGAATCAACAATTATTCAACCAACACGGGAAACTCATCATTCTGTCTCTTATCAACCAACCGTAGCAGAAACTAATCTTGCACTAACCGCATCCACTCCAGAAGCGATCGCATTAACAACCACTAGTGCAGAATCAACAATTATTCAACCAACATGGGAAACTCATCATTCTGCCACTCCTCCAGAAGCAGCAGAAATTGATTACCTACCAACTACATCTTCACAGCAAGCAACATTTAGCATTACACAATCAAACACTGCTAAAGAATCGACAATTATTCAACCAAAACTAGAAAGTAACAATTCTTTTTTTATTCAAGAAGCTGTAACGGAAGATACTCAGCCATTAACTACATCAACACACGAAGCTAATGAATTCCCTGCGACATTAAAAAATACTAGTGTAGGTTCAAAAATTATTCAACCACAACTAGACAGCAATGATTCTGTTGCTAGTCAAAAAATTGACAGCCTACTAGCTGCATCTCAAACTGAAATGATGTTTGATGAAAAGTCGTTACGTGTCAACACATCATCAACTATTAATCCAGAGTCAACGTTGATTCAACCAAAACTAGACAGTAATCACTCTATTGCTTGGCACAAAACTGATAGTCTATCAACTGCATCTCAACCGCCAGAAAGCGAATCACCAACTGCTGGCGTAGAATCAGCAATTATTCAAGCACAACTGGAAAGCCATAATTCTGTCTCTCATCAACCAGCGATCGCGGAAATTGATTACGCACTAACTGCATCAACTCAACAAGCGATGTCTGATGACAAGTCGCAAAGCGTTAACGCACCATCGACTACTGTTACAGAATCAACAGTTATTCAACCAAAACTGGAAAGTCATCATTCTGTTTCTCATCAACCAAACGTAGCACAAATTGATCACGTACTAACTTCATCAACTCAAGAAGCGATGTCTGATGACAAGCCGCAAAGCGTCAACGCATTATCAACGACATTAACATCAACAAACACAGGCGTAGAATCAACAATTATTCCGGCAAAACTAGATAGCAATGATTCTGTTGTTAGTAGTCAAGGAATTAAGAGTTTATCAACTACATTTCAATTCCCAGAAAACTCACCAACAAATACTAACTCAGACTCAAAACTTATTCAAGCAAAAATAGATAGCAATGATTCTGTTGCTAGTAGTCAAAAAATTAATAATTTATCAAATATATCTCAACCGCCAGAACACTCATCATCAAGTACTGGCGCAAACTCAACAATTATTCAAGCAAAAATAAATAACAATGATTCTGTTGTAGGTCGAAAAATAGAGAGCTTACCAACTACATCCCAATTAATAGAAAGTTATTTAACAAATACTAGTGTAGACTTAACAGTTATTCAACCACAACTAGATAACAATGATTCTATCGCTATTCAAGAAATTAATAATTCACAAATTGTATCAACAAAAAATGCACTCGCGCCAAATGCAATACCTAATATTACAAATAAAGTATCAAAAAATACTTTAATTCAACAAAAAAAAGCAGAGCAAAACTATCAGGGTAAAGCCGAAATTCCCCAATTACCTAAAGCTTTAAAAAACATTTCTATTTTTTACCCTCTCTCTCAATCATCAGACTTCATATCATCTACAGTTCCAGATGCAACAGACTCCCTAGATGTACCTCATTCAGTTCCTATGTCTGATACTCCTGCTCACTACATCCAAAAAGAACCAGAACAAGATATTCCAAATTCATGGTCGAGTATTGCTGAATTATTTGGTGAAAGTAAAGTTAATACTGTTAGTCCAACTATGGTTGTACAACCGCTCAGAGACAAGAAACAGGGAAACAATAAATTAAAACCTTTGCAATATATTAAAACTCTAAAAAAAGCTGATTTTTCAAAAAATGTAACTTCTAGGCAATTCATCCAAGCCAGCCCTGAAACTTCCACTCCAGCCGAGTCAATTGAGGAAAATTATAGTAATTCATCAACTAATAAGGATTCTGCTTCAGAAGACGAATTGGAAAATTTGAACACTCTTGCACGAGAAGTCTACAAAATGCTCAAACAGCGTTTGGATATAGAACGCGAACGCCGGGGAAATAATTATTCCGGGCGTTTGCCTTGGTAAATTAATTTCAGGAATCAACTTCTAGATCATAATGTTGGCAGAGAGTTTTGAGTTTTTGTTTGATTAGCGATCGCACATTTTTTGGTGATACAATTACACAATCATCACCATAGCGCAACACTTCCCGAATTAACCAGAAAGGATTTGATACTCGTCTGACGACTTGGCGCACCTCTCCATTAACTTCGTTGCTGATGTCGTTGGGTTTTGGTTCATAGGCTTTAATCAAACCTTGATAAAAGTGTAATTGCACTTTTAGATAATCTAGCCCTTCATGTCGCCAGTGTCCGTTTATTGGTACAACACCTTTGATTCTATCTAGACGTAAACAGCGATTGTGTATGAGTTCGGGAAACTCTGTATTGGCGATATCTTCAGTTTCATCACACCAAATATTTAAGAAAAAACGCTTCTCTTCAAAGGTAATTTCGGCATAACGCACTGTAAAAGACAAGTCTCCAAGTTGAGGATTTGCATAAAGTAAGTGAAATGGTTGTTGATTTTGGCGGAATTGGTCTGCCAGAATGCGCCATGCTTCCGTAGGCTGGCTAACTTGCTGGAGTAGCGATTGGCGCATGGGAGGTTCAAGTTGTCCTCGTTCCAATAACAGACTAGAGATAGTTTGCGCTTGTTCAATAAAACCGGAGTCCTTCAGTAGTGCGATCGCTTGCTGGAGTGCAGCTACTTGCGCTGAGTTTAACGTGAAAGGTTCGCCAACCTCAAACTCTTGTTGGGCGATCGCCACTATTAAGCCGGAAATACTTGGTTCTTTACCCCAATAGATATTGAGGCGGCGAGCTATCTCCTCTAGTTGTACTCTTGTACCTGGAACAACTGAAAGTGTAAGTGCTTCTTTTTTTCTCGACATTCTAAAAATATACTTGCACTTTGCAAAAAACTATGTCATCTTAGATTTAATCTAAATACAGATTAACTCAAACCACAGGCATCTACCATGAAAAATTACAGAATTAGCCTGAAACCAGTGTACTCACGTTTGGCTGAGTCATTACCGCCAGGGTTAACCCTACCTGGAGAAATTTCCTCATTTTCATGGCATCAAGCAGAAACTTATCAAGCATTACAAGACCCAAATATCGATGTTGTCTTCAATACAGCCATGACAGGTGATGGTAAAAGCTTGGCTGCTTATTTGTCAGTTATGACAAAACGCACTTACACTTTAGCGATGTATCCCACAAATGAACTCGCACGAGATCAAGAAAAACAGGTGCAAGGATACAAAAATATATTTAAACCCAAAAAAGATCCGCAAATTAGACGATTAACCGCAGCTATTTTAGAGAAAGAGATAGCAACTGGTAAGCTATCTTCCAAACGAGATGGGATAGAAGATTTTGCTAGTAACTATGAAATTCTGTTGACGAATCCTGATATTTTTCATTACATCCATAATTTTTACTATTTACGAGGAAAAATAGATAATCCTGACAGATTATTTAGACGTATAGATGAGAATTATAAGTTATTTATCTATGATGAGTTTCATGTTTTCTCCTCTCCACAAATAGCCAGTGTAATCAATACAATACTGCTAATGAAACATACTGGTAATCCTAACAAGAAATTTCTGTTTCTTTCCGCTACACCTAACGAGTTGCTTAAGAGTTATTTTCAAAAAGCTGGGATAGAACCGAAGATTATTAATCCAGTTGATGTGGGAGCTTATAAATTTGAATCAGATTTTAAAAATGATGGCTGGCGGCAGATTAGTCAACCTATTAACTTGTACTTTCCTTCAGAAATAGAGCCTAATTTAAGTTCAAGCTATAAATGGATCGAAGAAAATGCTGAAACAGTAATTTTAAAGTTTTTTCAAGAGAATCCTGATAGCAAAGGTGCAATTATCCTCAATTCCATTGCAGCAGTTAAAAAGTTATTACCCAAATTAAAAGCTATTTTTGAACCGCGATGGAAGGTTAGAGAAAATACTGGTTTAACTGGAGAAACTGAAAAATCTCAGTCAGTAGCGTCAGCAGATTTACTTTTGGGTACATCTACAATTGATGTGGGTGTGGACTTTCGGATTAATTTTCTAGTTTTTGAAGCTGCGGATGCTGGAAACTTTATTCAGCGATTTGGTAGGCTGGGTAGACATAAAGGATTTGAAACTTATCAAGCTTATGCTTTAATTCCTAACTTTCTGGTTGGTAGGCTATTTACAGATAAATCCCATCTTTTAGAAGATGGTGAAAGTTATAACCGTATTCAGTTTAATGATGCTATTCGTTCATCTTGGGTATTTAAAAATGACTTTGCATATTATCCTAAACGCTGGGGTGGAATCCAGTCATATTATATATATAAGATGCTAAGTACTGATCACATGAAAGATATATACCCAAATATTGATAAAAAATTTGGGACGAGTATTCAAAGAGCTTTAGATATCCAACTTGAACATATAAAAGCTCAATATTATCGATGTAAAGGGGAAAAGAAAGACAAAATTATTGAAGAAGCTAGGAGTTTTCGCGGTAGTAGTCAGTTAGATTGTGCAATTTATGACTTAACAAATCCCGATGAGCCAGAAGCAGAAAGATTTAAAATGTATAATCTTCCTGGTATTCTGAGTAACTTTATTTTCGAGTTATGGGATAAAGATAGCTTTATAGCAAAAGCTGAGAAAGCAGGAGTAGTTACCACTCGTTTTGATAAAGCTTTGTGTTATTTAAAGTTAAAAGATTACCGAGAGGTGCGGGAAGATTGGCACTTTTATTATCCAGGAAATCTCAGAGAATTGGCGAAATCTGGTAAGGTGCAGATTCTACCTGATAAACAACGGGAACTACAAGGTTTAGAGATTTGCCAACGACATGGCTACGGTATCAACCAAATTAGCGATGCTGTAAGTGGACGTAAATTAGTTTGCTTGATTTCCGATCGCGATGGCAACTATTTACGCGCCAAACTTGGACTACCTATGCACTTTCAAGCATACCCCCTCACCAACGAGCCAGAAGACAGAAGTCCACGCTACACCATTACTTTTGGACAAGATGCGCTGTTATTGGAAACCTTAACATGGCATTGGAAACCTAAAGACGATGAAGGATGGATATGCTAAAACTAGAGGCTATTAGAGGTCAAGCTGTATGAGTAATAATGATTTACTTTCCCGTATTTCTATCGATCCGAATATCTGTTTTGGTAAACCGTGTATTCGCGGACACCGTATTTGGGTTTCTCTGATTTTGGATTACTTAGCCAGTAGAACAACAATTGAAGAAGTTCTAGAAGCTTATCCAAGTATAGAAAGAGAAGATGTACTCGCTTGTATCGCCTATGGTGCAGAGATGGCGCGGGATGTTTTTGTCGAACTTCCTTTGGATCAAAAAAAAGAAGCCAGTGCATGAGTTTAAAACTAGATGAAAATATCGATTTGCGTGTTATCACCTTATTGCAATTAGCAGTACACGATGTTGCAACAGTACCAGGACAAGGTTTAAGTTCTGCACCTGATACGGAAGTTATTAATGTTTGTCGCAGTGAAGGTAGATGTTTAGTAACCTGTGACAAAGGATTTGGAAATCGTCTGAAATATAATCCTGCTAACTATGTAGGAATTGTAATTATTCGCCTACCTTCTCGCTATACATTTGCTAATTGGCGTGAAGCTATTGAAACATTAATTACTGGTTTAGAGAACGCAGATGTAACGGGTAAGTTGTGGATGATCCGACAAAGGAAATTACTTGAATATCAAGCTATTGAACGTGAGGGAATAGACTAATGGATGAATTTGATGATAATCTTCCTGAAGAAGAACAAGATGTTGAAGATACAGAAGAAGATGAGGATGATGAGTCACCTGTAAAACGCGAACTTCTGACTATTCGGTTATTCAAAGAAGCTGTAAAAAAAGCTCAAGGAAATGTAGGCGATCGCCTCATCGAAAAATTTGCAGATTATGTCCTATCTAACTTAATTCAACAACTAGCAGGAGCAACCGCTAAAGGTGGTAAATTCTTTGAAATTACAGTACCAATTATTAATGCTAAACGTGCAGCTATTGGTAAAAAACAAGTAGATAGACGTAATGCAGGCGACCAATCTATAGTAGCTCACTTACTTAATGGTCTATTTCCCAGCTATCGAATTTTAAAAAAGTTACAAGCAGAAGACATAAATACAAACCCAGTTAAACGTTATTGTGAAGAGTTGCAAACATCTGTATTTATTGCTGCTTACTTGTTGCATGACTATGAAAAATTTCCTGATTATACAGATTGGTTAGAACAAAAATCAATCAAACATAACTGGGAAGAAGAACCACCAAAAAAATCAGATGCGCCTAATCTGGGACGTGAATATATATCCAAAAAGATTTTAGACTTTGGTTTACAACACCTACTAGGTGAAGAATGGGAAGAACTGATTGATGACATCATTGAAATTAGTAGTAATGCAGGCGTAAAAAGTGATGCAGATTTAGGTTTAATTGCTCGTGGATTAAACCCATTAAATGACGAAAGACTCGATAGCAGAATTAGACAAGTTTTAATTGACTTAGTTTCACTATCTGATTTATTTGCTTCAGTCATCAAACATCCACGAGATGTAGAAGATGGTCGTTTACCAACATTACTGAACAAATTAAGTAATCATCAATTCAAATTCACTTATCACTCGCTTTCAGAAAATCGCGGTATTCTTACCAATATTTTCAATAACACATTAATTGCAGCATATCCCTTAGAGTTTTATACATCATTACTCTATTTACCAGATGGTGTTGTCTATTTAGCTAAAGTTGATGCTCCTGCAATTAAAACTGACAAGATTCCTGAACAAGTTATTGCCAAAATTAAAAACCTGTGTGCAGAAAAACTTAAAGAAAGACAAACAGGATTTAATCGAGATGGAAAAGGATTTAAATTTGCTGATTATTACTGGTTATTTTTTGATGTAGTGGAATTAATGGAAGTTAGCATTGATGCGGCTGCGCGACTACTTCCAGATTCAAAGACTGCATCTGCTGAAAAGCGCGGTGAAAGCTTACAAAGTTACCAAGCACAAGGCGAATTAGCAGCAAATTTAAACTTACAACTTGCTAGTGAAGTTCGTATTGATCGCTTGGCAGAATTTGGAGATATTCTGTGTCGAGGAATTTGGGGTAGTTGGTGTGAAAAAGTTAACGATTGGCAAAAACAATTACCAAAAAATGAGAGAAAAGCTATTCCTGATTTGGATTTAACACAAAAGTTAGCTGAATATCTAGAACTATCAGCAGAAATTCCAGCCATCAGACAAATTCAATTTTTGAAAAAAACAGGTGGTGTACCTCTTGATTGGTATTATTTATCAGCACAATACTTTCGCAGTCATTCAGGTTTAAGCTTTACTGAAATCTTGGAAGTAATGAAAGGGATGGTGAATCATGCTGCTACTTTAATTAGACCAATTTTAGCAGAATTTCATGATCTGCCTGATGGCTGGGATGACTTAAAAACTTATGTTAATCGAGTTATTTCACTACCAGCAGGTGCAGTTATACCACCAGAACCAGACTCATTTTTAGTTGAACTGAAACGCTATAACGCCGCCAAAGTTACAGGGAGAGGACGAGAAAATGTTTGTGCAATTTCTAGTTCTGCATATACTGTGACTGAACAGATGGAATCAGCAACATTATTTGCACCTCAAGTCTACAGTAACCGTCAGATTTTATTTAATGCTCAAGCTGCTAAACGGCAAATTTGCTCAATTTGGTCAATTGAAATCATGTTGAGACAAATTTTGATGAATCAAACCAATGCTGTAGGTGCAGATTTTGAAAGTCGCAAATATCGCTATCTCTATCTTTATCCAATTTACTTCTTCACGCCGGAAACTAATAAATTTCTACAACTAGCTTACAATCAATTTGCTCGAACTCGATTTGATGCAGAAATGCGGAAGCACTTTATCGCTGAAAATCAAGTTGCAAACTTTGGAATTGAAGATTACCAAAAAGTTGATTCTCTTCTGATTAAAGAAAATCTCAAACCAGAAGACGATCGCACTTTTAAAACTAGCTTCCCAGAACATGAAACAATGACATTTTTCTTTCTCGGTTTACCACCAGGAAGAGAACCTACAGATACCGAATCATGGGTAACACCAGCTTGGTTAGCATTAGCCTTACCGCTTATTTTGGATGTGAAAGTTGTTGCATCAGAATCACCTGTCCCACCTTTTATTAGTGGTGCTGATTTTGAAGAAACAGTTTTACTAGATGGAGAACATCAAGCAATTCGTTCTTTGATTAAAAAAGATAACTATCGCTTAGATAGCATCCTATCTAGTAGTTTAGAAAAGCGAGAATTTTCACCACTTAATGCTCTGACTGCTGCTTATGCTATTCACTTAGAAGTGAACCGCAAAAAGGATGGCGATCCAGATTGGGGAAAATTAGCAGATTTGGCACGAGATTTAGAAACCAGTCCCTTGTATGTATTTCATTACCTCAATAAATGGCTAAGGAAGCAAGACAAAATCGATTCTGTGTCTATTGCAAAAGTTCGCCTATACTTAGATTTTTACTACTACTTTGAACCAGAAGGAGAAACCGTGAATCAACTGCGTAAATTAACCGAACTCTATCGCTGTTTTTATCGAGCAAAAAGTCAATATGCTAAAGCGAATGCAATTCTTAAACCTATTGATGAAGCTGCTGATGTCATTTTGAAAATTGATAAAGCTATAGCTAGTGATGCTGATGCTTTAACAGATGTAGTAGCGGCTCGTTTGTCAAAGCTGATGAATAATGTAAGGCGTAGAACTGCTGAAGGAAAACCCACATTAACTTTAATTGATGGTAAGTGGAAACCAGCCTTAACTTCAGAAGAAGAACGTCAAGCAATTTATGAGTTTTCTAAATATTTTGTCAAGGAGATTTTTGAGGGAAGTTTTAAAAGCGATCGCGCACGTTTAGCAGGTACTCAACTAAACTTAATTCGAGATACGTGTGAATACCTTTATCGCCTTGCAGATGATGAAGAACGTAAAGTACGTCCACAAGATGAGCCTGACGAAATTCCTGAATTAGAACTGGAAACAGCAGTCTAATTTCTTCTTTTTTCAACTAATTAAATTCGGAGTAATTAAACCATGAAATTTCTCAAATCCCTCAATTCTAAATTTTTCCATGAAGCCATCCCTGCTAAACCGATGGGAAAATATGCTCATTTCATCACTATTCGTGTAACAGAATCTTACCCTTTATTCCAGACAGATGGCGAATTAAATAAAGCTAGAGTTCGTGCGGGAATTGAAAACAAAGAACCTATTAGCCGATTGGCAATGTTCAAACGCAAACAGTCAACCCCAGAACGTTTAACAGGAAGAGAACTGCTACGTAATTATAAAATTGGTGACTGGGAAAAATGCGACTATAACGTAGATTTCAGCAAAACAACTCCTGATTGTATTCTCTATGGTTTTGCTATTGGTGATTCCGGTTCTGAAAAATCAAAAGTAGTTGTAGACACTGCTTATTCTATTACACCATTTGATGATTCTCATCTCAACTTTACCCTCAACGCACCTTTTGAAAATGGTACAATGAGCCGTCAAGGGGAAGTAACCAGCCGGATTAATAGCCAAGATCACATCTTACCTCAAGTCTTTTTTCCTAGTATTGTCACACTGAAAGATCCAACTGAAGCCGGATTTCTCTACGTTTTCAATAATATTCTCAGAACACGCCATTATGGAGCGCAAACTACACGTACTGGTAGGGTACGTAATGAATTAGTAGGAGTAATTTTTGCAGATGGTGAAATTGTGAGTAATCTGCTTTGGACACAAAAAATCTATGACTTAATGCAGGAGAAAAAACAAGTAAATTTTCCTGATCCACTTAATGAAGATGATGTTTTAGAGGCTGCGACACAAGCTATTACTAATCTTATGTCTCAAGAGTGCATTTCTCATACTGATTTTATTGGTACATCTTTCACACCACTTTTGAGTGAAATTAAATCTATCACCAGTGATGAAACTCGACTGCAAGAAATGTTGAATCAAGCAAATGTAGAATCATCTACTTATGCTCAGACATGGGTTTTAAAATCAGGTAAAAAAGAACTTAAGAAAGATACTAAGAATAATAAGAAAGCTGCTACTGTAACGGAGTAAGCAAGATGGTATCAATTTACCGTTGTGAATTAGAACTCCACGATAGCTTATATTATGCCACGCGTGAAATTGGGAGACTCTACGAAACAGAGCCAGTAATTCACAATTATGCCCTCTGCTATGCGCTAGGTTTAATTGATAGCGAAGTCTATTCTACAACCGTTGCGGAAGAACATTCATATCGCTATTTTTGCCCCGAACAAGTACCAAAATATGAGGAGCATTTAACGCCACTCAATAAACAAGGAATCTATGTTACTCCGGCGCGTGCAATTACTCATACTGCTATTCTCAATACCTGGAAGTATGCTAACAACAACTATCACGTTGAGATGGAGAAAACGCAAAAAAATATCCCTAGTTTTGGTAGAGCGAAAGAAATCGCACCGGAAAGTATATTTGAGTTTTTTGTTATCTCCCAAAAAGAACTTAAATTACCAAAATGGATTCGTGTAGGTAAGTGGATGAGTAAGGCTGAAGTAACGGTTGAACAATTGCCTAAACCTCAAACTACTGAAGGTTTATTCACTTGCAAATCTCCTTTAAATCCTTTAGATGTGATTTTCACTAATCAAGTAATTAGCTACGATGTGGTGAATATGCCTCCAGTTAGTTTAATTCAAAATGTCCAAATGCGAGGGCAATACTACCAATTTACTGAGATGAAAGACATCAAAATTCCGGTTCGGATGGCATATCATTTTCGTAGTTAATTATTACTGTAATGCTCCCCACTCGTGAAACACTATCAGCAACAACCAAACGCCTTCCCCAGCGACTATCTCAACCACTTGTGGGGAGAAATCCACGCTTGTCCTTACTTTGCTGTCAACAACCTCAACCGCGATTTTGTTGGAACTAAAGGATTTTCTGTGGTATTCAGGCGATCGCACCTCTCTACAGTAGAGCAAAAATTCCCCTACTTCAAACCTTACCTAGATTTGGCTCTCCAGCCTAACTGTAACGCTTTTTACCTCAACCCCTTACTACTCAAAGAAGGTTCTCGCGTTGATCCGCACATAGATCGTTCTCTGCGTTCCTACTGCAAAACCATTGAACCGCCTACCTTTGTTAGCGTCCTCTATGTGCGCGTACCAGAAAACATGGAAGGGGGTGAACTGGTACTCAAATCGCACAAACGCCAACTTGGACAAATTAAACCGCAGATGAATACCCTACTCTACTTTCAAGGTGATTTAACCCATTCTGTCAACGCTGTGAGAACCCCTGGAAATCGCCTGAGTTTAGTTTGCGAACAGTATACTTTAAGCGATACTGAACTCGTAGAAATACCAGAGTTTACCATTGAGTCAAGAACTACTCCGCTTAACACCAAAAAACGCAAGTAAGTTTTGACTTTGGACTTTTAACTTTTGACTTTTAAAATATGCCCCACAGCCTAGTTCTTAACCTGCTTCCGCAGTTGCCGATTCCGCCGCAGTATCTCACAGGTAGACATTTACACGCGTTATTTTTAACTTTTGTCAGTTCTGTAGATCGAGAATTAGGCGATCGCTTACATGATTCTACCGCAGACAAAGCCTTCACCCTCTCCCCTCTACAAATTCATTCCCCCCTTTTTAAGGGGGGTAAGGGGGGATCTAAACTACACTGGGAACATCAACAACCAATTCCCACCGGAACACCCTGCTGGTGGCGCATCTCCTTATTAGATGACACACTTTTTAGTAAACTGACGCAACTATGGCTAAATCTCAATCCCAGTCATCCTTGGCATCTCGGCCCAGCTGACTTGTATATTACCAGCATTCAAGGCACACCCCAATCAACGCAACCTTGGGCAAACGCTTGTACCTACACTCAATTGTACGAGGAAGCAAGTGAAACTGAACGCTCTCTTAACCTTAGCTTTGCCACACCTACCGCCTTTCGCCAAGGACAATATGACACCACCCTTCCTACGAGGGAATGTGTTTTCAACTCTCTTCTTTCGCGGTGGAATAAATATAGTGGCATAGTATTTTCAGCAATTGCTCTTGAGTCAATATTTCCTTCATTTATTAACATTCATACGGAAATATTAGCTGATTCTCGCAGCAAATTTATTGGCATTATTGGCGAAGTTAACTATCGGCTTTTAGGTGAAATTGAACCTATACAAATTAAGCAACTTAACACCTTAGCTAACTTTGCGTTGTATGCAGGGGTCGGGCGTAAAACAACAATGGGTTTAGGTATGGTAAGAAGGTTATAGGGGACAGGTGACAGGTTACAGGTGATAGAAGATATGAGATGTAAGAAAGGAATAAGAGATGGATTAGGGTTAGCGATGGTAGGTAAATGGGAAGACTACTTATATAGCAAAGTTATGTACAAACTTGCCGACTGTAACCTATAATCTGTAACCTCTAACCTATGAAAATAGAGTCACATCGAGATTTAATTGTCTGGCAAAAATCAATGGATATGGTAGTTCAGATATATCAATTAACTACCAATTTTCCATCTACTGAAATATATCGAATTACATCACAAATTACTCGTGCAGCAGTATCTGTACCTGCAAATATATCTGAGGGTCACGTACGCAGCAGTAGCAAAAATGATTATGCTCATTTTCTTGCAGTATCTAAAGGCTCATTAATGGAAACAGAAACTTTATTGATGTTAACAATAAGACTCAATTATCTTTCTTCTGAACAAGCTAATCCAACATTATCTTTGATTACAGAAATCAGCAAAATGCTCACAACTCGTCGCCACCGTATATTAAAAAGCTAATGAATAATCAAAACATCACTAATATTCTTTCACCTGAAATGCATCATTTGTCACCTCTAACCTATTACCTGTCACCTGATGAATATATTCCAATTGCAGCATTAAATCAATATGCCTACTGTACGCATCGCTGTTGGCGAATGTTTTGTGCCGGCGAATTTGTTGATAATCAATACACAATTGAAGGCACAACCTTACACGATCGCGTCCATACTATAGGAGAAGGACAGCGGGAAGAAACTTGGCAAATCCGGGCAATTTGGTTGAAGTCAGATAAATACAAACTGATTGGCAAAGCAGATTTAATCGAATTAGAAAACGGTGAATGCTATCCAGTAGAATACAAACGCGGACGCAAAGGCGAATGGGATAACGATGCATGGCAAGTCTGCGCTCAAGCCTTGTGTTTAGAAGAAATGACAGGCAAAACTATCAGCACAGGCTATATTTATTATGCATATTCACACCAACGTCAATTAGTAGAAATTAATGAAGAATTAAGACAAAGTGCGATCGCAACAATTGAAGCCGTCCAAACGCTTTTATTTACAGGCGCAATGCCCAAAGCCATCAAAACCAAACGCTGCGATGGATGTAGTTTATCTCCTCAATGCCTACCCCAATCAGCCGACAAAGTAAAACGCTACCAAGAAGCAAGCTAAACATCTCAACGATTTAGTTGAGGGGATGCAAAAAAGCAAGCCGACAAAGTAAAACGCTACCAAGAAGCAAGCTAAACCCTCCGCGAAACTCTGCGAGAACTCCGCGCCACTCTGCGTTAAAAAAACTCTCTTTTACCTCTAATAAGGAAACAATCATGGGAACAGTTTACATCACCCAAGAAGATGCCTTCATTGGCAAAATTGATGAACGTCTCAGCGTCAAATTTGAGAAAAAAACAATTCTAGATGTACCACTCATCAAGATAGAAGGTGTCGTAATTTTAGGACGCGCTACTGTCTCTCCTGCTGTTATTTCAGAACTACTAGAACGCAGCATTCCCCTAACATTCCTCACAGAAAATGGCCGTTATTTAGGACGCATAGAACCAGAAGTGACTAAAAATATATTTGTCCGCAAAGCCCAATGGCAAGCCGCTGGAGAATCAGCCCAAGCAATTCATATAGTCCAAGGGTTTGTACGTGGTAAATTGAAAAATTACCGTAACCTCCTCACTCGTCGCCAACGTGAATGTCCAGACATAGATTTATCTAAGAAGATTGCACAATTAGAACAAGCGATCGCACCCATTGATTTCACACATAATATCAACTCACTGCGCGGTTTAGAAGGTGCTGGTAGTGCAGCTTATTTTGGTTGTTTTAATCAACTAATAAAAAATGCAGAATTTCAATTTTCTCACCGCCTGCGCCGTCCACCAACCGATCCGGTGAATTCTTTACTCAGTTTTGGCTATTCATTATTGCGTCATGATGTACAGGGGGCAATTAATATAGTGGGGTTTGATCCATATTTAGGATATCTGCATTGCGATCGCTACGGTAGACCCTCTCTCGCATTAGACTTGATGGAAGAATTTCGTCCCCTAATAGTAGATGCAGTAGTCTTATCTACCTTAAATAAACAACTGCTAACAACCGCAGATTTTGTCACAGAACCCTTAAGCGGTGCGGTTTCCCTCACACCCGAAGGACGAAAAACATTCTTGCGCTTATACGCCCAGAAAAAACAATCTGAATTTAAACATCCCGTGATGGGGCGCAAATGCACTTATCAAGAAGCCTTTGAACTCCAAGCGCGATTACTAGCAAAATATCTCATGGGAGAAACCGAGAAATATCCACCTCTGGTTTTGAAATAGGTGAGAGGTTACAGGTGACAGGTTATAGGGGGAAATGTTCAAGTGAAAGACGAATTAAAAAAGAAAGTTGTTGTCTCCTACGATGTCCCAGAAGACAAACGTCGCACCAAAATACACAAAATCTTGAAATCTTATGGGCAATGGGTGCAGTATAGCGTGTTTGAATGCCAGCTTACCGAGACTCAATATGCCAAATTGCGATCGCGTTTGCACAAATTAATTAAACCAGATACCGACAGCATCCGCTTTTACTTTCTCTGCGCTTGCTGTTTTGATAAAATCGAACGTATCGGCGGCGAACAACCCCGTGACGAAACCATTTTCTTTGCCGAATGCGCGGATGGGTAGGTGTAAAAATTCAAGCTTGAGGAAAAATGGCTGTATTCCTTTTAGTACAAGCTTTTAGAGAAAAATTAAATTAAAATCATCCGCGCACATTGTACAGTCTGGGTTTCAGCCATTATCCTTAAATCAATTGACATTCTCTACTGTTATAATCTACCCATCCGCGAAACTGAACCTCGAAAACCAAATACAGACCGTCTTTCCGGCTCCCGCTGTTGAAATTTCAAATAATCCCTATTAGGGATTGAAACATTAAATTTTTCAGATTTAATTACAGTGTTATCTTCTGGTTGAAATTTCAAATAATCCCTATTAGGGATTGAAACGAGTGCGATCGCCTGGTGGGATGCGATTATTCAGTTGAAATTTCAAATAATCCCTATTAGGGATTGAAACAGTTCATCAGAGATACTGTAGCTGTAGAACCGTTGAAGTTGAAATTTCAAATAATCCCTATTAGGGATTGAAACGCTGATGCACTAGAGACGGTAGATATAGTTTGCCGTTGAAATTTCAAATAATCCCTATTAGGGATTGAAACGAATTTCTGCAAATTCACCCAAAACTTCAATATTTGGGTTGAAATTTCAAATAATCCCTATTAGGGATTGAAACAAGCCAAAATGCGAACAGAGGTATTAAATACAATGGTTGAAATTTCAAATAATCCCTATTAGGGATTGAAACGATTAATAGCAAGGATTGCGTCTTTGCAAAGTTGGGTTGAAATTTCAAATAATCCCTATTAGGGATTGAAACTCAAATATAGGAAGTACTTTTACTATTGCAGCTTGTTGAAATTTCAAATAATCCCTATTAGGGATTGAAACTTTACGATTTTAGGGTGGTTGACGCTGCTAAATTTAAAGTTGAAATTTCAAATAATCCCTATTAGGGATTGAAACCGGCTAAATCTGCGCGAACTAACAGGCCCCTCAGGTTGAAATTTCAAATAATCCCTATTAGGGATTGAAACGAATGCCAAAACCAAAACCAAAGCCAAAACCTAGCTCAAGTTGAAATTTCAAATAATCCCTATTAGGGATTGAAACAAAAATTGCAATTCCTTCAGGAGTTGTACCAGAAACAGTTTAAATTTCAAATAATCACTACTAAATCTCTTGCCTGAATCTTTTAAGTTTTAATGATTTTTCTGCCAATAATTGATTCCTTTTCATCTTTTATCAAAAATTCAGATTTATTAATTTTAATTAATTCATACTTTTCTGTTATAAACAAAGACATGACAGTGGCTATTAGATTTGCGAGATAAATTTTAGAAAATATCGGCAAATGAAAATTGAAAATTGATTCAGGAGCAGCTTTAACAATTAAATGTAATCTTCTGTCATTTACATACCATACGCCAGTAAATTTATCACCTGTAAGCAATTCTCTAGGTTTAGATAAAACAAATGTTTGAGTTCTAGTTTGCCGATAAGTCATATCATCTTTAAATTCAATAGAAATTTTTTCCCACTCTTTATTAAAACGCCATTTTCCCAGAAGTAAAATTTCTATTTCCGTATCAGAAAGATTTATATCACTCATTGGCTTTAATTCTTCCTATAATTAAATAATGTGTAATATCATGTCCGGGTAATTAGTTATAATTCCCGAATCTATGCAGAGAACCCAAAAACCCCTCCCCTCTGCTCACGCCAGTTGCTACAACTCTTGGAACCTCCCTTCGGGTGACGCTCAAGAGCGTCGCTAACGCTGCGCTAACACAGTTGCCTGATGCCACTTGCTCCACTTGGGGAGACCCCAAGACCGCAGTGGCTCCGGAGGGAAACCCTCCCGCCGCACTGATTCACCGCAACGCACTGGCTCCCCTGCCCCTCTACACCTGAAGCTGCCTTAATTATAAGTCTTTCACCGGACACGATATAATTAACTTATGGGGAAAGTTGCATTACAAATTTTCACACGAGTAAAAAATAAATGCATCTGCCATACTAGCCAAGAACCAACTCGCCATGCCCCCATTGATAATGGTTCTGCTGATGACTTTGAAGATAAGTCAAAAATATCTTGGTCATAATGTAACCATTTGACTGGTAAGTGTCCCATCGGTGTTGTTGGGGATAAATTAAAAGTTAGTTGGTCGTACTTTAACCAGTTTCCCTCCTTTCGCCAACCTAAGCGATCGCCAAGTCTCTTTTCTGTTTCATAATCTACTTGTCCACCTAGTTCATTCCAAATACTTTGCTGAATACTAAAGCCGAAATAACCGTGACTGGATTTTTGCCAAAGTTGATCAATTTTATGAAAAGCCTGACAGGAGAAATTGAGAATATCCTCTTTATAAACTTCACTCCAATCATTCTTACCTATGACTTGTAGCATTAATTTAGCAGTTTCAACATCAGCTTCTTGCCATTTAAATTGTGCAAGAAGATTTTGCAGTGTAGTGTAATCAATAGTTATAGTACTTTCAAATTCTTTGATAAACTCAGTAACATTATTAGGTAGTTCTGCCAATTCTGTTTTTTCAATATAAATTTGAGAATTAGGATAAATAACATCTGTCTCCACTATCCCTAGCACTTTTTTCTGAGCAATCAGTTGAGTAGACATATAATCAGATATTAAGCAAATCGCTTGATTTACATCAAAATTATAAACTTGTCCCTCTAAAAATTGTGACTGGTAAAAAGCATCTTGCAACCTATCTTTTTTCTCACAACTTGCCACCAATAAATTGAGGATGTTATGAGAAATTGTATTAGTATCTTGTATCGTTAATAAATCTAATTGAGTATTTAAAGTACTACTTGCTAAATTTTGAATTTCTCCTACAATTTTGTAAAAATCTGCATCTACTTTGACCACCTCATCTATTAAAGATTGAAACGGACTAAAGTAATCTTGTAGAGATTTTTCAAGATTAATTGCTGTTTCAGCTATTTTTGCGATTTCTTGACGAATTTTTGTAGCTCTAATTTGATATTCATAAATTTCTTGGTAGACTTCTATATCTTTAACTATTTGCTGAATAGCTTGCTTTTGATTTTTTGTATCTTCTGCTAGGTTTCTAATCCCCTCACTGAGCAATTTTACTTTCTCTAAAATTAAAATATTAGTATTGCTTAACAGTAATATGGATTTTAAATTTTCTTCCTTTTCCCATTTTAAATTTTCCAGAATTTGAGGATTATTATAATTTTTGGCTTCTAGTTTATTTCTTTCTTCATTAATTTTTTTGATTTCAATATATTTTTTGTTAAACAGATTTTTCCAGTCATCTATAAATTTTAATAAAAAATCTTGATAACTATCTTTATAATATTCTAAAAAATCAAGAAGTTGAGTATAATCTCTAATTAATAGTTTTACCTGTGCTAAAATCTCTCCTTGACTAATTTCTTGTTTGCGTTTAACTATTCCCCAAAAATAAGAATGAGTTTTAGTACCTTCTTTAATTAAGATTTGGCATTTTCTAATTTTTTTTTGAACTTTTTTTAGTTTGGGATTTTTTAAAATGGGAAATTTATATTGTTTTTCATAAATCGTAATAGATTCATAAGTAATTAGTTGTTTTTGCTGTCTAACTACCATCACTAATTATAAAAAATATAAGTAGCTGCTAAAATTTTATCCATTTCAACACCTTGAGATTTTTGTCATTGCCTGAAATCAAACTATTCTTTTTGAAATTGATAGAATTATTGTACCGTAGCTGTTTTGCCTAATTTCCATACCAGCATTTTCTCTCGTGATTCTACAAGCTGCATTCCGATTTTCTCTAGCACCCGCTTTGAAGCTATATTACCGCGATCGCATCCAGCAGTCACACTCTGCACACTAGGTTGAGATAATGCCCAATCTACTACAGCTTGCGTAGCTTCAGACGCATATCCCTGTTGTCGATAAGATGAAGCTACGTAATAGCCAATTTCCAACGAACCTGTAGGTGAACCTGTGCTATCTGGGATAACTTTAACCATAACGTGACCAATAAGCGTGTTTTCTGCTTGATGAATGATTAAACTTCCCCATCCCCATTCACTTTGGAACGGATATTTGCACAGAATATCTGCAATGAGTGGCAAATTGCTAATATACTCTTCTTCATACCAGTCGGGTAAAACTGTCACCCCCAGAAATGATGCTAATTCAGCATTTCCAATGATTGCTGCTTTTACTACTTCTAGCGTAAAAGGCACTAGATATAGTCGTGTAGTCACAAGTTTTTCCATGCTATGGCATTCCTATTTGATTTACTAAATTGTTACTTAAGCTTATTTGAGATTTTAAAAAGTATGAGCCGCCCTACTCTTTTATCCATTTCAAAACCTCCGGGTCTTTATTATAGTGGTAGGTCACATTATCCTTTGTAGTGATAGGTTTTCCTTGACTAGCCTTAGTTCTGATGGTGCTAAGAGAATAGTCTGTTAATGTTTTAAGTTCTTTATGAGAAAGCCCTAAAATTGTGGCTGTTGCAGCTGATGTTTCTGAGTTTACAAGGAATTCATCCTTAGAGGAAATATCTATTGTGATTAGCTCATTGTGTGATGGTTTATTGGTAATTCCTTTCTGCAATTGATAATCTTGTATAGAAACAAGTTGCCAACTAGATTCTTGTGAAAGCTCTAATACCCATTGATGATAATTAAACAAGCTTTCTCTATGTCCAACACTGATAAAAGTTGTTTTTGTGTCTTGCAACTGTTGATATAAATTACCTTCGTTATTTAAATCTAAAGCGCTCGTTGCTTCATCTAAGATAGTGAAACTCGGATGTGTAATTAATAGTCGCGCAAAAGCGAGGCGTTGTTGTTCTCCCAACGACAAAATATTTTCCCAAGGAACTTCTGTATCAAAGCCATCTACACGAGTAAGCAGGTGTTTGAGGTTAACTTGTTGTAAGATTTGTTCGAGTTCGCGATCGCTCATTTTCCAGTCTGTATGCGGATAAAGTAACTGTTCACGCAAAGTCCCCAATATGATGTAAGGTCGCTGCGGTAAGAACAAAACTTCTTTCAACGGAGGACGCACTAGACGGCCAGTTCCTGCGTTCCATAAACCTGCGATCGCTCTTAACAAAGAACTTTTACCCCTACCACTAGGGCCAACAATCAACAACCCTTCGCCTGGTTGCACAGCCAGCGACAAATCTTCCACAATCACCTGCTGATAATTTGGCGTTTTTAAGGTGACACTCTCAAAAGCTAAACGTCCTTCTTCTAAAACTTTGATAATACTGACATTCTCTGGTTGTTTACTAACAGCTTCCAAAGTATCCGAAAACTCAGCTAAACGCTTTACATAACTCGAAAATCGCCCAGAAACTGCAAATTGAGATATTAATTCTCCCAGAGAATTAGAAAATACAAAGCAAGCAAAACTAACTTGGTTAATCTCGCCAAAATCAATTTTATCCTGAATAAATAAAGGAGTCAGGATAAACATCGAAAACACACCAATAGCAGACTGATATGCTCTTCCGAAAGCATCTTGACCTCTCTCCCAATTCATTCTGCGTTCAGCAGTTGTCAACACATTATTAAATCGGCGTTGAATTATATTTAATTCTTCCTCTTCTCCCTGAAAAAAAGCAATTGATTCCGCATGATTGCGAACATGAGTTAGACAATAAGCAAAGTCTGCTTTAAACGCAAGTTCTTCTTGATTAATTTTATTTAGTGCTTGATTTAAATAAACAGCTACCAAATTGCCAATAATTGTATAAATAACTAAATAAATTGCGATTTCCCCAGATATTGTCCAGAGAATTATTATAGAACTTCCCATTTCCAGCACTTTTTCTAGGAAGGTAGTAGAAAAATTCAAAGCATTACTGGTAATAGGTTCTATTTCTTGGGATAAGCGTTGATCCGGATTATCTATATTAGATTGAAAATTTATTTTATAATAAGCTTGATTGTTCAGATATTTTTCTAAAATATGATTATTTAGCCATTTGTACCAGTCAAGAGTAATTTTTTTTCTGACATATCTCAAAGAAGTTACTAAGATAACAATCGTCACAACAATCAAACTAGAAAGCCATAAAGTACTATTATATTTATCAAGGTTTCGCTCTTCAATAACAATATCGAGTACATAGCGACTCCAGTAGCTATTTGCAGCATTTATACCTACAATTCCAACTATTAATAATACTAAGAGAATGAGCATTCCCCATGAGCGAATTACGTCTGCGAATGCTCTCCCTTCTACTTTTGTTGGATACCAATAAGGTTGAGCAACTACTTTTACATCCTCCCAAAATTGAGTCAAAGTTAAAAAAGGATTTATTGAGTTTTGCTCACGCATTGATGAAGTTTGCATATTCTAACAATATAGCCAAAATACATTAGTAAATTTGAAATGGTCTTTGAGTATTAACTTCAGACTCAGAGACCATTTTACTTTTAGAAAATTTGTGGGGTGATTATACTTCGACAAGCTCAGTACAAGTCTTGCCTGCCTTAAATCAGAGACGGCCGAAGACACCAATCCCACAAGAAAATTTGAAATGTTTTTTATCTAGAAGTCCCCTAGACTACTGATTCCTCATCAACAATTTCGATTGTTTTTGGAGATGGGCCTTCTTCAGGCTCAGTCACAACTACTGGGCTGATATGATGTTTTAGTTTGAGTTTTAGCTCATCTGTAATCGGTAAATCTTTAATTTCTTTGAGCAGAAATCTCACAGATTCGGTTTTGCTGCGTTCTGTATAAATGAGCTTGAGAACGCTTTCAACTCCAAATCCAGTAATATATTCTGCTAAAACGCCTACTAGTCCAAGCAGACCTAAACCTCCCAACAGTCCCAATGGCCCTCCCAATGATGAAAGTAAGGTGACAACTGCGGTTACACTACCTCCTGATGTAGCCGTTGCAATTACAAAAAGTATGCCAGGAAGACCTAAACCAGCAATTTTTTTGACGAGTTCATCCATTGTATTTACCTATCAATCCTTATATTTTAGGTGAAAATATGACTAAGAAACTCATTAATAATTTCTTTTTTCAAGAAATTATTAATTTGATTTAGCCCAACAAAAGACTACACAATTCATCTATTTGTTGGCTATATTGAGAAATCATGCGATGGGCTATAGTTTGTAGCTGACGAGTATTTTGGAGTTTGATGTTATCTATTTCTTCTAGTTCCTCATCTAAAAATGTTTGAAACCGATAGTAAGAACTTTTAGCTTCTTTGTCGCTTGGTTCAAACAACCGTTCTAATTCTCCAGACACCACTTCACTACCGCCATCAAACACAATCTTTAAAAGTGGTCTACCCCATTGTAAAAGTCCCCAATTTTTGACTTCGTTATAAGGATAGGCACTTGTCAGCGAACCTGTACCTAAAGAAACTACTAAGATATCTTCTGTATTGAGGACTCTGTTTGCTTTTTTTTTACTACTAATTTGTGCTTCTAAAATAGCTAAATGGGCTGGATTATTAGCATATACCCCACCATCGATTAAAGTATAGACGATGCCGCTATTATAGGAATTTATAATCCGATGGGGAGCAAAATAAGTCGGAGTGGCAGTCGTTGCCAATGCTGCATCTAGGAGGGAAAAACCTCCACATAACTTACGAAAATTTTTAGATTCTATCTCTTGTTTTGCTAGTTGGTTTGTAAAAAATATAGGAATTCGCTGTTCGATATCATAGCTAGTTACAAAAACTTCTTTGAGATTATTTTCTAGAGATGCGTTGCCAAAATATTGCCTTAAAGTTTCTTCTCTGCTTTCAGAAGGATATTTTGGTTGGAGAAATATATCCTCTATTGGGCCAAGTATTCTTTCCAAAAATGGCTCATAAAATATGTCTACACCATACTCAAGAAATAGTTGTAGGAGATCCTCAGCAGTATATTCAGCTTGTGATAAGTTATCAGATGTTTCTGAACTTAATCTTGGTTTAGTGAGACCAAGTGCCAAAATTCCCCCGCTGGAAGTCCCCGCAATTAAATCAAACAAACTATATATAGGCTTTTGGGTTCGCCTTTCAATTTCTGCTAACAAAAGCGCTGGGATAATTCCCCGTATACCGCCTCCATCAATAGCAAGTATTTTATATTTGGGTTTGGCTATCTGTTCCATAGTTTCTTGAGGTTCCTGCTGCGAAAGTGTTTCTACTTCTGCTTGTTGAATATTTGTTGGAACTTCGCTTTGACTAGTTTGGTCTGTTTTAGATTCTTCAACTTGTAGCGGGGGAGTTATCAGAGTTGGGATACTATCAGATTCTTCACTATTGGTTGGTGTCTGTGGAATTTCTTGTAGTTGTTCTTCGTCGTTGCTGGCTAACGATACCGTTGCTGCTAATAAAGTTGTAGTTAGTGTTTCTTCTGGAGAAATAATTGCTGTCTCAGTTTGAATTTCTTCTTGATGTAATGATTGTGTTGCAAATGGAATCTGTGCTAACTCCCAACTAGGATTACCACGCAAATTGCCTTGATAGGAATCTCCTATTTGGTTTTTAACTGTTGTTCCTTGGCCTTCGTCTAATTTCCAGTAAGCCACTAATCCAGCTTCATCCCCAACTATTAACCCACAACGATGGGTCTGGATTTGTGCTTGAGTACAGGGATAATTCCAAACGCTAATGTTAGCTAATTGTCCGGCAAAATACACTTGTTTGTGTAAAGTTGCTCCCAGAGTTACAGGACTTGTTGCTTTATTTAAAGATGAACCTCTTAAAGAATCATTATATTCACGCTCATCTAGATATACTGTTAGTTGACCACTATGAAAAACAATGGCAAAAAAGTGCCATTCTCCTATAGTTAGTTCTCCTTGACCGAAGGTTTTGATACCCTTACTAACACTTTCATCAATGTAGATATCTAGGTTGCCTGCTTCACTGATGCCAAACTCAAAGTTATCACTATATCGCTCTGAAGAACGAGCAAAAAATACATTGCGCGTTCCATAACTAGTGGCTTTATTTGTTAATTGATGAGGATTTATCCATCCTGAAACTGTAAAGGTTGAACTCCCTTGAGCAAAAACGCCATCAATATCTTTTCTGCCAAAATCAATGAAATCATCTATCCCATCAAATGTTAAAACTAATTGAGTATGTAGCTGGTTTGTCACAAAATTTTAAACTCCAAATAAATAAAATAATTCGTAATTTACAATTAAATATAAGGTATTGAATATCAATAAAGTTAACAAGAAAGTCCCACTACCAACTTTTAGGGCGGTAGCGGGTACGTTGCTCTACAGGACGCTACTGCAAAAGGATTTTTTAACTGAGTACCTGTAGGGTGGATGACAAGAAAAATATACAATGCTCTTTACCCTAATTTTTATTAGTCAGCAATACTTCTGCGATCGCCTGCGAAATCGGATAGTGTGGTGAATATATCTCCATCCAGAAAAACTCCCCGACTGGGTTCACTTCGAGGAATACGTGCTGACCATCGGGGGTGACGATAATATCAATTGCTCCATAGTTTAAGCCAAACTCAGCCATCAATTTGAGCAGCTTTTTCTCAACATCTTCTGGCAAGTTGTAAGGTTGCCAATTCTTAGCTAAGGTTCTCCCTTCTTTACGCCAGTCGTAGGTAGAACCTGCCAAACTTTGCGAGTCTACTGCGGCAGTAAATACCTGGTGTCCGACAATAGTTGTCCGTAATTCCAGCGCCTTCGGTACGTTTTCTTGAAACGTCATCGGACAAAAACGCAGTCCTTCCATATTCTCCAGATCATCAGCTGTAATTGGAGTGGTAAACACAACGTTTTCTCGCCCTTGACCATCATAGATAGCAAAGGAAGAAAGCATCTTGGTGATTATGCCTTGCGGACAATCTTGAGCAAATTGCTTGACTGCTTCGGCGTTGTTGGAAGTCAGAGTACGTGGAGTTAGAAGTCCAACTTCTCTTGCAACTTTTAACTGTAGTTGCTTATGATTAGCCCGATCCACATTTGACATTTTATCAAAGTGGAATCCTGGAAGGCTGGCAATCATCCCCCTGACAGTGACGCGACATTCTTGAATTGACGCATCTCTATATTGCTTGTCCATTGAGTCGGGGATTTTCTGCCCGTAGCGCATCCGCCGATACCAAACTGAGGAAACCTCACTCAAATCGAGTTTCTGTTCGCCATCAGTAATAATTACCCGTTCAGTATCGCCGGAGTAGATATCTAGCTTGACTTCGGTGGGATATCTATCTGTATCAAATCGAAATGCTTTTTCGCCTCTAGTTTCAATTTCTTTGATGACTAGAGGAATGCTTTCGTTGTCTTTGCTAAACGTGACTATTAATACGGTCATAGAAAGTATGAAGTGTGAAGTATGAAGTGTCTAATTCTTTATTGTTTATGCTTTCTTGGAAATAAGAGCATCTGCGATCGCATCTGAAATTGGTAAGTCTAAATCTTTCTCTAGCATTCCCCATTCTCCTACGGGGTTAATTTCTAAAAAGACGTATTCGCCTGATGGTGTGAGGATAAAATCTAAAGAGCCAAATGAAAGCCCAAATTTACCCATAAAGGCTTGCAGACGATGAACTACTTCATCAGGAAGCTGGTGGTGTTGCCATGCGCCAACCTCAATACCTGGTTTACGCCAATCAGCTTTGGCTGCTGCATACATATCTGCGTTGAGCGCCCCCACAAATACATTACCATTCACATACACCACCCGTAATTCCTGCTGCTTCGGAATTTGCTCTTGAAAAACCATTGGGCAGTAGCGCAGTGACTCGGCATCTTGTAAGTCTTCTTCTTTGACAGTGGTGGTGTACATAAAAAATGAGGAATTAGCTTCCATACTGTAAGAAAGAGCAGTTAAAAGCTTGCTCACCATTTTTCCCTTGACTTGATGGAAAAACTCTCGTGCTGCTTGTGCTTTGTTGGTAACAAGAGTTTGGGGAATCACAAAACCTACTTCAGATGCAATTCGCAGTTGACGCAGCTTGTTATTTGCATAACTTATCCGTTCTAAACTATCTACCCAACGAGCTTCTTTGAGGCTATCCCAAAAACCATCTAAAGTTGCTTTTGATTCTCTAACGCAAGCTTCTCGGAACTTAAGAGCTAATTCTTGACCTAATTGTGGTTCCCAAATGCGACGCGTCCACACAGCTTGCACCTGCTCTGTGCTGATAGAGTGGTTGTTATATTCTATAGTGTGGTAGCTTTTAGACTTGTCAAAATGTGCTGCTAATTGTATCTCTAAAGGAAACTTATCAGTGTCTAGACGAAATGGTTGCGCCCCTTTTTTTGCCAAGGCTTCTGCCACTCTATCTATTGTGAAGAAATCACCACTGTGGCTGATTAATAAAACAACATCACGAGACAGGTGCATAAAATATTTTCTTTAATAATTTTAAGAGGTCATTTCACCAGATGTAGAGACGTAGCATTGTTACGTCTCTACAAACCAATTTGTGGGTGAACGAGGGATATGACTCGCTATTTGCCAACAGCGTCCTTAAAGAAGTCAGAGAGCTAAAGGCGATCGCCTCCATATTAAAGTAATATGAAAGCGATTCGCGTTCCCAAAAGTAGCTTTTAATTATTAAATAACTGCTACTCCCTTACTTTCAGATGAAGGTAACTAGATTTAGAAATCTTCCCAATCGGAAGGATACTTGAGAGTATAGCCAGGAGCAGTATCAGACACTTCAGCAACTTGCTCTTCTAAGAAACGCGCAAAGAATGGTACTGCTTCGACGTTTGCTGGTTGGACTGTGTTTGTAGACATAGTATTATTCCTTGATATTTGGTTGTTAACCAGGAGTAGCCGTTATTTAATAACTGCTACTCCCTTAATTTCAGATAACGCTAACTAGATTTAATATTCTTCCCAATCGGAAGGATACTTTCTAGTCGTGGCAGGGGCAGTATTAGACTCTTCAGCAACTTGCTCTTCCAAGAAACGCGCAAAGAATGGAACTGCCTCCACGTTTGCAGCCTTGGCTGTGTTTGTAGACATGGTATTATTCCTTGATATTGGTTGTTACCCAGGAGTAGCAGTTATTAAATAACGGCTACTCCCTTACTTTCCGATGACGCTAACTAGATTTAGTATTCTTCCCAATCGGAAGGATATTTTAAAGTCTGAGGAATAGGAGCAGCATCAGACGCTTGGGCAACTTGCTCTTCCAAGAAACGAGCGAAGAATGGTACTGCTTCCACGTTTGCTGGTTGGACTGTGTTTGTAGACATAGTATTATTCCTTGATATTTGGTTGTTAACCAGGACTAGCAGTTATTAAATAACTACTACTCCCTTCCCTTACTTTCAGATGCAGAAGGCTAAAATTATTTGTCTTCCAAATCTGACGGAAACTTGAAAGTCCAAGGGAAAGAAGGAGTTTCTGTTCCTTCACCTTCACTAGCTTGTGCTTCCAAGAAACGTGCAAAGAATGGTACCACTCCGACATCCACTATTTTGATTGTGTTTGTAGACATGGTGTTTTCCCTAAAGGAAATTGCTTTTGCAATTAAAGATATACCAGTAATTAAATATGTGTGCAAGGACATTTAAGACAGTTAAAAACTAAATATATTAAGACATTTAGGACAGTTAAGACAGTTAAGATAATTAACCGGACAGTTAAGACATTTAAGAAAAAACTCGTTAATAATTAGTAATATTAAGTAATTAATATCAAACTATAGCAATCATAATTTTATTGGTGAAAATTAGTAGGCTTTAGATCCTCCAGTTCTTAAAGAAGTCAAAGAGAGGATCTGAGTAAGCGCGATTTTGACGAATTACAACAAATAATTATTCTTTCACAAGCGATAGTTCAGCAGACTGAACAGATCGAAGTTGGTAGCTTTCAAAAGCAACTTTTTGCTGAGAACCTTGCCCCTGAGTTGTCAGAGGCTGATATACAATAAGTTCATAGTGGAGACGATTACCTTTTAGCTGCTCTTCGGTACTGAGTAGCAGATTTTTAACTCTAAATTGACTATAGAGCTTGTCGCCTAACCACCAAGCATCAATGACAGTTCCATCTTTTTCATCAATCGCAAAGTGACCAATACTCTGATTTTTAGCAACTAACTCATAATTACGTACCACCTTTTTCGCCCCTGTTCCGTAAGTGATTTGCCAAGTGTAGCGCATAGGGTTTTGAGACATTGGTTGAATTCTGAGCGTCATTGGTACAGTTTGAGATTTTCCTTTTATAGTGCGATCGTACATGATCCCGCTCCATGTACCTTGCCAGTTTTGAGGAAAGGAATTACTCGACAGTGCAGCAGTTGGTATAGTACTAGCGCTGACGAATATCAAAAGAGACATTAAAATGCCAACCAGGAAACTGCGCTTGAGCATAAACAAACTGTTCCAGATTAATAAATACATCTTAGTCGGTTCCAGATGTATTGAATCAGTTTGAAATTATTTCTCAAGTTGGCGATCGCATGTACAGGCCAGTGAGAACATAATAACGTTAGGTGCTTATTTTTCTTAAATAAAATCTGAAACCTTGTTTGATTAAATCAAAATTTCAGAATTTGGTTGGTAGCAGTTCTTTTTGCTGTTAACCACTAAATCGGTAATATTAGTTGTTTGAGCGGTTGCTCCAGTTGTAGTTGTCATTGTTTTTACTCCTTTAATGTTTGCCTGACTCACTTAGAGCAGCTTTTGAAGACCATGCTTGTATCATCTAGCGATCGCCATTCAAGATGCAAGGACAGTTAAGACATTTAAGAAAAATTCAGTGTTAATTTTGTATAAAATAGTAAGGGCGAACGGCTGGAACGCCGCTACAAGTTCTTGTATATGTATCAAGATTTTGGTGAATTGGTATTAGCGGTGATACCATTTCACCAAATAAATGATACAAATAATTTCTCCTCTGCCCCTCTGCTCCCCTGCTCCTCTGCCTGCCTAAATGTATCAATTTTAAAGTGAAATGGTATGAGAGTACGGCATCTTCCCCAAAGCTTTTGGTATTCAAAATATTTACTTTAATTTATTTCTTTAGACATGGTGATATTTTCTCACCATTAGCTTTAAATAATCATTATATTTACGAATGACGAATTTTGTGTAATCCATAGACAATAAAATACATCAATATGATATTTAAACTCTTATATATTCATGCATAGAATAAATATTTGGAATCCAGTCAACAAACATTCAAATAATAGAAATTTATTGAGCAATCTCATACTTTGGATAGTGGACAGTCAAGAAAAACAGCATTATGTTTCTCAAACAAGTATCAAAAAACGTTTAATGATGGCAGTTACACAGCTACATCATCAAACAGTAGATAGAAGATTAAAGGCTATTTTAGAATTAGAAAAGTTAGCAACATCTCATTGTCAATATAACTGGGAAATCATAGAAATTCTCACAGCTTTTGTGCGTAAAACTGCTCCTCATAAGACGTATGAGGAATGTAAGGCTATTTCAGTATTCATGATTAATCCAGAGATTCAGGCATCTTTGAGGGTTATCAGTAGAAGCGGCCCACAAAAATCCTCAGAATTTGCACAAATTGATTTAAGTTATACAGACCTAAGAGGAACAAATCTCAGTGAAGCAAACTTTGCTGGTGCAAACCTTTACCAAGCTAATTTATCAGGTGTCAACCTGGCTGGTGCAAACTTGACAGGTGCGATTTTAAGCGCAGCTAACTTATCTGAGACTAACCTTGCTGGTGCAAACCTTTCAGATGCAATTATTAGTGCCGCTAATTTGTCTAAGGCAAACCTGGTAAAAGCAAATCTGAGTCGGGCAAACTTTTATCTAGCCAATTTGGAGCAAGCTAATCTTCAAGATGCCATGCTTGATGGAGCTAATCTTCGAGAGGCAAAATTCTCCAGACAATAAATGATAAGTGCTGAATAGAGAACTATTTCCTCGAAATTACTATTAATTTACAGCTATTTTTAGGTAATGAAATTATACAGTAGAAGCACAAGCTCCGATGTCTCTACTAATAAAAGTAAAAGTATACTAAATATTAAGAAAATATTAACTATTTAATCATGGTTGTCAAAATATCATTACCTCAGAATTCAGCACTCAGGAGTCAGAATTCTGAATTTATAGAAGATTTGATATCATAATTGCATTCATAAATCAAACTAGTTCCTGATCTTTCAACTATTCTGGCTCCTGACTTCTGGATTCTGAATTCTTACATTATTACAAAGACAACTTCAAGAATCACAGTAACATCAATGAAAATCTTTAACTGCATATTCAAAGTTTTGGCGAAATGGTATACTCATGCCAACCTCTAAGTAATAATTCTGTATTGTGAGGAATATTGCTCCTATGTCTGCAAGTAAGACAGACAAAATATTGCGTTGGTTGATAGGTACAACAGTTATATTCGCTCTGGCACTGAATATCATTGTTTTTGCTGCCTCCAATAAAAAGGAGTTGTCAATTCCGCAACAAATGCAATATAGAACCCAAGCATTAACAACAACTGCAATCATGTTTTTAGGATTGGCAGTTATGATTAATGCATACTATGCAGGTAAACGTGCAGAGGCAATGCAAAAAAATGCGATCGCCTCGGAAAAGAATGTCGAACTGAGTAGGCAAAATACTCAAATCTCTCAAGATAGGTTGATTGCAGACAGATTTATGGCTGCTATTACTCAACTGGGTCATGAGAGGATTGAAACTCGCATCGGTGCAATTTATGTTTTAGAACGCATCGCTCAGGATTTTCCTCAAGAACACTGGACAATTATGGAAATCCTCGCGGCTTTTGTGCGAGAGAATACAGGCATTCAAACAGAAGCCGAACTCATCAACCAAGAAGATTCACAGCCAATATATTGGGGCAAACCAAAAAGCAGAGTGCTGACGACAAAGCATGGGGAAACTCATAGCAATGAAGAAGCACCCAAAATTCGCCGGGATGTACAAGCAGCATTAACAATTATTGGCAGGCGTAATTCTCTATTAGAGTTAGAAAGTCAAAAACTAGATTTACGTAACATAGATATCAGGCGAGCAGACTTACTAGGAGCCAATTTAGAAAGAGCAGATTTACGCGGTTCAGACCTTTCGGGAGCAGATTTGCGCGGTTCTAACCTTTCTAGCGCTAACCTCAACTGTACAAAACTAACTCGCTCGATTCTCTATGAAACCAATTTACTAAAAGCAAACCTACGGGAAGCCAACTTACAAGGGGCAAATTTAAATCGAGCTAACCTTTGTGGAGCAAACTTGCGTGCTGCTAATCTCCAAAGCGCAAGTCTGCGTACAGCCAACTTACAAGGGGCTAACCTTTATAAAGCCAACTTACAAGGGGCAACATTGAAAGTTGCTAATCTCTCCGGTGCAAAGCTGTTTTTGGCTAATTTACAAGGTGCAAAGTTGGGTAAAGCTAATTTGCACCTGGCTGGACTAATAGGCGCTAACTTGCAAGGAGCAAACTTGAATGGCGCTAACTTGCAAGGAGCAAATTTAAATGCTGCCAAACTTCAACAAACAGAAGTCTTCTTTGCTAACCTCACCGAGGCAAGTTTAACGGAAGCCGATTTACATCAAGCCAACCTGATGGGAGCTAACTTAAATCGGGCAATTTTATATGAAGCCAACCTGTCTCAGGCTAACCTCATCGGTGCGAATTTATTCGGTACAAACCTGTGCGATGTCAAACTAGAAGGCGCAATTCTCACAGGTGTGAAAAATTTAGACTCACAACAGATTGGCATGGCAGTAGGCGATCGCACAACCCGTCTACCTGATGATGTTGAAGCCCCCACGCACTGGCGACAATCGAGTTAGAAGGCAGGAGGCAGGGGGCAGAGGGCAGGGGGCAGGAGGTAAAAATACACTACTCAGCACTCAGCACTTTCAAATCAGAGGTAATATCGTGTCCGGTGAAAGACTTATCATTAAGGCAGCTTCAGGTGCAGAGGAGCAGAGGAGCAGGGGAGCAGAGGGGAGGGGTTTTTGGGTTCTCTGCATAGATTCGGGAATTATAACTAATTACCCGGACATGATATAATAACACCGTTGGAAAAACTCTTAAAAATATCGAAAATTATTGATACCTGTACTGAATTTGTGGGTCGATTTACCAGTTGGCTAGTGCTAGTCATGGTCATACTTGGGGTATGGAATGGTGCATTTGGTTGTGTAGGTGCGATCGCATTGGCTGCGGCTAAGCGTCAACTCACTTTATCATCTCTGCGTCAAGTCTGTGATACCACTGTAAAAATCACCAGTATGGTGGTGTTTATTTTGTTTGGTTCTACAGCTTTCAGCTTAGTATTCCGAGGATTGAATGGCGATCAATTTATGTATGATGTCTTGGCCAATCTTCCTGGAGGCAAAGTCGGCTTTTTAGTCGTGAGTATGACTGTGGTGTTTATCCTCGGTTTCTTTATCGACTTTTTTGAGATTGCCTTTATTGTCATACCTTTGTTTGTGCCTGTTGCCCAGCAGTTAGATATCGATTTAGTTTGGTACGGTGTAGTGCTGGGTGCAAATCTGCAAAAAGTGCTGAGTGCTGAGTAGAAACTCAGTATTATATATCAAAGGTTTCAGCAACCAACATAGTCCTAATCTATGCTTTTACTGCTATACAAATACAGGTGTAAGGGCGAACGCCCGTTCGCCTCTACAAGTTCTGTATGTGTATCAAGATTTTGGTGAATTGGTATTACCTAGTCAAGCCAATACCATTTAAGATTTGGTAACAGCATCCGGGTTTCTCGATTCTTGCACCAAAATGCTGTGTAAAGTCTGCAATAAATCCTTAGTTGTATACGGCTTAGGAATAAACCTTTTCACTCCAGGCATCTTTGTTAATTTACCACTGGCTGCCAGTCCACTAACAGCGACAATCTTGACTTGGGAATTCATTTTTCGCAACGTGCTAATAGCAGTAGCACCGTCCATTGATGGCATCATCATATCCATCAACACTAGGCTAATTTCGTCTTCGTGTTGAGCATAGAGAGCGATCGCTTCAATCCCATTACTAGCTGTTAGTACTCTGTAGTTGTAAGCCTCTAAGGAAATTTTAGTAGTTTCTAAAATTCCACTTTCGTCATCAACTACTAAAATTAATTCTTCGTTACCTTTGAGCAATTCCAAGTCCTCCCCAGGTGGTGTTTTTGCCACCTCCACTGCTGGCAAGAAAACTTTAAATTCTGTACCTCTGCCAACTTGACTGCAAACATTCACAAAACCACCGTGACTTTGGATAATACCTCTGACAGTAGACAGACCCAATCCCGTGCCTTTACCAATATCCTTGGTAGTGAAAAACGGCTCAAAGATTCTATCGATAATCTCTGGTCGCATTCCCACACCTGTATCTGCAACAGTAATCACAATGTAAGCACCGACACGAGCATCCAGATTCATTCGCGCATATTGTTCATCGATAAAAAGATTTTCGGCAGATATCTTGATATTACCACCTCTGGGCATAGCATCACGCGCATTAACTACTAAGTTCATCAGCAGTTGATGTAGGTGAGTAGCATCTCCAATCACAGCCCAAAGTCCTGGGTGAATATCTGTAGTTAATTCTATTGATTTGGGAAAAGTCTCTTGGACAATTTGTTGAATTTCTGAGAACAGATGGCTTGCTTGCACAATGGTACGCTGACCGTCTACTCCCCGCGCAAACTGCAAAACTTGCTTGACCAAAGCTGCCCCACGTTTAGAATTATTTTCTATAGTTTTTAACATCTGCTGATTGCGCTCGTTAGTATCGGGCATTTTGAGTTGCAGCAGTTGGGCTGCTGTCAAAATTGGAGTCAAGATATTGTTCAAGTCGTGCGCGATACCACTAGCTAGTGTGCCAATGCTTTCTAGACGTTGAGCGCGGAGAATTTGATTTTCTAAGTGTTTTTTTTCTGTAATATCAGTATTGATTGTCAATATAGATTTAGCTTGGCCATTGCGATCGCACATTAATGTCCAACGACTAGCAACAATCACATCCTGTCTTTGTTTGTTAACTTGTTTTAATTCTCCTTGCCAAGAGCCAGACTCAGCTATACTTGCATAAATATTTTGGATTTGCGATAAAGTTTCTGGTGAGTACAAAATCTTATTGACATTCTGACCAATTACTTCTGTCGCTTTCCAGCCATACAAATGTTCAGCGCCTTGGTTCCAAAAACAAATTTGATTATCAAAATCTTTAACGATAATTGCATCGCTAGTAATATCTAATAAAGCCGCTTGTTCGCGGATTTTTTCTTCGATTTGCCAACGTTCAGCAATTTCAGTTTCTAAACGCAAATTTTGCTCTTGCAGCGTTTTTGTCAAAGTTCGCAACTTAAGATGAAGTTGAATCCGGGCTAATACTTCTTGGTGTTGAAGTGGTTTGGTGAGATAATCTACTGCACCCAGTTCAAAGCCTTTAACTTTATCCACTGTTTCCGCAAGTGCCGTCATGAAAATGACAGGAATATCCTTTGTTAATTGGTTTGCTTTGAGACGATGACAAGTTTCAAAACCGTCTATGCCCGGCATGAGGATATCTAACAAAATTAAGTCTGGTGTACCATATTCTGCTATGGCGATCGCACTTTCGCCATCTTCCGCAATCAACACCGTAAACCCGGCTTGGCCTAAAAAATCAAACAACATTTCCAAATTGATGGGAGTGTCATCAACAATTAAAATGACACCAGATTTTTTAAAGTCATTTTTCATAAAACCTCAGAATACTTTTGGAGAAACTCCAAGATTTGTTTCCCTTTAAAACCTTTAGCCAGTTGATATAAACAAGAGGCAAAAGGTTGCAACTCCTCATCTAGTTCTTCTAATTTTAGCGATCGTTCCGCAATACTTTTTAAGTCACCCCGCATAGCCAAATCTAGCAAAATTGCCAGTTCGTCTCTTGAAGGAGGCACAATCGCAGCCTGAGATGTCAAGTGTAAAGGATTAATTGAAGTTTTTTGTTCATCCTTCATCTTTCTTACCTTGTCTTCATAGACCCATTCCAATCTCAAGTGAACTTGTAACTTTTCTAAAAGTTCTGCTTTTTGGATAGGTTTCGGTAGAAAGTCATCACACCCTACTTTTCGGCTTTCTTGTTGATTAAATTCAAAAACACTAGCTGAGACAGCAACTACTACTACTTCCTTAAAGTTTGGTAACAGTCTCAGGCGACGGGTAGCTTCAAAACCATCCATTCCTGTCATTACCAAATCCAGCAATATCAAATCTGGCTGAAATTCCGGCATTTTATGAAGACAGTCTAAGCCATCACTTGCTTCCAAAATTTCAAAACCCAAAGGCTCTAGAATGTTGACCAAAACAGAACGATTTTCCCATTTGTCATCCACAATTAAAATTTTGTGTTTAGAGCCTGAAAAACCAATAATATTAAGCTCATCAATATCAATATTTGTCTGTTGATGAACTTCTGGCAATTCCAAATCTAGCCAAAAAACACTGCCTTTGCCCAGTTCACTTTTGACACACAATTCGCCATTCATCATCTCAACCAATTGACGGCTAATTGTCAAGCCCAATCCAGTTCCTTCAGTCTTCAGACTATCCTCACCCACTTGTTTGAATGGCAGAAATATGTCTTCCAATTGCTCATGAGCAATGCCAATTCCTGTGTCTTCTACTAAAAAGCGAATTTTTAGTTGTGGCGATTGGCCAGTAATTTTATCTACATCTAATATCCAGTCTCCATTCTGGGTTACATAGCCTACCTTAAAAGTTATACTACCTTTTTTTGTAAACTTAACGGCATTACTTAATAAATTGATTAAAACTTGACGTAAACGTTTTTCATCACCACAAACTAGCCTGGGTAGAGGATAAATAGGTTGATAAACTAAGGCTATTCCCTTTATTTCTGCACGCAGCCGACAAATCTCTGCTATACCCTCTAAAAATGCCTGAAAATTAAACTCTTTAAGATAAAGCTCCATTTTTCGAGCTTCAATTTTAGAAATGTCTAAAATATCATTAATCAGCGTCAGTAGATGTTCACCACACTGATGAATAATATTTATACCGTTCCTTTGTTGACTGCTCAAAGATGTATCTGTTTGAAATATTTGCGTATAACCCAAAATCCCATTTAGAGGTGTACGGAGTTCGTGACTCATGTTAGCGAGAAATTCACTCTTGGCACGATTTGCAGATGCGGCTGCTTCTTCGGCTTTTTGTCTTTCTTGAATTTCTTGTTGCAATTGTAAATTTTTATCTTGTAATTCTAAAGTGCGCTCTTTAACTTTTGTTTCTAATGTCCGGTTATATTCTTCTAAATCATGATAAAGACGAGCATTTTCTAACGAAATTGCTGCTTGGGATGATAAAAGTTGTAAAACTTCTAATCTTTCTGGTGTAAATGCCCCAGCAATCAATTTATTTTCTAAGTAAAGAATACCTATCAACTTACTCTGATGAATAATTGGGCTACATAAGATAGATTTTGGTTTGTGCTGAACAATATAGCTATCCGTTGTAAATACTCCCTCACAGGTAGCATCATTGAGTACAACATTTTCCCCAGTCCGATGCACATAGTTAATTAGAGAAACAGGTAATTGCTGACTTGATTCAACAGGAGTTGATTGTCGCACATTGATATCAAGTTTACCAAAGCTACCTGATGCTTTTATAAATAGATTTCCTGCTTGCTCTAAAATTAAACATCCTGTTTCTGCACCAGCATTTTCTAGCAAAATTTGCATCAATTTAGCTAGTAATTTATCTAAAACAATTTCGCCAGAAAGAGCTTGCGAGGCTTTGATCACTGTTGCTAAATCGAAAGCTCCACTCATACTTTTATTGATTGAGTGGATAATGCGGCTTCTTTCTGGGCTTTGTATTTTTTGTTCCGACAACCGCGCAAAAATTTGGGTATATCTGACTTCCAAATCTCTCAGTTTTGCTATTGCTCCCCAGTTACTATATCCATAGTAAGCATCAGTTAGATAAGTCCGAGCTACCTTTTCTTTACCGCTATCAAAATAAAACTTTGCTGCTAGTTCATTGGCGAGCGCTTCTTCTTGGATATATCCTTGCTCCTTCGCTCCAGCAATAGCTTTATCATAATATTCCATTGCTTGCCAATGTTGACCTAAGACTCGCGCTTTCTCTGCTTCTACAAGCTCATATTTATGCTGAAAATTCATGGGAGCATGGTCTGCCCATTTTCGCATCTTTTGTTGATTACTTTGTAATTTTTTTAGAATAAGTTCTTGTTGTGCAGATGAAGCCGATGGATAAATTGCCAGTTGTGCTAGAGAATCGTAGAAATGGAATAATGGCACATTTAACCAGCCTGTTACTCCATCTAAATATTGTTCAGCTTTAACAGCATTTTCTACAGCTTGAGTAAACTCACCAAATAGATAACATAGGATTAATTTATTGAGGAACACATAGTGAACTACTGTTCGCTCATTTGATTGGATGTGCAAGTCTAACAATTGTTCTTCATTGTAAGCTTCACCAACTAAAAGGCAAGGTTTTTCAGATAATCCAATTAAATTTAAAACTGCTTGGTGAAACACTTGATGCCATTTTAGAGCAGTCTCTTGATGAATTTGCGCGATCGCCTGACTATATCTTGCCATTTCTTGTTCTAAGCTGTTTAATTCCGCACCACTCCAGTATGAATATTGACACTTATTACTGGCTGAATATCCAGCATGGGCTAAATCTCCAGTGTCTAGTCCACTTGAGTAAGCATCCTCTAAAAGTAGTAAAGTCTCTCTAACATGATGCTTCCAATGGATGACGAAAGTTGCAACCTTAAATAAGACTTGACTTCTAACTTCAACAGCATCTAAACGTTCTAATAAATTTAAAGCTAGTTGTCCGATTTGCTCAGCAGCTTCAATATCTTGTAATAACCCGCTAAAAACTACTCCATAATCAGCAAAACCACTAGCTGAAAGCAGTGTATTTCCGTTTTGAATAGATAAATTTACTTCCTGGCAAGCCATCAAAATAAATAATGCAGGTGCAGATTGATAAGCAGCAGGAACTAAACTTGCTATAAGCCTCATAGCTGCTAGTTTGTGAGCATCTGTCATTGCAGGCAAATTAATTAAATCTTCTATTCCTTTACCTGCTAAATTGGTTGTGGTTTCTTGAATAGCTTGCTGAATATCTAACTCAGTTGGTGATTGGTTGATTTTTACTCCTAACATCTCCAGAACTTGCAGACCAAGCTGCACTGCTTCAATTAGTTTTCTTTGCACTTCACAACTTTTGATCTGCAATTCATAAACTTTGACTTTTTCCAGTTGTGTTTTAGCTTGTTGCAGAACTATTTCAGCTAATAACTCCATTTGCTCAAAGTCACCGCTAAGAAAAGCCGCTTCTGCTGCTGCTTGATGTAAAGTTAATGTCAGTTCATATTGCTGATTCCAGCTAGAAGTTGTTAATAAACTTAAAGCCACCTTTAAGTAGCGCATGGCTGAATCATAAGCAGCGGCTGATTTCGCTTTTTGTCCTGCTATAAAATTGAGTTCAGCCAACTCATATTTTTCTGACTGCGAAGTTAGTAAATCGATACCATAATTTAGTTGATTTACTAAGTAAAAAATATTTTCTTTTATTTCTTCACATGAACTATTTTTTAACAGCAATTGACCAATCTTGAGATGGGTTTCTTTTTTCTGGACATCAGGAATCAGAAAATAAGATGCTTGCTGTACACGGTCATGTAAAAACTTGTATGTAATTGTTTGTTGTACTTCTTGCTGTTCGCTAAAAACCAAAGGTATTTTATAAGATGAGTCTATGGGTGAAACTAAACCAGCTTGTAAAGCTTCCCAAAGTTCTTTTGCTGTTTCTGACCAAGTTTTTTGGTTAACAATACTTAAAACATCTAAGTTAAATTTATCTCCAATACAGGCAGCTAATTGTAAAACTTTCTGCGTTCTTGATGAGAGTTTTTGAATTTGATTAATCATCAATTCAACAACATTATCGGTAAATTCAATATCTTTTATAAGTTCAATATTCCACTGCCAACAACCTGGATTAAAATTAAAAAATATTAAGTTTTCTTGGTATAAAGATTTGAGTAACTGAGTTAAAAAGAATGGATTACCTTGAGTTTTATTAAAAACTAGTTTAGCTAGTTCTTGGGAATTTTCAGAACAGCTGTGCAGTGTATCACTAACTAATTGCTGGACGTGGGAAATCTGCAAAGGCTGGAGAACAATATTGTTGACGTTTGTACCAAATTTTTGCAGTTCTTCTAGAGTTAATGTCAATGGATGAGTCGGACTCACTTCGTTATCACGGTATGCTCCTATAAATAATAAATATTTAATATCAGGATCACTCATCAGGAGTTGAATTAACTTGAGGGAAGCTGCATCTGCCCACTGTAAGTCATCTAAAAAAATTACTAATGGATGTTCGACTTGAGAAAATACATGAATAAATTGTTGAAATAATCGATTAAAGCGGTTTTGCGATTCATTAATTCCTAATGGTGGTATCTCAGGTTGAGAGCCAATAATTTTTTCAACATCAGGAATAACATCAATAATTACTTGGCCGTGGACACCAACCGCTTCTAAAAGTTTTCTTTTCCAGTTTGATATTTTTTCAGTACTTTCTGTTAATATTTGTCGCAACAATTCTTGAAAAGCCTGAATTAATGCAGCATAAGGTATATTACGTTTATACTGGTCAAACTTTCCCGAAATAAAATAACCACGCTGGCGAATGATCGGTTTATGAATTTCATTTACTAATGAAGACTTACCAATTCCAGAATAACCGCTAACTAGCATTAACTCAGTTGTGCCAGAACGAACTCGCTCAAAGGCATTCATCAATTTAGCAACTTCTTGCTCTCGTCCATAAAGTTTTTGGGGGATCAGAAATTGACTAGATAAATCAAGTTGACCAATAACAAAATCTGCAATTTTACCAGTTGCTTGTAGCTGGTGTAAGCATACTTCTAAATCAGCTTTTAACCCCAAGGCATTTTGATATCTTTCTTCGGCAGTTTTAGCTAATAATTTCATAATAATATTAGATACTGCTGGCGGAATTTGAGAATTTAATTCTTGAGGTGGTATGGGGATTTTAGCAATATGAGAATGAATTATTTCTAATGGATCATTTGCGGCAAAGGGAAGTTTACCAACTAGAATTTGATATAATGTCACGCCTAAAGAGTAAAAGTCAGTTCGATAGTCTATTGAACGGTTCATTCTCCCAGTTTGCTCTGGTGACATATAAGCAAGGCTACCTTCTAGCAAATTGAGATGATTAACTGTCTGATTTTCTCTAGATAGGCGTGAGGCAATGCTAAAATCTACAATTTTTATTCGACTTTTGTTAGGTTCAATTAAAATATTATGAGGTTGAATATCTTTATGAAGAATATTATTTTGATGTAATTGAGATAGGGTTATGGCTAGTTTAATAGCAATTTGTAAAAAATTGTTTAATTCTAAGCTGTGTGTGTTAATAAAATCATGAAGTACTTCTCCTGGAAAATCTTCTAAAATAAGTGCTATTCCATTTTGTGTGCTTTCTAAGGCTAGAGGTTGAATCACTCCTGCTATTGGCAAAGATTGCAGTATTTGATACTCGTATCTTATGCGGGCGATTTGTTCTACTGTGGGATATTCAGTTTTGAGAGTTTTGATAATTACTGAGATTTGTTCTGATTCTTTAAAAGCCCTGTAAATACAGGTATTTGTGTTATCATAAAGTAATTTGATGAGCTTGTAGTCGGTAAGAATAATACTCATGTTTATTTTGTCACTTGCGTGAGCTAAATCTTGAAATAAGTTATTAAGAAACTATTTTGCTATTTTTAAATATTTTTTTAATGTTTGCTTAGGTGTAGCTGATGTGCAAGACGATTGTGATAGTTGTACAAATTTTAGGTAGGAAATACTGTTTACACTATCATCATCCTAATACATATAAACTAGTTTGATTGACTGTTTTTGTTGGTGCGATCGCCTTGCCTAGACAACCGTACTCAACAGTAAAATTTCCCCACACGCTGCCGTACTTTGTGTGGGGAAGACATCACTTGTTATTACTCGAAGTAACAAAATTGGCGTAGCTCAATTCATTGTTTAAAATATTTCGGCGTTTCATCTTGCTTGGTAAGGTTATTGAAAATAGAGGCTAGGGGCTAGAGAAGACAGTTTCTCATTTTTGGTTGTAGGATTTTCTTGTGAATAGCTGACTTGAGCAAGTGTTGAGTGTTAAGTAAACATACTAGCCTCTAACCTCTAATCTCTACCTCTAGCCACTAATTTTTATGAAAAACTCTGCAAATCAGGTTTATCCGGTAATTTGGCACAATGATTCCGTGTCACTAATTGACCAAACCCGTTTACCCAATGAGTACGCCTTTGTGGAAATCCATTGTAGTGAAGACATGGCGCAGGCGATTAAAACTATGATTGTGCGGGGTGCGCCAGCTATTGGTGTGGCTGCGGCTTATGGGATGTATCTTGGGGCAAGAGAAATTGTCACAAGCGAACGCACTCAATTCTTAAACCAATTAGAAACTGTCGCCCAATTATTGCGCTCTACTCGTCCCACGGCAGTAAACTTATTTTGGGCAATTAGCCGGATGTTAAAAACTGCTTACGAAACTTTGGGAACTGTTGAAGATATCAAACAAGTTTTACTCCAAACAGCCCAAGCTATCAACGCGGAAGATTTGCAAACCTGTCAGGCGATGGGTGATCATGGTTTAACTGTGCTACCCAAAACTCCCGAAAAGCTAACTTTACTTACCCACTGTAATGCTGGGGCTTTGGCAACAGCAGGTTACGGTACAGCCTTGGGAGTAGTGCGTTCCGCTTGGCGAGAAGGGCGCTTAGAACGTTTGTTTGCTGATGAAACCCGTCCTCGGTTGCAAGGTGCAAAACTCACAGCTTGGGAATGTGTGCAAGAAAATATTCCCGTGACAGTGATTACAGATAATATGGCAGCCCACTGTATGCAGCGGGGTTTGATTCATGCTGTAGTTGTAGGCGCTGATCGGATTGCTGCTAACGGTGACACAGCCAATAAAATTGGTACATATAGTTTAGCGATCGTCGCCAAAGCTCATAATATACCCCTCTTCGTCGCCGCACCTTTTTCTACCGTTGATTTTGCATTATCTCATGGAAGTCAAATCCCCATTGAAGAACGTCATCCAGAGGAAATTTACCAAGTTGGTGACACTATACTGACACCTGAAGGCGTGGAATTTTACAACCCAGCTTTTGATGTCACCCCAGCAGAACTAATTACAGCCATAATTACAGAAAATGGGGCATTTTCACCTGGTGATTTAGCTAAGTACCAGTTAAAACAGTGTGTTAACTAGCTATCATCACTGTTTTTCTGCCAATTGCAATTAATCAAGCAGAATCAGAAGCTATTGCTACGAAGTGTGCTTTACAAATTCTTACGTTATACCAATTCTCTGTGAAGCTGCATATTATTTTTACCCCTCCCAACCTCCCCGAACCTGCGGGGAGGTGCCGCAGGCGGTGGGGTTCTTTCTATGCGTCTTCATCTAAAATTGGTATTAATCTATATACTTTATGAATTACTAACCTGGGGATACAATCTATCTCCAGTAATAGAATCAAATACAAATAACTGATTTAAATCTAATTGGAGAGACAGGCGATCGCCTGGATGCACCCGTACATTTCCACCGATTTGAACATTCAATAACACCGTCGAACCAGGTAAACTAGCACGAATTAAAGTTTCTCTACCCAACGGCTCAACTACTTTCACATCAACAACCAAATCTCCTAATTCCTCTTGGCGTTCTTGGCACGCCAGTTGCGGTTCGTTAATATAAATATGCTCTGGACGAATACCCAAATCAAAACTTTGACCCGGATGCAGTTGTAAATTCTCCCTCACAATTGCTGGAATTTCTATTAATTGTTCACCAACATCAAAACCATCATTTGTATATTTTGCTGGCAAAATATTCATTGGTGGATTGCCTAAAAAAGTCGCCACCATTTGATTAGCCGGACGAGCGTAAATGCTTTGAGGCTCACCAATTTGTTGAATTCTCCCCCGATTTAATACCACAATTTTATCAGCCAAGGTCATCGCCTCAACTTGGTCGTGGGTAACATAAACAGTTGTAATTCCCAATTCTTGATGCAGTTGTTTTAATTCGGCTCTGGTGTCATCTCGCAATTGAGCATCTAAATTCGATAAAGGTTCATCTAATAAAAATACTTGGGGTTCACGTGCGATCGCTCTCCCTAATGCTACCCGTTGTTGCTGTCCACCAGAAAGTTGTTTGGGTTTGCGATCTAACAGATGTTCTAAAGAAAGCGATCTCGCTACATTCACTACTCGTTCTTGAATAATCGTCGCGTCCACTTTCCGCATCTGCAAGCCAAAGGCAATATTTTGCGCCACCGTCATGTGCGGATAAAGGGCGTAGTTTTGAAACACCATCGCTACATCCCGTTGTCTAGCTGGGATGTTATTCATTAAGCGATCGCCTATAAACAGTTTGCCAGAAGTGGCAGTTTCTAAACCTGCGATCGTCCGCAAAATCGTCGATTTACCACAACCCGATGGCCCGACTAACACCCAAAACTCGCCATCGGGAATTTCAAAGCTAATATCTTCGACGGCGGTGACGTTGTTAAACCGACGTTTAATGTCTTCTAGACGTACTTTTGCCATTATTCAATCTGATATTTTGAATTTGCAACTTTATTTCAGCGCTAGGTGCTTTCATTCGCTTGCTCTAACAAAGTTTGAGGTTGCTGTGTAAGTTCAGTAACTTGATTTTTCTGAGTAACTCTGATTAGAAATATCAGAGCTTCATTAACAGCTTCCGCATTGGGAAATATTTCTGCAACATCAGGTTCTAAACAAATCATTGTCTTAGCAAAACTCTTGCGTCCTGGGCCAAATTTTCTGACTCTTAGGCTTTTTAAGTCGTACTCTGAACGCAAATCTCTGGCTTATCCTTCTTCATAGGCTACTCGTTCGGCTGGTGTTACTTGTCTAGCGCTAATAAGACGAATTGTATCTCCTCGCTCTGTATACGAAACAATTAGTAATCGTCTTTGCTTTGATTCTCCAACAATAAGTTTGTTTTCGTACCACTCAAATTTCATGGAATTTCTGCGGGATATAGTGTATTAATTTCATACTTCATACTTCATACTTCATACTTCATACTTCATACTTCATACTTCATACTTCATACTTCATACTTCCCTCGTCCAAGCCGGATGAGCAAATAAAGATGCAATCACGCGCACTCCTCGCAGTTGATTAGATAAAGGTAAATGTCCCTTCGGCGCACTCAAATCCCAAACAAATTCATTGGGGTAGCGCGTCCAATTATTACCTTGCTTCCATGCAATTTTCGGCCAGAAATTATCCCAATTTTTGCCAAGGCTTAACCAAATTTCGCGCTGTACTGAAAAGCCAAATTTCCCTTCAGAGTGGACTAACCACAAATTATTAATGGTGTGTAAGTCAAGGACAGGAAAATTGTCAACTTCCGTAAAATACAGCCATTTTCGTTTTACAGCCGTTGGCCCTGCTAATTCACACATTTTCTCAATAGTCATGCGATCGGCTGCTTGGAAGTCTTGAGCAGCAAGTAAGTTTTGCAAAGGATTGTAATTAATCCCGCAGTCTGATTTTAGAGGTACAATGCCTTCAGGAAAATTTGTTTGGAGAAATTCTCTGGCAGTTGGTGCATCAGAGTTGTAAAGGACTTGGTAAGCTTTACCATCAATCCAAGTTGCTGGGGACTCACGACGTTTCAGCAAAAATTCCATCAACACCTCTAATCCCTCGTTATCCAATTGGGCTAACTGTGGGATGATCTGTTGTTGGACTTGAAGAGACCCAGCGATTAAGCGTTGTCGCAGAAAGTCGATGTCATTAGCAGTGCCTGATACAATCATTGGGTCTGTCATGCCATTACTCGTGTTAGCGGTCATTGAACAAGCGATCGCTATCAAGCGTTTTTGTTGATGAAACACTGATAGCGAAAAGTAGTTTACTATTTTTGATCGTACAAAATTGCGACAGTTTCACTTAAATCCCCAAATGCTGTAAAAGAGGAATAGGGGGAAAATCTGCATATTTAGGAACTAGAGGCTAGAGACTAGAGGTTAGGAAGCATGAAGGATAAAGGCTGTTCGCCCTACAGCCCTAAGGGCATCCTACGGCAGGCGTTCCCGCAGGGTAGGGTGAAATTTATGTTTGATACTTCATACTTCATACTTTTGATATTTTTCTGGAGTGTTTGAACTATGTACGACAAGATTACCCCCCCAACAAGTGGATCAAAAATCACCTTTAAAAATGGTGAGCCAATTGTGCCTGACAATCCCATTATCCCGTTTATTCGGGGCGATGGCACAGGTATTGATATCTGGCCTGCTACCCAAAAAGTACTAGACGCGGCGGTAGCCAAGGCATATCAAGGTAAACGCCAGATTAATTGGTTTAAGGTTTACGCTGGGGATGAAGCCTGTGATTTATACGGTACTTATCAGTATTTACCTGAAGACACCCTCACAGCCATTAAGGAATATGGTGTGGCAATCAAAGGGCCTTTGACGACTCCAGTTGGTGGCGGTATTCGTTCTTTAAATGTGGCGTTGCGTCAAATTTTTGACTTATATGCTTGCGTGCGTCCTTGCCGTTATTATGCTGGTACACCTTCACCACACAAAAATCCTGAGAAACTAGATGTAATTGTTTATCGGGAAAACACCGAAGATATTTATTTAGGAATTGAGTGGAAACAAGGCAGTGAAATCGGCGATCGCTTAATTGCTATCCTCAACAAAGAACTCATCCCTGCCACCCCAGAACACGGTAAAAAGCAAATTCCGCTTGATGCTGGTATTGGCATTAAACCTATCAGCAAAACTGGTTCTCAGCGTTTAATCAGACGCGCTATCAAACACGCCTTGTTATTACCCAAACACAAGCAACAGGTAACTCTGGTGCATAAGGGCAACATCATGAAGTACACCGAAGGCGCTTTCCGTGATTGGGGTTACGAACTAGCAACCACTCAGTTTCGTCAAGAGTGCGTCACAGAAAGGGAATCTTGGATTTTAAGCAACAAAGAGAAAAATCCCAATATTTCCTTGGAAGAAAACGCCCGTCAAATTGATCCTGGTTTTGATGCCCTCACCCAAGAGAAAAAAGCCCAAATTGTCAAGGAAGTTGAAACAGTTCTTAACTCAATTTGGGACAGCCACGGCAATGGCAAGTGGAAAGATAAAGTCATGGTCAATGACCGGATTGCTGACAGTATTTTTCAACAAATCCAAACCAGACCAGATGAGTATTCAATTCTGGCGACAATGAATCTCAACGGCGATTACTTGTCGGATGCGGCAGCGGCAGTTGTTGGCGGCTTGGGAATGGGGCCAGGCGCGAATATTGGCGATGAGTGCGCTGTTTTTGAAGCAACCCACGGTACAGCACCCAAACACGCTGGCTTAGACAAAATTAACCCTGGTTCAGTGATTTTGTCTGGCGTGATGATGTTGGAGTATCTCGGTTGGCAAGAAGCCGCAGACTTAGTTAAGAAAGGTTTAGCGGATGCGATCGCTAATCGTCAAGTCACCTACGATTTAGCACGGTTACTCGAACCAGCTGTAGAACCTTTAAAATGTTCTGAATTTGCTGATGCAATTATTCAACATTTCGGTTAATTTCACTTAATTATGAGGACGGGTTTTCCCCGTCCTAACAGGTATTTATCTATTATTTTTTTGCAACTTATAGTCTGATTATCTGCCCAGATAATTTTAACTGTATAGCTCCTGTTTGCATATTTCCTCAATCATACCTAATGTGCCTGAAAGTCAAATTTGTGTCAGAATGAACGTTAAATGAGGAAAATTTGATATTTTTTGTTGCTAGTAAACCGCACAATTGCTAAATCTACATTATTGTCTAGCCTTTTTACTGTTTGATAATTAAGTTGATAACGTTGATTATTAAACGTGACTACCTCATATTTGAGGTTTGGTTTATTAACAACATGATAAGCTGTCAGGACAGTATAAGTACTGCCATTACGGTTAATAATTACCCCAGAACCAGGTTTTTGGCTATCAATAAGTACAGTGATTTTTTCAGCAATTTCATCTACTTGTTTATTACTACATACTGCTGTTGCGACTTGCGATTGCACAAAAGCTATTGACACCCCTATGATTGCGGCTGGGAGTGTATAGTGAAACTTCATTCTTTAATCTCCTCTCTCAAAATCTGGGCTAATAAATTTGGTGCAATGCGAAAACCAGCTTCTTCCCTTAACTGATTAATCACTGCTGGAAGTGAAGACACCAAACCAAGACGTGATGCACGTATAACTACACCTATTATTCCTGTTACTTGTAAACCCAGACTTTTGGCAATTTTTCTCCCATCTCGTTCATCTAAGAGTATCCAATCTGCACTTAGCAATAATGCCAGTGCGATTGCTTCTGCTTCACCTTTATCTAAATCTCGTTGTAGTAACTCTACCAAAGATGAATTTCCTACTTCCTCCACCTGAAGCCATCCAGAAGCTATTGCCTGCCGCAGTTGTTCAGAACCCGGTAAAGTTTCCTCTATTCGCAATTCCTCCAAAACAGCTTTTGGTATCAGTATCTCGTTAAATTGTTGGCGTAACAAGTCTAGCTGACCTATAATTGCTAAGTTCAACAGTGGCGAAGTATTACTGACCACTGGCATATTTTAAATCATCCTGCAATTCTTCCAATTCATAGTGCCTGTTAATGCCTCGCTCTCCTAATAATTGACCAAATTCATACTTTCCCATACGAGCTAGTTCTCTAGCCTTACCAAAAGATAATAGCTCTTGGCTGTAGAGAGCTAATGCTAATTCAACTAATAATTCCTGTTCTATACGTTTTTCTGGTAGTCTAATTGCTGAAAGCACAGAGTCGGGAATAGACAGTTGCATACTCATATTTTTTACGCATTCACTAGCTAAGTTGCTCATATTTTAATTATCTATAAAAATCTAAATAGGATTATTTTGCTAATGCAGTAAATTATAGCGTTTCCTAAGCAACTGAGGTACACCAAAATCTTGTTTACCAAGGTTAGTAGCTTTGAAAACGTACCTCACTAGGTCGGGAACCGCTATATCTGTTTTTCACTTATATATGTCGGGCGTGATGATGTTGGAATATCTGGGTTGGCAAGAAGCCGCAGACTTAATTAGAAAGGTTTAGGGGATGCGATCGCTAATCGTCAAGTCACCTACGATTTAGCACGGTTACTCGAACCAGCTGTAGAACCTTTAAAATGTTCTGAATTTGCTGATGCAATTATTCAACATTTCGGTTAATTTCACTTAATTATGAGGACGGGTTTTCCCCGTCCTCACAGGTATTTATAGCGGTTCTCACTGAGAGTGCAATACACTCGTCACCTCACCCCGTATTTGCTGACGCAAACACTCCCCTCTCCTTGGTAAGGAGAGGGGTGGGGATGAGGTGAAAAAACCAACTTCATGCAAACGAGAACTGCTATATTCTTTTCGTTCAAAACAGCAAACGATTGAGAAATTCCACAACCAGCTTTAACTATCTTCCCATTGCTACATGGCGGTTGAGTAGTCGCGGTATAAAAGCGATCGCACCTAAAGACACACAAAGCCAGCACTTCTTACTACCTGCCTGATTCTCCATCTAGCCATGTGAAATTTGCACTTAGTAATTATTATTTATTAACTGTTTTAAAAATTTTTATTATCTGCTTAACTGTCTTAACTGTCTACTTAATTGTCTTAACTGTCTTAACTGTCTACTTAATTGTTTTTCTCATCTATTTAACAGTCTTAAATACTATTGCATTTTCTGGATAAAACTGAGATTATTGCTTCAATCAAGTTGTCAGCAGTTTTATTCTAGTCCATCATAAAATTTATGAAAAAATGAATGTTGCTTGGCAAATTAAGCTATTTATCAATGCTTAAACTTTATTTTGCTTGGGATTTGAAGAAGAATTCAGAATCAATTAGTGGGGTAAAAATATCCGCCAAATTAAAAATTGGGTGAGGGTTTTAAACCCGCTTATTCATCCGCGGCTTCGCACAGAATTTTAGGAGATGATATCAATACCGATGATATTATTCCTGCGAAATTTTTGAATAATCATCAGCAATGTTAAATACTCAGGAAAAAATTGGTTAAATACTAGATTGCTGAACAGTTATGTATTTATACTCCTGAGTATTGAATTCTCAGCAGTCATCAGCTTTAAAAAACTAAAATAATTTTTCTACAAATGCAAGCTACAACTTTTATTGGTAAATCCTCAAAAAATGATTCTTCATCTGCTAATAATTTTTGGGGAAACGTCAGAGCGATCGCTGGGCCTTTCTGGTATCCCACACAAGCAAACGTCAGACCATTTTCAGATGTAATTCGTACATGGGGAATGCTCATTCTCCTGATATTCTTAATAATAATGCTAGTTGGTATAACTGCATTTAATAGCTTCGTTAACCGCTATTTGCTAGATATCATTACTGAAAAACAAGATTTCAAGAAATTTTTTAATACGTTATTAGTTTATGGCGCTGCCCTTGTCTGCGTAACGCTCTTAGTAGGATTTTCTAAATTTGTTAGGAAACAAATTGCTCTTGATTGGTATCAATGGCTAAATAATCAAATTTTAGATAAATATTTGAGTAATCGTGCTTATTATAAAATCAATTTTGAATCCGATGTTGATAATCCAGATCAACGAATATCGCAAGAAATTGAACCCCTGACCAGAAATGCTCTTTCTTTTTCGGCTACTTTCTTAGAAAAAGTTCTGGAAATGGCAACTTTTTTAGTAATTCTCTGGTCTCTTTCTCAATTTGTGGCAGTTTTATTGGTTGTTTATACAGTAATAGGTAATTTAATTGCTGTTTACTTGGCTCAAGAACTAAATAAAATTAAGCAAGAAGAACTGGAACATGAGGCAGACTATAATTATAGCCTAACTCATGTTCGTAATCATGCTGAATCAATAGCTTTCTTTCGAGGAGAAAAAAAGGAATTAAATATAATTTTACAAAGATTTAATAATATTATAAAAAGTGCTAAACGCAAGATTAATTGGGAGATAACTCAGGATATCTTTAACAGAGGATATCAAGCGATAATTCAAATATTTCCATTTATTGTATTCGGGCCTTTACAGATTAGAGGTGAAATTGAATTTGGAGAAATTGCCCAAGCTAGTTTAGCTTGTAATTTGTTTGCTACTGCTATGGCAGAATTAATTAGAGAATTTGCAACTTCGGGACGATTCTCTAGTTATGTTGAGCGTTTAGTTGCACTATCGAATGCGCTAGAAGCAGTGACTAAACAATTTGAAAATGTCAGTACTATTAAAACAATAGAAGAAAAGCAACTAGCTTTTGAAAATGTCACCTTACAAACCCCTGACTATGAACAGGTAATTGTCGAAGATTTGTCGCTTTCTGTCCAACCGGGAGAAGGTTTATTAATTGTCGGGCCTAGTGGTCGAGGTAAAAGTTCACTACTGAGAGCGATCGCTGGGTTGTGGAACGCAGGCACCGGTCGTCTGGTGCGACCTCCATTAGAAGAAGTTTTATTTTTACCCCAACGTCCATATATAATTCTAGGGACTTTGCGCGAACAACTAATTTATCCTAATACTAATCGTCAAATGACCGATGCACAACTGCGAGCAGTTTTGCATCAAGTCAATCTCCAAAACTTGCTCAGTCGAGTTGAAAGCTTCGACACAGAAGTTCCTTGGGAAAATATATTATCGTTAGGAGAACAACAACGCCTAGCTTTCGCACGCCTGTTAGTTACTCAACCAAGGTTCACGATATTAGATGAAGCAACAAGTGCCTTAGATTTGAAGAACGAAGGTAATTTATATAAACAACTACAAGATACGAAAACAACTTTTATTAGTGTTGGACATCGAGAAAGTTTGTTTGATTATCATCAATGGGTTTTGGAACTTTCACAAGATTCCAGTTGGCAACTTTTAACAGTGCAAGATTATCGCCATCAAAAAATAATCATCAATAATCCTCCTGAGAACGCTGAAAACACGTCTACTAATGAATCACAAAGTAAATCTGGAATATTGTCAAAAACAGCTATAAGTGAAAGACTTTCTCATAAGGAAATGAGTGAATTAACTTTCTATGCCATTAATACTATTAGAAGTAAGGCCAGCAAAGGAGAGTCTATTGTTACTAAAGACGGCTTTACTTACCGATATGACAAAAATCCTAATGTGTTGAGATGGATTAGAGTTTAGATGAAATATAGCAAAGTGCTGAGTATCAACCCAATTGCATCAAATGCTCAATGCTCAGGTAGTAGCAGATAGGTTTCATGTGATGACTCAGATAAATAAAGAGATACACACACAAAGCAAAAAAGAGAATAAATAGGCAATTTTTTGTAGCCTAAATCTATGACAATAAAAATTGACAACAAATTACTTAGATTTGCTGCAAAAAACTCTTATGACTCTTAAACGAAGACATTTCTTATTTTTACTGGGCGCAGGTACAGGTGCATTTGCATTAGATTCTTTTGCATTGGCAGACAAATCACCCATTAGTCAAACACCAAGTACCAAAGGGGTAATTGAACTACCACCTTTACCCTACGCCTACGAAGCGCTAGAACCACATATCGATGCTAAAACAATGCAATTTCATCACGATAAGCATCATGCGACTTATGTGAAAAATTTGAATGCTGCGTTAGATAAACACCCAGAACTCAAAAACAAATCTGTTGAAGAATTATTACGCAAACTTGGCAAAGTTCCAGCAGATATCCGCACAACAGTCCGCAATAATGGCGGTGGTCATGTTAACCACTCCATGTTCTGGACAATTATGAAGCCGGAGGGAGGCGGAGAACCAACAGGAGAAATAGCCACTGCAATTAATCAAAATTTTGGTAATTTTGCAGCTTTCAAAAAGCAATTTAACGAAGCTGGTGCAGCACGTTTTGGTAGCGGTTGGGTTTGGCTTGTCCGCAACAAAAATGGCAAGCTAGAAATCACAACCACAGCCAATCAAGATAATCCTATCAGTGAAGGTAAATATCCCATTCTCGGCAATGATGTATGGGAACATGCCTATTATCTCAACTATCAAAACCGCCGTGCCGATTATTTAACAGCATGGTGGAATGTTGTTAACTGGGATGAGATTAACAGACGATTTGCACAAGCAAGTAAGTTTGTTTAGCTAAGGTTGATTGATAAACACAGAGAAGCTCAGATCCCCGACTTCTTAGAGAAGTCGGGGATCTTGTTTTTCACGAATTATTTATGATTACTCTATATCACAGTCCCAATGCTTTGCGCGTACCTGAACCGACAATACCATCTGCTGTTAAACCTTGCTTTTCTTGAAATGCTGTGACAGCATTATCAGTCGCCGCACCAAAAATACTATCTGCTTTGAGATTAAACCCTCTTTGAATCAGAGCTTTCTGCACAGCAAGTACATCATCTCCATGCATAGGTGGCTCTGTTAGAAATAAAAGTCTTGGCTGTCCAGAAATAGAATTTGGTTGAGATAAAGCTCTCATCTCTGATTGGATAATAGGGAACTTTACATCCCAAGTGGCAGCATCTCTTAAATTTAATCCATCATCAATATGAACTGAATCTGCGGGTGTAAAATCTCCTCCCCATCGCAAAATCGGATCATTACGTATGCTTTGAATAAAGTTTTGAATTCCTTTTGGCAGATTTTTTAAGTTGCTTTTATCAAGAGCGTCACTATTAAATAACTTCTCTCCTAGCGAAATATTCATATCAATGCCATGACCTACCAAATGATTTGACCTACTGGCAGGACGCACCACTGCTCCTGATATTACACCCCCTTGTAGACGAGTAGAACTAGTGATAAAAATTTTGATACCAGCATCAGTAGCAAATTGATCAATTTTTTCTAGAGAATCAAAAAACTCAATGTCTGCTAAAACTGGTTTACCTATAAATCGAGGTGATTTAAATGCTTCTAACTTAGTTACCATAATTACCTCTTTTTAGTATGCACTAGTCAATTATTCTGAAACTGTCTATGGTAATAGAGGCTGGATTCGAGAAAGTGAGACTAGATAATTATTCATGTATGATATTTGTCTTACCTTTAGAAGTAGCCTTAAGTATAATTTTTGTTTTTTGCTTTTGCTGTGTCAAGTATTAAGAAATATCAATTGATGTGAAGCGATCGCGTACCATCAAAGCAGTATCAGAAAAGTCACTAAATACGCCATCAATACCTAAACTAAAAAAGAGTTCATATTCAGCTTGCGGATTACCTTGAAAGTCCAGAGGTAAAAAGCAGTCTTCATTGCGAAAAGTCCACACATGCACCTGCAAACCAACAGCATGAGCATTATTTACTAAAGATGTTGGTGACTGCAATTTATTTGTGTTGTCTCTAGGAACTAAAATATCTTTGTGAATACCAATCGCCTTGGCATATTTGGCAATTTCCTTTAACTCTGATATCGTCACTAAATCTGCATAAGTATGAACATCACCACTGACTACAAAATCGAAAGGTTTACCTGTAATATTGATTAGTTGCACCAAAGGTAAAGAGGTTTTTTGAGCTAAATATTGTAAATTCTTCACTTCAAAAGACTGAATAAAAATTGGGGCATTTTCTCCTTGATAACCATTGGCTTGTAAAGTTTCCAGTAAAGTTTCTTCTAAAGCTAAATTTATAGACTTAAAATAACTTGGATGCTTTGTTTCGGGATAAATACCAATAGTACGTCCAATGGGGCTGTGATTTTTTACTAACTCAATAATTTCTGTGAATGTAGGAATTTCGAACAAACCATCATAAATAGTATTTTGTTGACGTATTTGCGGAATTCTTTCTTTCGCTCGTAATCTTTTGATTTCGTCAAGGGTAAAGTCCTCCGTAAACCAACCAGTTTTTGATTCTCCATCGATAATTTTAGTAGTTTGGCGTTGAGCAAATTCTGGATGGTTAGCAACATCAGTAGTCTGCGAAATTTCGTTTTCGTGACGAGCAATTAAAACACCATCTCTAGTCGAAACTAAATCTGGTTCAATATACTCAGCGCCAAAATTTATTGCTAATTCGTAAGCTGCTAAAGTATGTTCTGGACGATAGCCACTAGCGCCTCGGTGAGCAATAATAATTGGTTTTTTATTCATTGTATGGTGATTTTTTTAACAAATGTTAATATTTGATTGAGAAGATGCGATCACCTATTCCTTATTGCCAATGCCTTTTGACACCCAAGAAGATTAACCTAGAATAATCCCGATAAATAAAATTATATTTGCTCAGTACCTTGCTTAAGTCTAATGATACAGATTCAGCCCCAAGCCAAGCGCACAGAAGAACTACGCCAGCTATTACAACAAGCTAGTTACGCCTATTACGTGCTAGACGCACCCACGATGGAGGATGCAGTCTATGACCAGCTATACCGCGAATTGCAACAGTTAGAAACTCAGTATCCAGAATTGGTAACGCCGGATAGTCCAACTCAGCGCGTGGGTGAAAGACCGACAACACACTTTACCTCAGTGCGGCACAACATCCCCCTATACAGCTTGGAGAATGCTTTTAATATTGATGAGTTGCAAGCTTGGGATCAACGTTGGCGGCGACAACTCCCAACAACCGACTCGGTAGAATATGTTTCGGAACTGAAAATTGATGGTTCGGCCTTGGCGCTGACTTACCAAGATGGCGTGCTTGTCAGAGGTGCAACCAGAGGTGATGGAGTTACAGGTGAAGAAATCACCCAAAATGTGCGGACAATTCGCTCGATTCCCTTACGCTTAAATTTTGACGGTATAGAACCGATAGAAAGGGTAGAAGTGCGTGGTGAAGCATTTTTACCGTTGGAGGTGTTTAAGCAAATCAACGAAGAACGGCAAAAAGCAGGTGAGCAGTTATTTGCTAATCCCCGGAATGCCGCAGCTGGTACACTCAGACAGCTAGACTCGCGCATTGTGGCGCGGCGGCGGTTAGATTTCTTTGCTTACACACTGCATATTCCAGGGATGGATGATGCCAGCATTGCCAATACCCAATGGGAAGCCTTAGAATTGTTGCAAAAAATGGGTTTTCGGGTAAATCCCAATCACAAGCTGTGTCTGTCTTTGTCAGAAGTGGCAGAATACTACCAATACTGGGATACGGAGAGGCTGAATTTACCTTACATGACCGATGGAGTAGTGGTCAAGCTGAATTCTTTTAAACTGCAAGAACAGCTAGGTTTTACTCAGAAATTCCCACGCTGGGCGGTGGCGTTGAAGTATCCAGCCGAAGAAGCACCCACCCGTGTAGAAAATATTGCAGTGAATGTTGGCAGGACGGGGGCGTTAACACCTTTGGCAGAGATGCGTCCTGTACAATTAGCGGGGACAACAGTTTCTCGCGCTACCTTACATAATAGCGATCGCATCGCCCAATTAGACATCCGCATCGGTGATACTGTGATTGTTCGCAAAGCTGGCGAAATTATTCCCGAAGTGGTGCGCGTGATTAAAGAACTGCGCCCGGCTGACACCGAACCTTTTGTCATGCCTTCTCATTGCCCAGTTTGCGGACAACCAGTGGTGCGAGAATCAGGTGAAGCCGTGACTCGGTGCGTTAATGCTTCTTGTGCAGCCATTCTCAAAGGTTCGATTGAACATTGGGTAAGCCGTGATGCTTTAGATATTAAAGGCGTGGGCGAAAAATTAGTGCATCAACTTGTGGATAAAGGTTTGGTGCATTCCGTTGCTGATTTGTACGACTTGACAGAAGCCCAATTGCTGAGTTTGGAAAGAATGGGACAGAAATCAGCCCAAAAATTAGTAGAAGCGATCGCTCAATCCAAAAACCAACCTTGGTATAGAGTATTGTATGGTTTAGGCATTCGTCATGTCGGCAGTGTGAATGCCCAACTCATCACCGAAAAGTACCCTACAGTCGAGAAGTTAGAAGCCGCCAAGCAATCAGATATTGAAGGTATCTATGGAATTGGTGCAGAAATTGCCCAATCTGTTTATCAGTGGTTTCATATTGATGCCAATCAAGCTTTAATTGAAAGGTTAAAAACAGCAGATTTACAATTAGTCTCTGAAGAAACCACAAACGTTGGTGATAGTAATCCAAAGTTTGCCGGGAAAACTTTTGTAATTACAGGTACATTGCCAACTTTAAAGCGAGATGAAGCTAAAACATTAGTTCAAAAAGCTGGCGGCAAAATAACTGATTCCGTCAGTAAAAAAACTGATTATTTGGTAGTAGGGGAAGATGCTGGTTCTAAATTAGAAAAAGCCCAGGCTTTAGGAATTTCTCAGTTGACTGAGTCACAGTTATTAAAACTGTTAGAATATGAATAAACCTTGTTTCTATTGTTAGTAAAGAACTAATTATCTAATAATTAGAATAAACTCTTATTCACATATAGCGGTCCTATTTGATTTCTAAAAAAATCTCAGTAGGGATAAACAGCCGTTCGCTCCTCATTCGCTTAACATGAAGTGCGTTGCTTGCTGCCGTAGGCATCGTCTATCACTCTAGTTCAAAAATCAAATATGATTCTTATAGATCCATAATTTAAATAGACATCTCCGACAAAGAATGTAGAGACGTAGCATTGCTACGTCTCTACTCATTGCTTGCATCGATTTCTGGACACAATTCGTCGTGACGCAAGATTCGGATCATCCTGCCCCAGGATGTTTAAACAATACATCAAACTCACTATTGGGCATTCTCAAGTTTTCAGGAACCAGATAGGTCGGAATTGGTTCTGTTATACCAATTTCCTTTAAAGATGAAACGAATTTTTTTGTAGAGACGTTGCATTGCAACGTCTCTACAGATTTTATGTGCATCAAATTTTTCGTGAATTGGTATTAGCACTAATCCATGCCCAGGAAAGAGGATAATAGTAATTTCACCACCACGCAGGCATCCTAAAACTCGTGCTGGGACACGCACATAAAAGGACGAACTATCTTCTTCCTGGTGCATATCAAGATACCGTAAATTAAGACGCTAGTTCTTGTGAGATGAATGGGCTTTTAGCCCTTCCGGTGCAGGCTGTCCGGCCTACACCACAAGAGTTAAATTTATGCGCTAAGTTAACAGTCAATTATTGCTATCTGAACCGTATTTAAATAAAAACAAAGAACCAATAACAAATGACAAATGACAGCCTACTCAATTTTTAAATTAAAAGGTAAACGAGCATAAATTCCTTTCGGATCGTTCATACTTTGAAATGCGCCCAATTCTTGTTGTAATTTGCGGAATTCCGCCGTTAGAGGAGCAGTTGTTTTGATTTGTTTTCCCTTAATTCCTAAAACAGTACTGACATCTTCAACTGCTCCCCCAAACAAGCTTTCGCCTAAACTACTTTCTCTGGGATATTCTTTTAACTGCCAATCGTTACCTAATTCTGCTTGCTTGGCAGCATATTGTACAGCAGCATTTAGTCCACCGATTTCGTCTACCAAACCAATTTGTTTAGCCGCTACCCCAGACCAAATCCGTCCTTGAGCAATCTCTGCGACTTTTTGTTCTGGTAATTTGCGGCCTTGAGCAACTTTATTGAGAAATAGATTGTAGATACGGTTCACACTGCGCTGATAAATTGCTAGTTCTTGGGGTGATTTCGGACGAGCCACAGTTTGGGTATCGGCATAACGCGCGGTTTTGACTACATCCCAAGTGATGCCGTTATCATTCGCTAGTTTTTGTCCGTTAAACAGGATTCCAAATACACCTATCGAACCAGTAATTGTATTCGGTTCGGCAAAAATTCGGTTAGAATCACTGGCAATCCAGTAACCTCCAGAAGCTGCGACATCACCCATAGATACGACTACAGGTTTTACCTCATGAGTTAACCGGACTTCCCGCTGCATCACTTCAGCTGCTGTCGCACTACCACCAGGACTATTAATTCGTAAGACAACGGCTTTGACATTTTTATCTTGCCGGATTTTGTTGAAGATTTTGGCAAAGCGATCGCCTCCTACTTGTTCATTGTCGCCTTTGCCATCGACAATTTCACCCTCTGCATAAACCACGGCAATTTTATTGTTTGATTGCCGTTCGGTATTCAGGGATTTGTTGACATATTGGGCGTATTCTATCAGGTCAACTTGCCGGAAGGTTTTATCGTTTTGATCACTAGCAGTTAATTTTTTTAGGTTTGCAACTACTTGATCATGGTATGCAACTTGATCTACCAAACCATTAGTTTTGGCGGCGGGTGCTTCTAGTATTGCTTGATTATCTGCGATCGCCTGCAATTTTTGCGGATTGATTTTCCGGCTTGCGCCTACTGTAGTCCGCCACTCACTCCACACATCATCTAGTAATTTCTGCGTTTGTTCGCGGTTTTCTGGACTTAGTTTGTTCAAAATTAATGGTTCAACAGCGCCTTTAAATTTACCGACTCTGACAACCTGCACCCCAATGCCAAACTTCTGTAATGCTCCCGTTAAGAACATCGGCTGGCTGCTTAAACCGTTGACTTCCATCGCCCCCAAGGGATTCAGCACAACCGTATCTGCTACCGAACTGAGGTAATATTCTTTCTTGCCCCAGTCTTGGCCATAAGCGACTACTTTTTTCCCTGCCGCCCGAAATTCTTCTAAGGCTTTGCGGATTTCTTTGAGGGAAGCAAAGCCAATGTTATCACCTGCGCCTGTATGTGTGGCATCTAAATATATGCCGACAATTTTCGGATCACGTCTTGCCTTGTCTAAAGCGTCCAGAACCTTGCGGAGTGTGATTCGTTCCTCTTCGCTACCTGACAACGTTTCTTGTAACACTTCACCAGCACTCGGTTCTCTATCGGTAATCTTCATTGATAAGTCAAAAACTACCACAGACTTATCTTTAACTACCGGACTAACATCTTGAGAAGCAGCGATCGCAAACAGCAATAATAACAGTCCTGTAGTACTAATTCCACAGAAAATAAATAACCCTAGTAAGCTGCCGATTAAACTAGCAACAGTTTGTTTAAGAAAATTAGTCATTATTTATATAGTTATTAGTTAATGGTCAATGGTCATTCGTCACTAGTTATTCTTCCCTGCTCTCCTGCCTCCTGCCTTATCCCTCTTATTGTAGGCGTTGTAAACTGCCAGAATGTTTTAACTGCTGTAAGTTAGCGTTACCAGTACAAAATAACACTGTTATGATTTCTGCTATTAAAACTTCTACTAAATCAGAAATTGCTGCTTCTGATACAACTGCGGCTTGTAAAAAAGGCATGGCTAAACCTGCTATATCTGCACCTAATGCGATCGCTTTGGCCACATCCAAGCCATGACGCAAGCCTCCAGAGGCGATTAAGGGGATACTCGGAGCGATCGCTCGCACACTGGTAATACACTCTGCTGTTGGTATACCCCAATCTGCAAATGTTCTCCCTAAGCGTCGTTGCAAAGCATTTTCTGCTCGTTCACCCTCGACTTTAGCCCAAGAAGTCCCGCCTGCACCAGCGACATCAATTGCATTCACGCCAGCTGCGATCAGTTTTTCGGCGATCGCACCGGAAATCCCATTGCCCACTTCCTTAGCAATCACCGGCACAGCTAACTTACTACATAATTGAGAAATCTTATCAAGTAATCCCCGAAAATTCACATCGCCTCTAGGTTGAATGCACTCTTGCAAAGGATTGATGTGCAGAATCAAAGCATTCGCTTCTAACATATCTATGATCCGCAGACATTCATCTAAACCATACTTGTAGTTGAGTTGCACTGCGCCTACATTGGCAAACAACAGCACATCTGGTGCATACTTGCGGACAGCAAAAGTATCAACCACCTGGGGTTTTTCCACCGCTACTCGTTGGGAACCAACACCCATCGCCAGTTTGTAATGTTGAGCGACTTCGGCTAAACGGCGATTAATCATTCCTGCCTCTTCAGTTCCTCCAGTCATCGACGAGATTAACAATGGTGCTACTAGGTACTTGCCTAAAAAATTTGTACTGATATCAATATCGTTGCGGTCTATTTCTGGTAAACAACAATGAATAAAACGATAACCTTCCAATCCATTGGTGGTTTCGCGGAACTGAACATCTTCTTCCAAGCAGATACGGATGTGATCTGCTTTACGTGACTGAGTTTGTGCTGAATCGCTAGTAGAGGCTTTCACTGGTAGGTATGACTCAAAGCAGTTGTGATCACTATTCTTACATCCCAGAACATAAACAACGAGAAGTTGAGAGTAGAGAAACAGCTAAAAGAATTTTACTCAATGTATTTGTGCATAAAGATTTTGAATGGTAATATAAAGCACTGAGGATACAAAATAGCATCTTATGGCAAAACACAATTACTTCAGCTTCTGGGCTAGAGTTCCTAATTGGTTATTAGCACAACGAATGGCAGTAACTGTGTTGAGTTTTGTATCACCTTTTGTTGTCAGTAGTACCAGTTGTAAACTTTTAGCCCAAACTCCAAACGAGCAAAAAGTTGATCAGTTAATCCAAAGTTTTAGCAACGAAGATTTATTGGAACAACTAAATAATGCTACAACCTTAGGAAACATCAACGATAGAGAGTTTAGCAGAGAAACATTAAATAAGCTCAAACAAGCCTTAGAAAATCCTGATTGGCGAGTGCGTAGTGGTGCAGCCTTAGTTTTATCTCAAAAAGGTGGTGTAATAACTAAAGATGCATTACCTAACTTAGTAAAAAATCTTCAAGACCAAAATTGGTTTGTTCGTAGTAGTGCAGCTAGAGCCATTGGCAACATCGTTGCTGAAGATAATGGCGATCCCAATGGCGCGAATACAGTGATTGAATCTGCTCAGTTTTCCCGTTATTTAGTTGAAGCGCTGCAAGATTCTGACTTCTCGGTGCGTTTTAGCGCGGCTACAGCTTTAGTCAAGTTAAATACTAAATCCTCTTTCATAGTATCTCGCTTGATTTCCAATCTCAGTAATAGTAACGATCCACAGGCTCGGCTGGCTACTGCGGAAAACTTAAACACAATCAGTAAGGAAGTCGCTCCTGTGTTACCAAATATTGCTAAAGCGCTGAAACACGGCGAACCATCAGTGCGAGGACTAGCGTTGGAGACTATTGGCAGCATTGGTACAGATACTAATGCAACTATGCCTTATTTAGTAACAGGTCTGCAAGACCCAGACTGGACAGTGCGTAGCAGAGCGGCTAGATCTATTTTGAGAATAGTAACAAATATTCAAGAAAAAGCCAGGGCAAATTTTGTAACTACATCTGATTTAAATGCAATAGATGACTTACAAATGATCCAAAGGATTTTACAAAACCCACGAAATCATTTTTATAACAATGAAAAAGAAAGTGTAAGTCTAGCTATTGATGCCCTGCAAGCAGCACGCAAGAATAGATAAACATGACATAAATAGTGCGAAATTAAAGATGGCGAATTTTGGTGATGAAAACTGATGTCTGCTAAAGATATCTTTCATGAAACCGTTAAAAATGTATATGAGGTAATTGTGCAATGGATAAATTAGCTAAGTATCGGGAGTATATACAGAGTTTATTAACTCGTTATGCTAATGAAGATGTGGCAGATAATGAGGTAGAAGTCCAGTTAATTTTTGATGAAAAGCGCGACCATTATCAGTGGATGAATGTAGGTTGGGAAGGTTTAAAGCGTGTTTATCGATGTATCATTCATTTCGATATTAAAGATGAAAAAATCTGGCTTCAACAAAATTTAACTGATCAAAATCCAGCAGAGGATTTGGTAGAAATGGGAGTACCGCGAGAGGATATTGTATTAGGTTTGCAACCACCTTATAAACGGCAGTACACAGACTATGGTGTTGCTTAGTTGAGCCGTTGTCAGTTGGGTGTAATGTTAGCGTAGCGTTTCATAGGCAAATGAAACCAAACAATTGTATTGGATTACACTACGCATCACCCAAGATACTATCCCTACACTTTTGACTATTTCCCAGACGCATTACTAGGTTGAGGCTTGCTGACTCCATGTAGTTTGATGAAACTATCAAAGGCGTACCATGCCAAGACGTACCAAGGAATAATTTCTAGTTGCAAACCTCTAACTAGCAACTGTCTCACAGATAAACATCCCAACGCTAAAGGAAATATAAAGCGTAAGTCAACTAAATTATTTGTCGCTTGTTCAACTCTGTCGTTTAAGTCAAAAACGGCATTAGCAACAGTAGCTGCTACCTCAGAATGGCTTTCGCTTCCGGTAGTAACGTCGGCGAAAATCAGGCCGATGTCTTTGAGTGTAGCTACTACATTTTGCCAACTTTCATCACTGCGATCATAGTGGATAGCAATACTGCCATTATGTACATTAGTCTTCACTTGACTAATGTTAGCTTGGGCATCCAACATCTTAACAATGCGTTGTATTTCTTCAGCTTGCCGATGGGATGGTGCAATTCTTAAGCGTAGCCTTCCTGGGGTATCGCTGACAATTTTTGTAGAGATAGGCTTGGATGGCGTGTTCAAGGCTGCTGCCTCCACAACTTTAGGCATCATAGTGACATTACCATGACTATTTGTATACACATCCATCCTCCTGATTGATATTTTGAATACTTTCCTATTTGATTGGTAAAATCACGTTGAATCAGATCCCCGACTTCTTAAAGAAGTCGGGGATCTTTTTATTCCCGAATGATTTAGAACTGCTATATCTGAATAATCGGAAAGTTTGAAGTGTTGAGTATGAAACTTGCTCCTTCATCCTTTCCAAACAACAGCCTGGAAGTTTACGCACCATTATCAGATGCACTTTCAACAGGAGTAGCAGTAGCTTCAAACAATGGGGTTTCTCTGTCTTCTGCGAGTTCGGCTTTGGCTTCAGCTACGATGTCTTCCCAAGTTTCGCCTAGTTCTGCAAAGGCTCCTTTGCTTTTTTCGTAAGCCACAATTCCGCCTTTGATAATGGACTTAGCTATGGGTTTACCAATTCCCGCCACAACAGGAATCAGGACAGGTGCGAGTAGAACTGCACCGATACCAGCTATAATTCCAGGAGCGCCAGCATCTTCAACAAAATCAGTAATTTTCGGCATAATAATGTATCTCCAGTTGTATTGAAAGATTGTCAGAAAGCTATCTAGCTTAATCTACTCAAAGTGTCATCTCATCATGCTGATGGTAGAGCTTTCTTTGGGGAATTTTTCAGAATTGGACGTAAGCCGTTAACTCCTGCAACGATGGTGGAACCATTGTTAACTACCGTTGCGCCTAAGGGGTTCAGCCCAAATAGCACCGCGATCGCCATTGCTGCAATATTAGGAATAGCAACAAGACTGGTGTTTTGACGAATTAACTTTCTGGCGTTGCGTGCTAGTGCGATCGCCTCTAATATCCCATGTAAGTCATTCTCCATCAGCACCACGTCTGCTGTCTCACGAGCAATTTCTGAACCGTGAGCAAAGGATACAGAAACATCGGCGTAGGCTAATGCTGGGGAGTCGTTAATTCCATCTCCCACAAAGGCAACTGTCTTGCCTTGTTCGTGCAGTTCGCGGACAACGGCGGCTTTTTGTTCAGGGAATGCTTCGGCGTGGGTATTGGCTCGGACAATTCCGAGTTCAGCTGCTACAGCTTTAGCTGTGCGCTGGTTGTCGCCGGTGAGCATATGCACTTCTACACCTTCGACCGTCAATAGGTGGTTAATTACTTCCCGTGTTTCTGGACGAAGAATATCACTATATCTTATTCTACCGAGAAGTTTCCCATTGCTGGCAACATAAATTACGGAGTTTATCCGATTGCCATCGTTGAGAGCTTCCATGTTTACGCCTTGTTGACGCAAGAAGCGCTCGCTACCTACGTAAATAGCTTCACTATCAATTTCAGCTTCCACACCTAAACCAAGTTTGTAGTTCCACTTGCTGCGGTTGGGGATGACTACTTGCTGTGCTTCGGCATAACGAATTACAGCTTCGGCGACTGGGTGGGTGAGGCGCTGTTCGGCGGCGGCGGCTATAGCTAAAACTCGCGCCTCGGAAACTTCAGGATGGAAACTATCAACCCCAACAACCGCAACTTCACCCTTAGTCAAAGTACCAGTCTTATCGAATACGATAGTGTCAACTTCTGCTAGTTGTTCTAAGGCTCGACCACTGCGGATGAGAATTCCATGTCGTGCTGCATACGTCAAGGCTGCCAAGACTGTTGTCGGGACTGAGACTCTGATCCCCGTAGCAAAGTCGAGGGTAAGGACGCTGGCGGCTCTGGCGGCGTTGCGGGTAACAGCAAATACTCCTGCGCCTAATAGTAAGGTGGGTACAACTGCTTTTTCGGCAATCTTAATTGCACAGTTTTCCATCCGAGTATCATGCACAGGAGCTTCTTGCATCAGCTTGATGCTCTGTCCGGCGCGGGTGTCGTTACCTACCCTTTCTGCCAAGATATAAATACTGCCTTCTCGTACTAGTGTGGAAGCAAAAACAGGTTGCCCTTTGGTCTTCAAGACTGGCACTGATTCACCAGTGAGTTTCTGCTCATCTAGTAAAGCTTTACCTCGCAGGATACTGCCATCTACAGGTACTTGTTCGCCGGGATAGACGATTACTGTGTCGCCACTTCTAACTTCTTTGATAGAGATTTGTATCTTCTCTCCATCACGTTCAACCCAGACGAATTGCCCTAAAGAATTAAGCAAATCTAATGTCTGCATTTTGGAAGAACGAGCAGTGCGATCGCGGATATTTTCACCAATTTCAATTAAACTCAGCATCAATGCTGGTGTGAGAAACTGGCCTTGGACTGTGGTAATTACAATTGCCAACAAATCCAACACATCAATTGTCAGTTTACGCTGCATCACGATCCCAGCGATCGCTCTTTGGAATACAGGCAATGTTGCCAGAGCAATGGTTCCCGCTACCATAATTGGTGGTACAGATAAGCCTAACGGCCCACCTAACACTGCCAACCCAGTCGCTACTGCCGAAAGTTGCAATCCTGGCCAAGCTGCTTCTTCATCCTCTTTTGGCTTGGCATCGACAGGCTTTTTCTGATCCAACAGCACAACATTGGCATCATTAGCTGTCATAATCAGACAGCTAAGGCGCGATCGCATTTTGGCTTCGCTGACTGTACCAGATTTATAGGTAACAACTAACGATGCCGCCGCAGGTTTAATTCTGACGCTAGTAACTAGGGGATCAACTTCCAACAAAGTTTGCAGACGTTGCACATATGCTGAGTTATCACGCAACTGTGGGATACGTAACCGCATTCTTCCTGGCACAGTATGGACAACGCTATAGACAACTTTAGAGGTTGGCTGATGAGAGCGTCCATTACGGTTGGCTAGATTCTGCTTTGCCTCAATCTTATTACTCTGTGAGGCTAAAACAACTGTGCTTCCAGTTTCGTAAACCTTCGTACCCAGCGGTACTTTTTCTTTTGCTTCTATTTCAGTTTTGGCAGATTTCTGCGCTGTGGGCGATGCTAGTTGAGCTGTCAATGGTGTCATTCCTGATCTCGCTAAAGTGATAAAAAACTTGATTAATGAGGCAGCAAGCTCTCAATATTTCGAGAGCAAATTCTCTCGCCAATCACTCAAGACTGGTGAGCTACTGCAATAAAGATTTGCTGATACGTTGTTAAATTCTGCTGGTTGGGTGGGCGGCAATACCTGCCGTTGCTTCGTTGGCAGATTGAATCAGACTAGTTAAATGTCTTATTGCTGCTTCGACAACTTGGTGCTTTCGCTCTTTGGAGTCTTGCAGTGTCCCAGTTTTATAGGTGATGACCACTGAGGCTGCATTTATATTGATTCTCTCAGTTGTCACCACTGGATCTGCTTTGAGCAAGTTTTCTAAGCGTTGCAAGTATTGGGGATCATCATTAATCCTAGGTACGCAAAATGCGACTTTGCCGGGAAGTGCCAGAGTAATACTATAAGCTACCTTGGCAGATTGCTTGCGGGCGATATTGTTTGTGGCTGCTATTTTCCAGGGGCTTTGCCCAGGAGGCTGCGATGCCGATGAGGATACAGAACCCTCCATTTTCATCCTCCTGTGTTCCTTAAAGGAACGATCTACAACGGAAAGTTCGCCATATAGGCTAAAGAAAAAGACATAGCTGCGGGCTTCATGTCAGCCCATAAGCTGGATATGTTTAGATTGTTACTTTCTGCTGATGTTTTTGTTGTATCGGCAGATACAACAATTTGAGTATTTTTTTCTAGAGGTTGTGGCTCTACGACTTGGACAGCAGGGTTAGGGGGATTTTTTTGTAAAGCCAATTCCATCAGTTTTACCCAATGGTTGACTGCTACCTGAGTTGGTTGAAAGGCGATCGCCATTGATGCTGCATCGCTATTCATCCGCAGGTTAGTTACATGAGCGTCGGTTTTCAACAACCTTTCCAGTCTTCGTGCATAGGCGTGATCCTGGGCAATCCGGGGTACATGAAACCTAATCCTGCCTGGAATAGTATGAACTACAGTGTAGGCAATATTTGCTGACGATGTTGCGTCTTCCCTAACTGGTTCAACAACAGGTTTAGTTATTGCTTGTGTCAATTTCGGTTGTTTAGTTGTGTTATTTAATTTTGCAGATTGTTGCTCACCAATCTTAGCATCAGATTGTGATTGTTTGTTGTCTGACTTAGAAATTTGCGGTTCTAAATAATCAATTACCCGACGAGTTGCGTCTGCGGTAATCATATAAACAGGGATCGATGCTAAACCACTAATTCCCAGCCCTCCTGTTACTGCCAATCCAGTCATCAGGGGTATAAAGGAAATAGTTTGCTCCATCCAAAAATCAGGAGATTTCCACACCGCAAAGGGATCTCTGCTGCTCATTGATTGAGACGTTGGGCAAGGATAAATATTCAGTTGTGCTAGTATTCCCAACATCTGATCTATTGTCAGAGTATTTTCGTCGAAGTTCACAACCAAACTGCCCAATTGCTCATTGGTTGAAACTTCTCTGACTCCTTTGTACTGCTGCAAATGTTGGGATATTAATTCTAGTCTTGAGTTCAAACTACCGTCAGTAGCGCGGATGCGGATGCGACCGTGGGTTGCATGGACAATTTCTAGCCCACCAGCTGGCAAATGCGTCTCTAGCTTTGCAGTTGCTATGGTGTCTCTATTCGCTTTTACTTGATCATTGTGACGCTGAGTAGAGATTAAGTCAGGAGATTGAGCCTCTTTCGGACTTAACCCGCGACTACTGAGAGATATTGTCATTTACTCGATAGTTGCACCAAGGCTAAAAGGTTAACGTTAGGTTAAATATAACTCATAAATTTTGTATGTGAACTCATTTTCAAGATTTATTTTAGATTAAGTATTGTTAATTACTCGTTTTTGGTACTCTTGCTCAGTGATTATATCGTGAGTACTTTCGATGCGGTCTATAAATACAATTCCATCAAGATGGTCGTATTCATGCTGAAAAATCCGCGCTACAAAGTCAGTTAACTCTTGCTTTTGTATTTTACTGTAGCGGTCATAGTATTCAACTTCAATAGTTTGATATCGAGGCACTAATCCTCTAATACCAGGAATACACAAACAACCTTCCCATCCCTTAGCAATTTCCGCAGAATGTGACACTATCCTAGGATTTATCATGGCAGTGGGTTCCATTGTGGGAGCATTGGGATACCTGGGATTGGGGCGAGAAGCAACAATAAATAAACGTTGTTGTTCGGCAACTTGCGGTGCCGCAATACCAACACCATTAGCTTGAGCAACTGTAGCAATTAAATCATCAATTAATTTTTGAATTTTCTCGTCATGAATGTTATCAACCCAAGCAGCTTTTTGGCGAATTATCGGGTCGCCTAATTGCGCTATTGGTAGTAAGTCAGCCATATAAAAACTCCTTTGAATAAGTAACAAATAATAAATGATACAGATATTTTATTCAATAACAACTGATAATTAATAATTATCAGTTTTATAAAAATGACTGTTCGCTATAAATTTAGATAGTCATCACTCACAACCAGAAATCTTACATTATGATACAAAATGTTATATTTTTAAACATTATCTTAAAATTGCACCACATAGGTTTCAGATTTAGTGTAGACACTTTTTAGCGTCTTATATCATGTCCGGGTAATTAGTTATAATTCCCGAATCTATGCAGAGAACCCAAAAACCCCTCCCCTCTGCTCCCCTGCTCCTCTGCTCCTCTGCACCTGAAGCTGCCTTAATGATCAGTCTTTCACCGGACACGATATTACCCCAGGCATCAGAACTTTTCAACGCAGAGGGGGTGGGGAAAGATCTAGGGAATTTACGTCAGTCTCTGAGAATAAAAATGGTTATAGCGTTTCCTAATCTGCTGAGGTACATTTTGTTAAGGTCAGAGACTAGAGACTAGGTGGCTATACCTTATGTGATTTGGAACTGCTATATCCCTGTTTTTCAAAAAAAAGTGGTGCGTTACTGTTATTGGTAACGTACCACCATAAACCATCAGATTGCTTTCAATTCGTTAAATATTGATCAAACTTCTGATGTTAGCAATGTCATAACCGAGATCGGCAAAGTCTTTTTTATAACCCAGCAAAGTTGTTCTAAACTCTTCTGGAATATCATCATCTTCATTTTTGAGGATATAGCCGTACTTAATAGCAGTAAGGACATTGACAATATAAAGTAGGTTTGTCGCTTCGACAAAATCAGGTGCGATCGCCGTATCATGTTCACTACCAAAGCTGCCATTACGCAATGCTAATGAGTTATAGCGGACTTCTCCACCTTCATCAGTTTGAGAATCATTAACCCAAGAGTGCCAAAAGGTGATGTGATAGACAATAAACCGACTAAACTCCTTCAAATTCTCAATATCCGTAGCACTTGGTTGATCAGCAGTAGTAATGGGTCGGGTCGCTTTCACAGTCCCATTAATCGTCACTCTGGGAATATCTGGTTTGTCAAGTTCGTTGTTGTCGTTCCACTCATAATCACTATCAGTTTGAGCAATGATTCCCTGTGGTGCTTGATAAGCTACGCTATGCTCAACTAGATCATCAGATAAACGACGAATTTCCAACCATTCTTCCACAATGGCTTCCCCATAGTTCTGAAAAAAGAGGTCAACATACTCGGTGACAACTTGCCAGTAAAGATTAGCGATTTTGGCAAAGTGATGGTCTTCGCAAATTGGTTGACGGGGTTTCCAGCCTTTCCAATCATAGGTGGACATTGTGTCATGACACACTTGCACTACCGATGCAGGAGTGAGAGGGCCAGCATTGGAGACATAGCCAGTTGTTGGTGATACCAAGACATCATCAGCCCGACGATTGATGTTAATTAAGCTTTTCAGATGAGGAAATAACATCAGACGCAGAGGATTTTTGTGTAAGTGCCGAAACGCGGCAAGAGTATACTGCTCCATCTGCAAGTGAGCTTTAATGTAATGCTCAATCAATTCTGCCCCAAAGAAGGCGTTAGTCCGGAAAATACGCTTTGCTTGTTGCCACTTATCACCATCGCTAGGTGTGTAGGTAACAGGGTCTTTCAGAGGAGAATGGGGGGCAATAGAGTCAGGATAGCGGCTTTGAACAGTGATAGCAGTGGGTATAAGTTTACCGTCTTTCAATTCAAAAAAGGCTTCTACATTATTGAGATCGTGATTATCATCTTTTTCGTAGCTATTCCAATTGAAAGTCACCTTAAACTGATTGGGATTTGTTTTGTGACGCTTGAGTAGGCAAGGATTCATCCCATTGAGCGTCCGCAAGACAAAGTATTCATCGCTTCTGGTGTAACCTGGGTTTTTCTTTTCTAATTCAACTGTCAAATTCGTTGGATAATCTGCCTGAATTTTTTCTAGGGACAGTTGGTGAGGATTGAGCGTGTTAGTAATGACGTGCTTGGCTTTAATTGAAACTAGAGTATTAGCAGCATCATAGCCATTGAGCGTCCGACCCACTGAATAATCATCAGGTGTGCCTTCTAAGTCACTGAAAAACAGACGTGCAAAGGGACTATCAGGTTTGTAAGGCCAGTAAGGAACGGTACAGCTACCAAAGTCATATTCTTTTTCTGTTACATTGTCTTTGCCTTTAATAATGTAGGCAAGATGCTTGGTATAGACTAGTTCATTATCGCTATCAAAAGTAATGCGATCGTCTAATACTCTCAATTCCAAATCTGGTGAATCTTTAAAGCCTGCTTTTTGCGGATCGTAGTAAACTTCAAACCGACCATTATCATCAGTCACACCTTTGCCCAAGTAGTCACCAGGGGTTCCGATATCTCTATCCCATAGTTCTACTTCCATATTGGGCAATGGCTTTTTAGTATCACTAAAAACTAACTGACCAATGGCTTTATGCAACTGTTCAATAGGTTTATCTAGTTTCTGTTCATGGGATTGAACAATTCTTCTTTTAGCTTTCTCTGCGGTTTTACGTTTTCCTAGCGCACTGTCAGCGACTTTAATTCCTAGAACTTGCTTGAGTTCGTCAACAATGGTTTTGAGTTTTGTCACAATCACAACTCCTGAAAATGTCTATAACTGTTAACTGTTTAAATCCTGGCTTGATTGCTTATAATCCGTTGTGCTTGGCTAAAAATACTACTATCTGCCACAATATTCATGATTCAGCCCTCCTTTGAAAACTAGCCAACTTTGATTATTTGTCATAAGCAATAACAAAACGCTGTGGTATCAAAGTGCCTTGATAATCGATTTTTCCTTCCTCACCAGGAATCAATTTTACGCTTGGTCGCAGTAGGATTTGTTTAATTACTTCGGGAATCACCACTCCAGAAACGTGTTCACCAAGACAGGTGTGATGACCATAGCCAAAGTGCATATAGTTATACTTTGGTCGCTCAACAGAAAAGTCATCAGGATTGACTACAACTGCCCCATCAAACATAGCTGAACCTAGACCTGCTAAGACTACACTTTTGGCAGGGATACGAGTTGCTCTTGGTGTTCCTGGTGCTAGGGTGTAATCTGATTCGCAAAAACGAACGACAAAGGGACTAAAGGGATTGAAGCGTAATGCTTCCCAAACGTATTTATCAAACGTCTGGTTGTCATTAGACTGGGCAGCTGCCAATACTTTGGGAAGAATATCACGACGCTTGAGAATTTGTTCTAATGTCTGAGTGATTGCCTGAGCAGTAGTTTCTACACTACCAATCAACAACATTGCCATATTCGTCAGGATTTTGCTTTCATCGAAAGGAATATCGCTGGCAAAGCTAGTTGTAGCTAAACGGCTAAAAATGTCCTTGGGTGCAGAAGTAATGCTTTTAGTGGTATTACCAAGGGAAATCTCCTTTGTCAGGTTAGGTGTGGTGACGGTCACAGAAATTCCCTTCTCCAATGCAGTTTTGCCTTTTTGGGCTTTTTTTTGTTGTAGAAGTTCCGCCAGATAGTTTCGCATCTCTTGACCAGTCTGGACTGAAGCTTCATGAATTTTAGGATCGTTGGTCAAATTTCTGAACATATCGTCTTGGGTTGTTTTTGCCCAGCGATACATGGTTTCTAAATTAGGACCAGGAAAGCCAAAATAATCGCCGCAGATTTTGACGGGGACATATTTCCCCAACTCATTGACAACTTCTATTTTGCCCGTTGATGCTGACTTATCTAAAGCTGCTTTAGCAATCTCACCCGCCATTTTTCTGACAATTGGCAGATCTTCCAATTGCAGCATGGTTTTCATAATGGACTTTTCTCGGTAGTTAACTTCTGTGTTATCTCTGGCGAGCATACATGGTCCAACAACTGGGTCCATTTTGGGGGCGAAGAGTCTGACTGAAAAGACTTCCGAGCGAGATAAAACTTCTTGTACGTCAGGAAATAAACTTACTAGGACAAATTTGGGTGTGACGAAAATGGGGCGATTTTCTCTAAGTTCTTTAAACAAGCCCCGCCAATCAGTCCAAATTCCTTGATTCACCAGTTTGACTTTTTCTGCAACATTGTCAACTGGGATACTATCGTACTGCTCTAAATATGACATAAAACTCTCTAAATTTTGTTGTCAAACATATCCAAAAATTAAATTTAAGAGGATGTTGTAAAAGTCTGCTGGTTGGTAGCAAAACATTTTAGATCCCCCATTATCCCTCTTAAAAAGGGGAGCCACTGCGTTGGCTGGGTTTCGCGACAGTCGCGCGACTGGCGGGGGCTAGGGGGTATCAATTAGTGCTTAAAGTCATAGCTAAATACTTTTAAAACAACCTCTAAAGCCTAATACATCATGGTAATAACCTTAAATTCTGGATAAGTTTATTACATGGAATGCTATTTTTCATTGTGTTAGATAAATATTAATCACTGAGTTCCCAAAAGTTACTCTGTGAATTAGCGAAGATTTATCTAAAAGATAGGCTCCGCATCATGAATAGTACCCACAATGATTTTCCAGCGATCGCCTACCTTACGCAGCGTATAAGTAAAACCAAAGCTGTTAAGCACTTTGTTATCTTTTGTGTAGCGTGTAGCTACACCACTACCTATTGAGAGATTCTCACTAAGTAATTTAACTTTTAGAGAACTTGTTTCACTCCTATCATAGTTCTGTCGCTTTAAATCACCAATTATTTTGGTGAAGACTAACCACAGCTTTAACTTATTATTAATAGCAATGGATGTCTCAGGTGTAACCAGTATTAAAGGATAGTGGTAAAAGGGAAACAATGCGCTAGGCTGGAGTTTTTTAAATACTTTGTTGTATTGTTCAATTGTTTCTGCAACTTTTTTTGCTTCATATTCCATAAGATACCTTGTTGAAATGAAAGTTATAAAAGCTTTTAGGTATGTGAATTACTTGAACATAGAATCTGCTATTTTGAGCGATCGCAACGAAATGCCACAATATGGAAATTAATCCAATAATTTGGAAATAACCTGTTGGAGATTCTTGGGTCGGTAGTCCTTACGACCTTTCAAACGGTTGATAGTGCTTTCATGAAGGTCGTCAATGGCATCACCAACCTCCCGTAGCTTGATTCCTGCCAATTTAAAGAATCCAGGATCATTCTTAAAGTCACAATCATAATTGGGGTTGATGCCTGTAGGAATCACACTTGTATCGAGGTCAAGCCCTAATTCTAGATCACCAATAGAATCAATCATCCATTTTAAGGCTGCATCTGATAACCCACTCTGTTCTTCAGTCCCACCACCAACGCAACCATGTTCACCGGGAAACCACTTTTGAATCACTCTTTGGTTTTCTGCCTCAGGATGCTTTTTCATGGGAGTCACATCAAAGACTTCACGAATTTCATCGATCGCCATTGCGTGTAGTGCATTCTCTACACATTTATTTAAAGTAGTATCATGAAATCTATAGCGTTGATTCAGTTGGTCATGAAACTTTTTGAAGGCAGCTAATCCAGGAATACCAAGCGCTCCAACAGTATCAAAACAACCGATCAAAGTGATGGGAACGCGCTCACCGTAGGTGTTACGATAGTCGACTGCTTCTTTATCCTTTGGTTTTACACCTCGTTTACGGTAAAGCTCATAAGCTTCATGTGCTTTGGTGATATGTGGTCGGTCTAGCAAACCTGAACAATAAATCATCCCTGCTAGGCTTCTGACTGTGTAAGCACCACGACTAAAGCCAAATAAATATATTTCATCACCAGGAACATAGTTGAGTACAAGAAACCGATAGCCATCTTCTATATTTCTATCGATTCCTAATCCGGTAGCTCCGCCTAAAACTTTTTGAGTCTCAGTACCAATCCCCTCATCATAAAATATGATTTGTGGAATGCCGTCCTTAGCAATTGGTTTTACTGATTGAGCTAGTTTTATTACATTGCTTGGATAAGGACTCGTTAACTGTTGCCAAGTTCCATCACAGCAAATAACAAGACGTTTCATGTTTTTATCTCTAAGTAATTTGATAAATTGGTTAAGAAAATTTCACACTTTCAGCAATATCGATAAACCAGATCAAGGCTGTTTAAGCATTGGTTTTGGTATCGATGGTTTAAATATTTATGTTTACCTCCTTTACAGTTTTAATTTCAGATTAGGCAAGTAATTTTATGGCAAACAAACCTGATACAATCATCAGTTTAGGATATCTTTTGTAAAACATTGATTCAGCCATTTAGACAAGTAATTTTACGGCAAACAAACCCAAACAAACCCGATACAATCATCAGGTTTGTTTGCCGAGGTTACTTGCATACATAGCAAGGAAATAGGTAACAATTGCAGAAGAATTCAGCTATCCTGAATTCAGAATAAATTAGTGGGGGATTCAGACTCGCCACTAAGAGGTTGTTTTAAAAGTGTTTGGCTGTAACTTTAGGCACTTATGGATCCCCTCTAACCCTCCTTAAGAAGAGGAAAACTTCTGAAAGTCCCCCTTTTTAAGGGGAGCCACTGCGCCCTTGCGGGTTTCCCGACAGTCACGCATGTGGCGTGGATTCAGGGGATCTAAAACTTTTTGCTACTGACAACAGGACTTTTAAAACATCCTCATAATTGAAGACCACCAAATTAAAAATTTGGTGGGGGTCTTAAACCCGCGATTATCATCCACCAGCGATGCACTGCGATGCTCTGAGCTTGTCGAAGGGAGCTTGCCGAAGTGTCGCAAAGAATTCAGACCTCATTCTGGCGACTGACTCCTGAATTCTATTTCGATAAATACTTAATCGTTAATAAAACACAAATGTCTACTGAATTTTTTTGAAAAACCCAATAAGAGTTTTTTACACTAATACAAGTGTCATGTATACATTTATGTTCAAAATGAAATATTTCTCACCAATTAATCAAATATTATTTCTTTGTTCTCCCAGTTCGCGTATGAGTAAGGTACAGAAACATCTAAAAGTAGATTAACAAATGATAAATCTTTACCTCATCCACATGAAAGCTGCCAGGAATATGTAATAATAATTGATTCTTAACTATTTATTTGTTTTTAAAGTTAGTTTTGATCAGAAATTTCATAAAATCAAATATCATGTATATCTCAATACTTTGTCAATATCTATAAATGATATTTTAAATTAAAAAATTATTAAATTATTAGGACTGATAGAGAATGTCACCTCAGCTTGTAGCAGTACAAGTACAAATTCTATTTTGTGAGTTTTTGGTTGACTCTCGTGTGTTAGTTAGCTTTCTCTTTGCGCTGGAAGTGGTGCAGGACTAACAGTGATTTGAGTGATTTGACCATTCCGTTCTATTTCTACTGGTAAAGGATTACCAATTTGGCTATTTTCCAGGATTCTTTGTATTTCTTCGACTTTAGTCACAGACTGGTTATTAATTCGTTGAATCACATCTCCTGGTCTCAGTCCCGCCGCTGCCGCCGGAGAGCGAGGGACAATACTAACTAACAACACACCTTTATCTGTCGTCAGATTAATGCGATCGCCAAATCTATTGTTTATCCTTTCTTTAATTTCTGGTGTGAGCGTCACCATCTGAACACCCAAGTAAGGATGCTCAACTCGGCCTTTGGTAATTAATTCTTGAGCAATTCTCTGCACAGTGTTGATGGGAATGGCAAATCCCAAACCTTGAGCGCCGCGAAGAATTGCTGTGTTCATCCCAATTACTTGACTCCGTGCATTTAGCAATGGCCCGCCAGAATTACCAGGGTTAATTGCTGCGTCTGTTTGCAGATAATCCACACGCTTGTCAGTTGCACCGATATCACTACTTGATCGACCTGTAGCACTAATAATCCCCGATGTCACAGTATTATTTAAACCCAAGGGATTGCCAATGGCAATTACCGCCTCTCCTGGTTGTAAAACTTCAGAATTGCCCAAAGATACAGTTGGCAAGTTATTGGCATCTATTTTAATCACAGCTACGTCTGTTACAGGGTCTTCCCCCAACACTTGGCCATCAAAAGTTCTGCCATCTTTAAGAGTAACTGTCACAGTGTCAGCACCATCGACCACATGAGAATTGGTCAAAATTTGCCCAGAGGAACTAATGATAAATCCTGAACCATTACCCCGCTCAACTCTTTGTCTAGGTTGTGCATCCCGAAAATACCGCCGAAAGAAGGGATCGTTAAATTCTTCTGGTACGCGAGATGTAATTGTTCTAGCAGAATCAATCCGCACAACAGCACCGCCAACATTTCTTACCACCCCGACGACAAAGTTGGGATCTCCAGATGATGAGATAATCGGGGGAAGTGCGATCGCTGATTCAGGGTGAGATTTTTTGGTTTCGGAAACTAAAGGCTGATTAGCACGATTTTCAAAGGTTTTATCTGGTAAAAGACTACAGCCTCCCAGAGACCCCATTGCTACCCCACTGAGCAACATTAACTTCACACTGTTAAGTCTCTTGCTGAAGTGCGAACCCCAGCTATCCATTTTCTGCACTGTTGTCTTCATGTGTCTTTGCTTCTCCGTGTTGGTCAGTGGGTGGTAGGATATTGCCTACTGGGTAGTCCCAAAATGATTAGAACTTAAAGTTTGCCCTAGGTCTAGAGTCTCTAAATGCTAAATTAGTGCTTGCTCATATCTTCTATTTTGGCGATTAGCAGCAAAGGTGATATGTGATGGAAATTTCTCTTGACAGTCTGTGGTCTCAGGTGCTAGAGCGCTTACAGCTAGAATTATCCCGTCCAACCTTTGAAACTTGGATTAAAACTGCTAATGCGGAGCGGTTAGAAAATAATTGTTTAGTCATTATTACGCCGAACCCCTTTGCACGCAATTGGTTACAGAAGTATTACATCAATACCATTGCTAATGTAGTACAGAACATTCTGGGGTATCCGGTAGAAATTTACATTACCGTTGCTCAAGGTGATGAAGTTTCGTCTATAGAAAAACGAGAAAATGCTGGGGAATTTCTTAATTCGAGTTTTGTGTCGGAAAGCCTGACGCAAAAAACCCAAACTAATGCGGAATTAAACTCAAAATATGTATTTTCGCGGTTTGTTGTGGGAGCTAATAACCGGATGGCCCACGCAGCATCTTTAGCAGTTGCAGAATCTCCAGGTAGGGAGTTTAATCCTTTATTTTTATGTGGTGGTGTTGGTTTAGGAAAAACTCACCTCATGCAAGCAATTGGTCACTATCGCTGGGAAATTTGCCCAGATTCTAAAATATTTTACGTTTCTTGTGAGCAATTTACAAACGACTTAATTACAGCCATCCGCAAAGATAGTATGCAGAGTTTCCGAGAACATTATCGGGCTGCTGATGTGCTGTTAGTCGATGATATTCAGTTTATTGAAGGTAAAGAGTATACCCAAGAAGAATTTTTCTATACTTTTAATACATTACATGAAGCTGGCAAACAAGTTGTGATTGCTTCTGACCGTCCACCAAACCAAATTCCGCAACTGCAAGAGAGACTGTCTTCGCGGTTTTCTATGGGGTTAATTGCTGATATTCAACCGCCTGATTTAGAAACGAGAATGGCAATTTTACAAAAAAAAGCTGAGTACGAAAATATCCGCTTACCCAGAGATGTGATTGAGTACATAGCAACTAACTACAAGTCTAATATTCGGGAATTAGAAGGAGCGTTGATCAGGGCTTTGGCTTACATTTCTATTTGGGGTTTGCCAATGACAGTAGAAAATATTACCCCAGTTTTAGAAACACCAACTGAAAAAGTAGCTGCTACCCCAGAGGCAATTTTAGCGACTGTTGCTGAGACTTTTGATGTCTCTATTGAAGACCTCAAAGGTAACTCACGGCGGCGGGAAATTAGTTGGGCGCGTCAAATCGGGATGTATTTAATGCGTCAACACACTGATTTGAGTTTGCCAAGAATTGGCGAAGAGTTTGGTGGCAAAGATCATACAACAGTACTCTATAGTTGTGAGAAGATAACTCAACTTAGAGAAAGCGATCGCAATTTAGTCCAAACTCTCCGTCAACTTAGCGATCGGATTAATATGACTAGCCGTTCTCAAAAATCATCAAGAAATTAAGCTTGAGTTTTCCACAGGCTATACCTTATCACTTATCTTTGTAGTTAAGGAATGAATTCAAAATATTAAGTTAAGTATAAAAAATGATTAAATTTAAATTGCTCTGTGGAAAAACAATTATTTTTTGTGGAAAAATCTCAACAATTCTGTGGAAAACCTCATCAAGTATAATTACCTTGTGGAAAAACCCTAAAAGTTTTCCACAAGTTTTCCACAGATATTGACAGAAACATAGAGGGTAAGGGTGCAAGGGTGTATGGGTAAGCTGTTAAGCATATAAGAAAGCACATTGAGACCGCAGGGGGGCAGGGGGCAGGGAGCAAGGGAGCTATCGCCCACAAGGGGCGAGGCTTTGAACCTTATCTTTTGAGTAAAAATCAGGTTTTGACTGACTTTTCAGCATTGCCCACCTCACTTTAATTTTCAATCTTTGTTGCAACACATAACATTAAGTCAATCCCCAAGCCTGTAGACATAAGCGGGTCGGGGTGAAAATAGGTTGAGCAGCGTCTCATCTGCTGTCCAAAAGTTGGCGGACTCTATCTTGGCACAGGCTAAAAAAACAGCGTCGTACAGTGTGGGCATTCCATATTGTTCAGCGAGTTGCCAAGCGTCGAGTCGGAGAATTTCGGTATCGATGTAGTTGATTGGTAGGCTGATGTAGGCGGTGTAGAGTTGGTCAGCTTCAGCAGAGGTCAGCAGCTTGAGTCTTTGTTTTTTACGCAGAACCGAACCCACCTCTGCCCAGGCAAAGCACGGTGCCACAAGTCTGGTTTGCTGAGTTAAGGCACTGGTGATCAGCGCGATCGCTTCTGATGTTCGTTCGTCTGGGCAAAGGTATTTCATCATCACACTGGTATCGATGCACAGTGCCTCAGTCACGTCTACCTTCTCCTTCACGCAGTTGACGAATCAAGGGTACTGCATCGGGATGAACCCCGGTTCGCTGTTTGACTCGCTCTCGAATAATTTGAATTTGTTCGTGGGCTGCCCAAGCACTACGCCACTTCATTTCTTTTTCCAAGGCTTGAACCACTACATCATTGAGTGATTCATCTTCTCGTTTCAATGCCCGGATTTTCTGAAGTAATTTTGCCGGGAAGCGAATTGTTAAGGCTTCACGTTCCATAATTACACTTTGTGCAACCAATTTATGGTATCATAATATATAACCGTTTTTATGTAGTTGATAAAATGCTCAATAATTAAGTGAACAATTCGCACAAGTATTTACTTTATAAAAATAGAATTCAGGAGTCAGGTAGCCCAAATTCAGTATGAATGCTGTGTGACTGGTGGATGAATAAGTGGGTTGAAGACCCCACAAAATCTAGGATTTGGTGGTCTTCAACCAATAGGGATTCTGACTCCTGAATTCTGACTTCTGAATTCTTCAAAAATAGCTTCTAACGCCAAGACTATGAAATTACTTTGCTCCCAAAGTGACCTCAGTACCAATCTCTCTCTGGTTAGCCGCGCGGTACCTTCACGACCGACTCATCCAGTGCTGGCGAATATACTGTTGCAAGCAGATGCAGAAACAAACCAAGTCAGTTTAACAGCCTTTGATTTGAGTTTGGGTATTCGTACAAGCTTTAGTGCTGAAGTTTGGCAAGGAGGAGCGATCGCACTGCCTGCTAAACTCTTGGTAGATATCACCTCCCGTTTGCCAGAAGGGGAAATCACTTTAGATGACGAAGCATCAGTTGCATCTCCAGGAGAAGGTTTAATTGTCACTCTCACACCTAAAAGTGGATATTACCAATTACGCGCCATGAGCGCCGAAGATTTTCCTGAACTGCCCATAATTGAAGATTCAGAACCAATTCATTTAACAACAACCGCCTTAATTGAAGGACTGCGGGGTTCATTATTTGCCACTAGTGCTGATGAAACAAAACAAGTTCTCACGGGAGTACATCTGAGTGTGAAACAAGACACTCTCGAATTTGGTGCTACTGATGGACATCGCCTAGCAGTTGTAGAAACGACAAACGAGCGTCCTTTAGTTGGGAGTGGTCAATTAGAGGTGACAGTACCTAGCAAAGCCTTACGAGAACTAGAAAGGATGTTGGCTCATAACGCGGCTGCTGATGATGCGATCGCCTTATATTTAGATCAAGGTCAAGTTGTATTTGCGTGGGCTAATCAACGCCTAACTAGCCGCACTTTAGAAGGGCAATATCCCGCATATCGACAACTCATTCCTCGCCAATTTGAGCGTCAAGTCACAGTTGACCGCAAACAATTTTTAAGTACTCTAGAACGAATTGCTGTATTAGCTGATCAAAAAAATAATATAGTCAAGCTCACCATTGACAGTGCCACTCAAGAATTAACATTATCTTGTGAAGCTCAAGAAATGGGTAGTGGTCGAGAGTCAATGCCTGCGGAAATCTCTGGAGAAGATATCGAAATTGCTTTTAATGTGAAGTATCTCATGGAAGGTTTAAAAGCTTTGCCATCTTCCGAAATTCAAATGCATATTAATCAAAACCTCACTCCAGTAATTTTTACACCACTGGGAGGGTTGAAGATGACTTATTTAGCTATGCCTGTGCAACTCAGAAGTTAAAAATTTGATACAGGATTTTGGAAGTAGGGCGATTATACTTCTTTCATTGATATCTACTTATGGTGAAGTACTAGGAGAAGGATAGCCATCAATATCATCAATAAATTATTCACAAAAGAATAAAATTCTTGATTAAAATCTACATCTAATACTGATATCTTCTAACCGTAAATATGAAACTGACAGAAATACTTGCTCCAGACGGCTCAACAATTTATATCCAGTATGACGAGGAAGATAGTGATAATCTGCGACCTGTTGGTTATGTAGACGACATTAAGGAAAGGACAGAAAGATTCAGAGCATCTATGACTAGTACTGTGAGAGGTTATGCAGCAACGGTACTCAACACAGTTCAAAAAGGGATGGTAGACCTTCAATCTCCTAGTAAAGTAACTTTGGAGTTCGGTCTGCAAGCAGGTGGAGAGACAGGCGTTCCTTTTGTAACCAAGGGAACAGCACAAGCAAATGTCAAGGTAACAATTGAGTGGGAGCTAAGTGAAAGTAAGTAATTATTAATATAATCAGCAATAACTCTAATGGATCAATATGGGATTGATGAGCTTCGGCAGTCAATGATTAAAGTTCTCGATTCTAAAAGCGAGCAGGTAGTTGGTTCTGGATTTGTCATTCATTCTGATGGTTATCTTGTTACTTGTCATCATGTTATTTACTTTTTAGATTGGCTAAGAGTTGTGTACCAGGGAAAAATCTATGAGGCTAAATGGTGTGAGGAACTATCTAATCCAGAAGTGGATATTGCAATTCTTAAGATAGAAGTTGCTAATGCCAAAGCAGTGAGGATTATTGAACCATATACCCTTGATAATCCTGCATTGATTTATGGATTTCCGCGTTCAAAACTGGAAAAATTTCCTGAAGGATTTGATGTTCCTGCTCAAAATATTGAACCAAGTGTCCCTCTTAGCACTCGTCGATTTTTTCCTATCACTAAACACAGTAGTTTGACTAATCCCTGGAATCGTTTACCGGAAACTACATCTACGTTTCAATCATATAGAATTCGTAAGAGTGTGGATGCAGGAACTAGCGGTGGCCCAGTACTAGTTAATGTTTTGAGAGGAGTTATAGGAGTTGTTCAGTGTAGTAGTAAAGAGGAAACCTACATTATTCGATGGGAAAATATAAAAGAAAAACTTGAAATATTAGGAATAGGAGTTCAGAAACAGGAAATATGTCAAGATGTTTCTAATACTAATTTAGAGCATTTAAACTCAAATTTTAAAGAAGAGTATATCAAACTTCTCTCAAATATTTCTTCCAGAGTTAAAAGTAACTCTATTTCTAGTAAAAGACTAGATTTTACTAAATTGAAAACTCTTCTTGAAGCTCTGAATTTCAAAGAAGCTGATATTGAAACCGATCACTTGATACTTAGGGCGGTTAATAAAGCAAGACATAACTTAATAACTAGCAAAGATTTATCGAAACTAGATTTTTCTATTATTTATGATATTGACTGCCTCTGGATGAAGTACAGCGAAGGCAAGTTTGGCTTTATTGTGCAACAAGTTATTTGGAATATGCTTAACAATCAATCCAACAAGTTTGACTTACATATACTTGCTGAAAGTGTGGGCTGGCTAAGTAATGATAAGTGGCTTGATTACAATCAATTTACTTTTAGTTTAGAAGCTCAGGAAGGACACTTGCCTTCATTTGGATATAATATGCAACCCCTGCATGACTGGATATCCAGTTATAATAATTTCTTCTCTTATGTAAGAAATCATTTACAATAAAATGTTTCAAAGTGATAAAGGTATCATGGTGTGGATGTCTACCAAGATACCCGAAAAGAACGAACTGGATTTTTCTTTATTACTCTTTCCAAAACTTCATTTATTGAGTTGTTCATTTACCCAAAATTGGTTCAACTAACTAACTCTGCACGACACTGAGAACAGTATTTATGATTTGGCGGATTTTCAGCTTTGCAGTTAGAATTTGGACATATAATGTGGTCGCTAGATTCTATAGTTTTTACTTCAACGGTCTCTACAGGCTTTGGATCAGGTAATTGTGATAACGGAGAATTACCATTAAGTGGTTTCTGATTAGCTTGGTCTGCTAGGTGTAACATATTCACAATTTCTTCCATTGAAACAGAGTTAGGTGAACTATTTTGATTATTAACCATAACTCCTGGTACAATAGACACTTTATTGTTGGTAGCATTTATGCTTGTTGCATACTGTACAAAACTCCGAATATCACCACCAAATGCGTTGATTTGTGCTTTGTAAGCTTCTGCTTGCGCTTGTCCCTCTTTGATAATGCGATCGCTATTTGCATCAGTCCGTTGTCTTTCTGCATCAGCTTCCTTTTTAGCAATCTCTACATTTATTTCAGCATTCACTAATTCTTGCTGCCTATCTGCTTCGGTTTTTGCTCGAACAACATCTTGACGTGCGCGTTCGGTATCTTTCTCTTTCTCTGATGTCTTCTTTTGCTCCTCTACTGTTTTTCGATCATTCAGGATTTTTTGAAGTTGAGGTGGTAGATTGATTTCACCAATAAGCGTGTCAACAGCCGTAACGCCAACATCTTTTAGTGCTGATTCAATGCAGCTTTTAGCTTCTCTTTGCCGATCGCTGCGCTTGTCAACGAAATCTAAGGCTTCACAATCCTGGACAGCATTGGAAAAGTAATTGCTAACGGTCGGTTCTAAAACTCTAGTGATTAGGTCTCGAATGGATCTAAACTTTTTATTGTCTGAAGAAACCAAGCTTTGATTTGTCAATTCTTCTTTTAAAGATCCTGGTGAACCAATTTTAGCAACCATCATCGGAGCATTTTTGCCAGGGACACGAAACCCTTGCTTAATCTCAATCAACAAATGGAATCCGTCTTTAGACCAAAGTTGCAGTGTGCCGAGTCTCTTATCGTAATTATTATCTGCTTTGTCTGTATCATCTGACCAGTCCAGTGTAATCTGATTGGTAGGCACAAGTACAATGTTTTTAGTCTTTGTATTAATCAAATGTCTACCAATTCCAAGTGGTTCTTTCCAAATACCTCTATAGCCTTCTTCAACTAACTGAAAATCATCCTTAGCTAAATCACTTTGGCTGGAAATTTCCCTAACATAAGGTTTTGGTGCTTCTTTCCCTGTCAAAGAAACCACAACTCCAACTGTTCCTTCGGAAATTACTGTTACTGGTACTTGCTCTACCTTAACAAACCAAGGGTTTAGATTATATTCGCCAGTTTCAAGAACTTCTTCTTGTAGACCTTTCCATCCACCTAAATCAATAAATTTTTGAGCATCTTGAAAATAGTCATGTTCTTTATTCCCAAGAATAATGCCCTCTTCATCTCTTGCCTCAATACCATCTAAAGTTGTAACAATACCAACATGATCTGAATTTACTGCATAAACTTTTAAATCTTGAGGCTTGACACCATGCTCGCTGGCATTGGCAGATGTGATTACTGTGAACAGTCTTGTATTGATCCGGTACTTGCTAGTTCTCAAGATACCAAGCTGTTGACCTTTCTCTCCTCCATTTTCCAAAAACTTACGAGCATCTTGGAATTCATTACAGGGAACAACTTTACCCAATCTACGTTTATGAGGAATGGGTTCACCGTCATTGGCAATGACTAGAGCAATCTCTCCTACGGGAACCTCAACAATTGGCTCTTTAATGACAGTGTACATCCAAGGAAAGCGCCAATGCTCTCCAATAGAAAGAGTGTCGGCTTGACATCCTGCCTCTCCATTCAAAGCTATTAATTGGTTGGAGGGGGGTTTGAAACTAGGATTAAGGCTAAATTTCTTGATGACAATACCAACTTCGCGCTCGCCAATTACAACAAACCCTTTTTTTGCAACGAAGGCAGCACCAGTGCTAACACCAATAATTAACAAGATAATAGAAAAATTTCCAAGTACCGACATCTGCACAATTTTTACTTGATGAGGTTGGGCTTCTTTTTCAGCTTGCAATAGTGAAGTTTTTGCTTGAAGTTGGCTAAATAGAGAGGCTTGAGGCTGTTCTGACACCACTAACCGATTTAGTAACGGCATTGTTCCAGCCGAAATCGAAACCATTGATAGGGCTGCAATGGTTGATAATTCAAAACCAAGCTTTTTGACTTTCATAAAATTTCCTTGATGAGTTAGACAAGACCACTCACCGCTATAGTCAGTCATTATTTACAGCCCTACCCTGTCGGCATAAATTCTTTACTCGTAAATTATTTAATTGTCGCCAGTAATATTGCTGAAACTTTATGTTTATATTATTAAGTCTAGCTAACGAACTCATCTTTGGTTACGGTTTTTGTAACAGGTTTTCGAGTAATTGCTACCAAACTCTTATAAATGTTCAGTTCGGGTAGAAGCAGTGGCTTTATTGCAATCATTCGTAATCTTGGATATTGAGCCTACTTTGGTCACAGCATAGGAACACTACTCAATCTCATCCAGGCTAAAGTGGTGGGGATTTTTCAGAATGAACATACCGTTTTCTTTGATTAAGTCACCTGTGCAGTAAACGGGCAGGCGTTCTTGATACGCCTTCAGTGCCAGGATGTAGTCACGGTCAGCTAATTCGGTGTGGATGGGACGCAGTTTATCAACCACGATGCCCAGCATGGTGATATCGCCACTTAGATGATCTGCGTTGGGTGTGGCAATGTGCGTAACTACTGCTTGAATAGTGGTGTTGGGTGCATTTGTAAATAATTCACCCCAAATTGACTGTTGCGATCTGGTTTCTGCCAATGCCAGAGTTTCAACAACTTCCGCCATGCGGCGAGAAAAGTCAATAATTTCTGGCTTGAGGGGAAGTAGAATTTCAAAACCGTCTAAAGTCCAAATGGAAGCTTTATCACCTTGACGTTGCTGTTGCTGCCAACCATGCCCGACTAAGTAAGCTTCTACTTGTAGCGGGTCAAGATATTTGAATTTTTCCATATCCGGGAAAATAGCTGTCATAGGGATTCTCCAACGGCGATGCGTGACATGATGGTTTTGAGTGCGTCGGGGCTAAATATATTTTGACGCTTAATCTCCACTGTGATGTTCGTCTTGTTATCAACTGCTGGTTGTCCGCGCAACGATAGCCAGTAACCGCAGCGAAAAAGGCACAGGGATTCTTCGGTTTGCGATAACCAGTCGCTAACTGTTTCTGGTACTAAGACAACTATTAATAGTTGTGGCACAAAGGGGTCGTCTTCTCGGAGTTCATCATAGTTTTTGGTGCTGAGTCGGTATTTAATAGATGTTTCTTTGAGAACATCTTGGGATGTAGATTTAATTTGTACGTCAAATCTCGGCAGACGCTTGGAGTTGAGTTTTCCTGGTACGGTGATTGTAGCGTCGATGCCGCTATCGTCTAATCTACGTGTGGCTGCTTGCAGGGAGTAGCCAGCAGTTGCGGTGACGGCATACACATAAGCGTAACTAAAATCTTCTTTTTGGGTACTGAGGCTCATTATTTACAGAGTTCAATTTGACTATCTTCAGGATGCTATGGAAGATGTACTTCATACTGCACCCTAACTGCTTTGTTCGATATTTTGTATAATTCAACAAAATTTTTACTTTAAAAATGTCATCTATCTAAAGATATACTTTTTACAAAGTATGAACATTAACACGATCGCCAGTTCAGAAATGATTAAATAGAAGTAATGAATAATACACAAAAAACAAACATACTGAACGCGATCGCTCATCCTTTTTTAGATACCGCCGGACTGTTAAATAAATACCAACGCCAAGGCAAATCTACGCCTTTGGTTAAACCAATCCGGGTAGTCTGAACTAAAGTTAGATGTCCTTGTTCTAGCTGTTGTTGAAACTCAGGATGGCGGTGTTCTAACCATAGCGGTTGACCAAACTGTAGAGGTGTTGCATTTAATGTCAAGTCAATTTTTAAGGCGCGACAAAGTTTGCCCGGCCCGGCAGCAATGCGATGTGGTTTGAGTTTTTCTTTATCGTCAAACCAAGTGGGAACTTGCTCTAACTCAAGGGCGCGGAGAAGCACAGCACTAGCTACTCCATCTTGGTCAGTGACAACGTTGAGACAGTGGTAGGCACCATAAATTAAGTACACATAAGCTTTACCAGCAGCACCAAACATCACCTGATTGCGAGTAGTCCGGCCACGATAAGCATGCATTGCCGGATCATCAGGTGCGTATGCCTCTGTCTCGACAATCAGCCCTCGCAAGATACTGCCATCCGACATCTGCCGTACTAGAGTAGAGCCGATAAGTTCAGGTGCCAGCAAGGTTGAGGGACGACTCAGCCAAGTTGCATCAACGTAAGCGGTCATACTTTAAAAAAGGACGCTGAGGATACTAGTATTTTTACTCGGCACTCAACATTCAGCACTCAGCACTTCAAGTATGGATACTTTGCCGAATGGGAACTTCAATCCGAAATTCTGTTCCTTGACCTGGCTGTGACTCACATTGAAAAATACCACGATGCTTTTCTACCACAATTTGGTAACTAATAGATAGTCCCAAACCTGTACCCTTGCCCACTGGTTTAGTGGTGAAAAATGGGTCAAAAACTCGTGTTTTCACAGCTTCCGGGATTCCTTGCCCATTGTCTTTAATGTAAATCACGACACTAGGCGCATTTTTGTTCATTTCACCAACAGTAGTGCGAATGGTAATTTGATGTTGATGAGTTTTTGATGTTAATTCTTGGTGATATTCTAAAGCGTCGATCGCATTGCTCAACACATTCATAAATACTTGATTGAGTTGTCCGGCATAGCACTCTACCAATGGCAAATCACCATATTCTTTGATTACTTGAATGTCAGCATGATCTGATTTCGATTTCAAGCGGTGCTGCAAAATTAACAGAGTACTATCAATGCCTTCGTGAATATTCACCACCTTCATTTCCGCTTCATCAAGGCGAGAGAAATTCCGTAAAGACATGACAATTTGACGGATGCGTTCAACACCAATGTTCATGGAAGAGAGCGTTTTTGGTAAATCTTCAGAGAGGAATTCTAAATCAATTTCTTCGGCGCGATCGCAAATTTCTAAACTAGGGTTAGGATACTGTTTTTGAAAGAGATTTAGCATCCCAAGTAAATCATCAGCATACTCCCGGACATGGGATAAATTGCCATAGATGAAATTCACTGGGTTGTTAATTTCATGGGCGACACCAGCCACTAACTGACCTAGCGAAGACATTTTTTCGGTTTGGATCAGTTGGGTTTGGGTTGTTTGTAATTCATGCAAAGTTTCAGCTAGTTGTTGGGCTTGCTGTTTGGTATGGGAGAGTAAATCAGCTTGCTCCAATGCTACCGAGAGTTGAGCCGCTACTTGAGTGCTAAATTGAATTTCGGAAGCTTGCCATTCACGAGGCTGGGCGCACTGATGAATACACAACAAACCCCACAGTTCATTACCTTTAACTAGAGGGACAACCAAGTTGGCTATTACCTGTATTTTCTCTAGCATATACAAGTAACAAGGGTTTAGTCCAGAGTTGTGAGCGTCAGTAATTACATGTACTCGTCCCTGGCGATGAAAGGCAACATATTTTTGTTTAAAGCAGATATCTTGAATTTTTAAACCGATAGTAGAGAGAACCCCAGGTAGAAGATCCTCTGCAACCACTTCACCTTCATCTAGTTCTGAATTGGGATTAAAGCGATAAACTGCAACTCGGTCAGCATTTAAAGTGCGGCGAACTTCATGAGCAGTTGCAGTAAAAATTGTCTCTAAGTCCAGAGATTCTCTCAACTTGGTAACAACTTCAAACAATATTTGTCGTTGTTCTGCGGCTTTCCGCAAATCAGCAGCTTGCTGTTGAGTTTGCATGAGTAACTGGGCTTGTTGGAGTGCTATGCCTAATTGAGCTGCAATTTGGCTGAAGAAGCTAACTTCGGAAGGTTTCCATTCGCGGGGGCCAGAATGTTGATAAGTACAAAGTAAACCCCAGAGTTTCTGTCCGATGAAAATGGGAGCTAATACAAAAGCATAAATTTGATAATGCTCTAAATTATCTACATGGCACTGAGTAAAACCCATTTTGTAGATATCATCGACTGCAAATGTTTCGTTGTGACGGTAACGCCCTCCTTGTGTGTCTTGTAGGTAAGTGTCATTCCAAACAATATTTACACCAATTTTGGCTTCATTTGTCCAATTTGGACTAGCAGCCTCAAAATCTCCAACGAATTCACCACCCCAATCTTCTGTAAAGCGATAGACAGAAACGCGATCGGCTTTGACTAACTGACACACTTCTTTGGTGGTAATTTGAAAAATCGTGTCTGTATTCAGAGATTCACGAATCTTGGCAATCACACCAAACACTGCTTGTTGCTGTTCATAGGTGCGTTGCAGTTCAACTGTGCGCCTTTTTACTTGATGTTCTAAATTGACATTAAAGGCTTGTACTTGTTGATAAAGTTCATACTGTTGAATTGCCGAAGCAAAATGTTTAGCGATTTCTCTAGCTAATTCAATTTCTGCTGCTGTCCATTCTTGAGGTTGGGCTTTTTTTGATTCTCGCCAGACATCAAACGATAAACGCGGATAAAGTTGGCGGCGATCGCGGTCAAATTGACCAGCCCACAAGGTTTCTGTGTCTATTTCATCTCGAAAAATACTCAAGTAGCCAACTAACTGCTGACGGTACTGGAGGGGAATCATCAAAATGCTGCGAATTTTGGTTGGTTGAAAAGCTAGTTGCAAAGTTCGCAAACCAGAAGTTTGATAAATATCAGCAATGGGCCAAACGTCATAATCACCAGACTGATAATGCTCCTGCCAGACGTTATATTGCTCCATTAATGGATAGATAGTTTCTTCAGGAATTTCTGGCTGCTGTCCACAGGTGTAAACCTTAATACAGTTGCTACCAGGAATTAAACATTCGGTTAAACTCTTAACATTACTATTTTGAATTTGAAAAGCTTCGTTTCTAATGCACAGTCTGCCACCAGAACCTTTAAAGGCTGCGACAGCTTCTTCTAATGCTGGTTGCAGAACAATGGTCGGGAGTGAATGTAGTAAGGTAGCAATGCGGTTAATTACACCTTCTCGTTCTGCTTTGGCACGGGTTTGGGTGAGAAGATTGCTTTGGGCGATCGCTACAGATAATTGCTCTACGACCATTTGCATCGCTTCTAGTTCATAATCTGAAATAGAATGCGTTTGGGAATTATGAGATACTAAGAGTCCCCAAAGTTGATCTTGATGAAAAATTGGCGCTACCACAGAAGACTTGACCCCCATCGCCGTTAAATACTCCGCATGGCAAGGATCTACGGGGCGATAACGAATATCTTCTGGTTTCAGTTCTCCTGTTTCTAAAGTAGTCAGGGGACTGTGACCAATCTGCTGTGTGTCAACATTCACAACAGAACGTACCCTAGATTTAATAAAAAGTTCACGGGCGGGCGAGGGAATATCATCAGCCGGAAAATTGAGTCTTAACAGTGAAGGTAAGCGCTGTTCGTGAATAGACTCACCAACAACTTGACCACTGCCATCAGCATGAAATTGATAAATCATCACTCGGTCAGTTCCGAGTAAACAGCGTACTTCTGCTGTTGTAGTTGTAATAATTTCTTCTAATTCTAATGTTTGACGAATACGATTTGTAATCCGGCGCAGGAGACTTTCTTGATCAGGTCTTGTCCGCAAGTTTGAATCAGCGATCGGGGACATTGCTTTTAAATTAAATAAATTTCAGAAAAATAACTAGTCATCGATAAATCTAAAATCATTGTGAAGTTTCTATAATATATTTGTCGACAGTAAAACTACGGTCAAAATATAGTAAATACTCCTATAATTTTGTTACATAGATTTACATTATTTGTTTTGCAAATAGTTTTATATAAATTTGTATATTTTTAATGAAGATTTTGCTGTTAAAAGTTTAAAAAAAGTAGATATTCAGGTGCTTATAAAAAAAGTAGAGATAAGAACAATGCCATATCTCTACTGTTTAGTTTTAATTTCTACCTAAAGTCTTATTTACTAGAAAATTAAACTCTGTTATTGTCCGCAAAGCGGATTCTTAAATAGTCCTCTTCCATCTTGGCACCAGCAGGTTGCAGTGCTGCTAAGGCTTGCGGTAGTACCAGATTGCGGCGATGGTTGCCAATCGTGATGTTTAACTCATCACCAGTTTTACTCAGTTGAATTTGGTTTTTGGGAATCCCCGGTAAATACAGTTCTAAACTGTATTCGTTTTGTTCTTGCACGACTCTAACTGTTGTTTCTTTGTAGTAAACTTGGCTAGGATCTTCATCTTTGTAGAGAATTTCTTTCAATCGTTCTAGCGCTGGTAAGCCACACATTTCTTGTGAGAAAAGCGGCACTTCTTTGATAGGCAGAGGATGAAAATTTTCGTGAATTTCTTGACGATATTGTTCTTGATTTTCTTTCCAACGCTGAAAAAATGGATCTTCTACTTCTGGGGGAATAATCCGATTAGCAACGACTAAATCTGTTGCTACATTGTACAAGCTTAAATAAGCATGAGCGCGTAACGATTCTTTAATCACCATCTTCTCTGGATTAGTGACAAGACGCACAGAGGTTTGGGTATTATCTGTTAAGACTTTTTCTAGCGCTTCAATTTGTTCATAAAACTCGTAAGGTGCATCCATCACTTCTTTGTCGGGTAAAGAAAAACCAGCAATTGGTTTAAAAATGGGTTCCACTAGAGGACGCAGTGCTACCGAGATACTTTGAAACGGTTTGTAAAAGCGGCGCATATACCAACCGCCGACTTCTGGTAAACTCAACAAACGCAAGGCTGTGCCAGTAGGGGCTGAGTCAATGATTAAAACATCAAAATCTCCTTCGTCATAGTGGCGTTTCATTCTTACCAAGCTGAAAATTTCATCCATACCAGGTAAAATCGCCAATTCTTGCGCCTGCACTCCTTCTAAACCTCGCGCCTGTAAAACTTGAGTAATGTAGCGCTTCACAGCACCCCAGTTACCTTCGAGTTCTTGCAGTGCATCCAGTTCTGCACCCCATAAATTTGGGCGAATTTGTTTGGGTGCATGTTCTAGTTCTAAATCAAAACTATCTGCTAAGGAGTGTGCGGGATCTGTACTCAAAACTAGTGTGCGGTAGCCGAGTTCTGCACAACGAAGTCCCGTAGCGGCAGCAACAGAGGTTTTTCCCACACCGCCTTTGCCTGTCATCAAAATTACTCGCATTATCTCGAATTTATAAGGTTTTTAGCTTGTGAGTCCTCTAAAATGCTCATTTAATGCTCAAAGAGGTGGTGATTAATTTTTCAGCGAGATATTTAAGTAAGAGTTTTAGACTCAACATCTCTGCTAAAAAAATACTCATCTTTTATTATTACTTAATTCTCATACTCAAAAGTTGCTTGATGTGTCTACTTCAGCAATCCCATCTCGGATAAACCTTGGCGTAGTCTTTTGGCTTCTTCAGGGTTATACTGTTCGTGCAGGAGAATCGCATTTTTAAAAGCTGTCATACTAGCTGGGAAATTGCCAACTTTTAGCTGCACTACACCTAAATTCTGATATGCTTCTGCATAATAAGGATTCAACTTGATAGCTTTTTGATAACAAGCGATCGCATCAGTAAACAAATTCAAAGCCTTTAATGTCATGCCCAAGTTATAATGTCCAGTCGCAAAATTTGGGTCAATCTTTAATGCTGTTTCATAAGCTTTTTTGGCACTATTTAAATCGCCTGTATCTTTGAGTGAATTGCCTAAATTGTTATATGCTCCCAATTTGAGCATCGGATAAATCGGTAATTTAATGGCAGCTTGATAGTGGTAAAGAGCTTGTTGCGGATTTTTTAAATGATTATAAGCAATGCCTAAATGATAGTGGAGTTCATATAAAATTTCGTAATTTTCTTCTGATTGTGCAGCTAAACAAGCTAAGTCTGTCTTCTGTGCTGACTGAGGATTTCCCAAGCTGCCGTTTGTGGAAGCAAGGTTTCCAGTTGCTTGGTTTAGTCCGCGTTGTAATAACTCCACACCTTGAGAGATTTTGCCAGTCTCAACGTACAGCGCCCCTAATTTACTGCAAACATAAGGATCATTTGGATGAGTGGAGAGAAACTCTAACATTGCTGCTTGAGCTTTGATGTATTTATTATTTTGCGCGATCGCACTTTTTTGATATCCTGTATGTAGAATCGCCACACCTTGCAAATAACCTACCTGCCAATGCGGTTCTTTTTTGAGAATTGCCGCTACACTGTCATCCACTAAGGCATGATAAGGACGTTCAAAGCGAATTTCAGGATGATTGCGAAACAACCGGGAAACTAAAGAATAAGGAGATTGGACTGCACCAACTTCTTGGCGAATCAGGTTAATTAAGATATATTCATCACTTTGAATTGCGTCCTGCAACTGTGGCACAATGCTGGGTGTCAGCATCTCATCCGCATCTAAGACAAGAATCCAATCACCAGTAACATATTTTAAAGCTGCATTGCGGGCGGCACTAAAATTATTAGACCATTGAAAATGATGCACTTTAGCACCGAATTGTTGGGCGATTTCAGGAGTGCGATCGCTAGAACCTGTATCTAACACCACGACTTCATCTACAAAATTTTTAACACTATTCAGGCACTTAGGTAGCGCATTTTCTTCATTTTTAACAATCATGCACAGACTAATACTCATAAGCAAACTTCAACTTATTTACTTTTATTTATTGGGCATAGGAGATGCTGCCTAGTGAAGAATTCAGAACTCAAAATTCCGAAATCAGACTCAATATAGCAGGCATAAATGAGTTGCCAACAAATCTACTCCTTACTCTTACCTCCACGAGTAGTTTACAAATCAAACAGGATTGCTCAGTCAACTCTGCTTGCTGCCAGTCACCACTTAGCACTTTATTATGTGCAAAAATCAAGATTAACAAATCAGTGAGTGAGTTATTCTCAAAGAGAGGGGAAACTTCATGCTGGGTCAAACGGTCGGGGGACGCTACCAAATTCTTACCCAGTTGGGACGGGGAGGATTTGGCACGACTTTTATAGCTCAAGATATGCAACGACCTGGAAATCCCCAGTGTGTTGTCAAGCAATTTAAGCCACTGGCTAATGATCCCTACACCTTAAATGCAGCTAAACGCTTTTTTGATTTAGAAGCAGCCATCTTGGAAATGTTAGGAAAACATGACCAGATTCCCCAATTATTGGCTCACTTTGCCGAAAATGAAGAATTCTTTTTAGTGCAAGAATTTATTCCCGGTCATGATCTGAAACAAGAATTACCTCCGTTCAGTGATAAATTAAGTGAGTCAGCTGTCATTCAATTGTTAAAAGAGATACTAGTTGTCTTAGCATTTGTTCATCAAAATCATGTCATTCATCGTGATATTAAACCAGAGAATATTCGCCGCAGAGAATCAGATGGCAGGATAGTTTTAATTGACTTTGGGGCAGTTAAACAAATTAGTACCCAAATGACTGACGCATCTGGGCAAACAAGTTTTACTGTTGCCATTGGTACTCCTGGTTATATGCCAAGTGAACAAGCTAATAGTAATCCCCATTTAAGTAGCGATATCTATGCAGTGGGTATCATTGCTATCCTTGCTTTAACAGGCATAAATCCGGCTCTTGGTAGTCATTCACTACCAAGAAACCCAGCTACAGGCGAAATAGATTGGCGTAACAAAGTAAAAGTTAGCCCTCAGTTTGCCAATATTTTAGATAAAATGGTGCGCTATGATTTTCGTCAGCGTTACCATACTGCCGAGTCCGTATTACAAGCATTAGAAATGCTGGACAAACCAGCATTAACTAAACTGCAACAATCTTTGCCTAAAAGATTTGTTATGGGGTTAGGAATTACAGCCGTAGCAGTTGCAGTAGGATTGATAATTTTATCTCAAGTCAAAATTGATAGAACCAATTTTCTTAACTACGCCGCTCATGGAGTTAAAATCAACTATCCTGACAAATGGGCAGTACAAGAAACGCCCAATGCTGTGACTCAAGATATAGTCACATTCTTATCACCTAAACAAAGTGATGCTGACCAATTTCAAGAAATTTTGACTATTCGGGTAGAACCACTTTCTAGTACTTTAAACGAGTCTAAAGATTTATTTATTCGGGAAGTTAAAAATACTGTAGACGATGCTCAAATAGAAAGTTCGAGTGAAACAACGCTGGCAAATAAACGTGCAAATCAACTAATTTTTATAGGAAATAGTGATGCTAATCGGCTAAAAAATCTTCAAATTTGGACTTTACAAAATGATAATGCGTATATCATTACTTATACAGCAACAGTGGAAGATTATCATAAATTTTTACCCATAGCCGAAAAAATGATTCAATCTTTTGTCATTGAATAAAGGAGCCATATCATATTCGGTTCAAGATTTATTATTAGGTTAAGGAACGAAACCCAACACCCCCAAGCCTTGTATTTGTTGGGTTTCACTGCGTACCCTTCAGCAAGCAACTACAACCCAACCTACCTTTGTGAATTCTGACTCCTGAGTTCTAAATTCTTTTTCATCAATATTAAAATCTCAACTTCAAACCTTGAATTGAATAATCTAACAACTCCATTGGATGCATAACAGGAATACTCTTACCTTGCAATTCTAAATGCTTAGTAATCTGCAAGGTACATCCAGGATTTGGGGAAGCAATTAAATTAGCAGCAGTATTTAACAAATTCTGTACCTTTTGTTTACCCAATTCCTCAGCTACTTCTGGTTGCAGTAGATTATAAACACCAGCACTTCCACAACACAAAGCTGCATCTAAAGGTTCTCTCAAGGTTACACCTGGAATTTTGCCTAACAATTGACGCGGTTGCAGACTAATTTTTTGTCCATGTAATAAATGACAAGCATCTTGATAAACTAAAGTTAAAGGTTTATCTGTGAGTGGTGATAGTTTGGCTGTTAACCCAACAGTTGCTAAAAATTCTTGAGCATCTTTGACTTTAGCAGCAAACTTTTCAGCTTTTTCTCGATACTCTGGATCATCAGCTAAAATGTGGCCGTATTCTTTTAAAGTATGTCCACATCCGGCAGCGTTGATAATTACGAAATCAACATTAGTATCCGCAAAACTATCAATCATTTGCCTGGCTAAGGCTTTGGCTTGTTCGGTTTGTCCTTGGTGTTCGGGAAGTGCTGCACAACAGCCTTGAGATTTAGGAATTAAAACTTCACAACCATTCGCTGTTAACACACGCACTGTCGCTTCATTCACAGGTGAGAAAAATAGCCTCTGCACACATCCCAAAATCATCCCGACTCGATAGCGTTTCTTACCTTTAGCCGGAATAATATCTGGTAGATTATCTTGAAAAGATTTGACAGTGATTTGTGGCAGAATTGATTCCATTGCTGCCAACCTTGGAGATATATTCTTGAGAATGCCAGTTGATTGTAATAACTTAGAAACTCCTAACTTCTGATAAACAAATAATGGCACAAGTAAAATGCGTAAAATATCTGGGTTGGGAAACAGCGAAAATATCAGTTGGCGGGAAAGTTTATCTGGTAAACTGCGGGGATAATTACGTTCAACTTGGTGGCGAGTAGCCGAAATTAATTTGTCGTATTGTACGCCAGAAGGGCAAGTTGAGACACAAGCAAGGCATCCCAAACAAGTATCAAAATGTTCGACTGTGGCTGTATTGAGGGCAATTTCACCTTCATTAATTGCATCCATGAGATAGATACGTCCTCTGGGAGAATCCATCTCTTTACCAATTACTCGATAACTAGGACAAGTTGAAAGACAAAATCCACAATGTACACAAGTATCGATTAACTTTGGGTCAGGTGGATGATTAGTATCAAAGCCTTGTAAATTTTTAATACTAGCAGTATTGTTAACAGAATTTTCTGAAACTTGCATATTTCCCCTTTCTCTGCATTGGCGGTATTCTGTGGTTAGTTTTAAATTCCACCCACAAACCGACCTGGACTTAAAATATTTTGGCTATCAAACTGTTCTTTAATAGAACGCATTAAAGGCAAAGCATTACCTGTATATCCCCAAACATCAATATTTTGCTTGACTGTTACAGGTGCAGTTAAAATAGTTAAGAAGCCTTGATGAGCCTGAGTGCGATCGCGCAATTCTAAAACCTGATTTTGCTCTTCTAGTTGTAGCCAACCCAAGCCGCTGCTAAGATGAATTAAACCGATTTTCACTTGGTTCAAAATCTCCACAGCAGCACTAGGTAACACTCCTATTTTGCAAATAATTCCTGACTCTGTGTTAGGAGATTTTATTTGGTTTTGCAATCTCTGCCATAGATTAGTATCATCTTCATCAGCATATATTGCGCCATTTAAACCCAACTTTGTCCCTACTTCTAAAAGTCTGTTTGATTGTTCTTTGACACTCTCACTAATACTTTGGAAACGGGCAATTAATCCTAGTCCTTGACCCAAACCTAAGCTAGACACAAGTTGCGTGGATAGCAAATCAGCCTGGGTTGGTGTTAACGCTGAACCTCGCAAAGTAGAGGCCGCTTGAGATACAGCCTCTGCTGTACCAGTTAACACGACAGTACCCGACGCTTCCTGAACAGGATACACACGAAAAGTTACTTGACTAATAATTCCTAATGTACCGTAAGACCCAGTAAATAATTTCATCAGGTCGTACCCAGCAACATTTTTCACGACTCGTCCACCAGCTTTGGCAATTTGCCCATCGGCACGGACAAAGGTAATACCTAATAACTGGTCGCGGACACTACCATAACGTTGTCGCAGGGAACCTGTATCACCAGTAGCCACAATACCACCAATAGTTGCCTGATCTGGTGTTGTGGGGTCAAGGGCAAGAAATTGGCGTGATTTGGCCAAAATTGCTTGGAGATGAGCAAATTTCATCCCTGCTTCCACTGTGATAGTCAAATCACCAATAGCGTGTTCAATGAGTTGGTTAATGCCTTCTGTACTGACTACAATATCAACGCCTTTGGCTAAACCACCCCAAGTAAGTTTACTACCACTACCACAAGCAAGGACGCGCCACTTATGATGATAGGTGGTGGCAATGACTGAGGCTAATTGTGCTTGAGTGCGGGGATAGACAATACAATTAGGGGGATTTACAGAAGCTGTCGCCTGTTGAATAGGTTTTTGTTGACTGACTTCCAAATTTTCCCAAAGAATAGTATTTTCTTCGCCAACGATAGATGCAATATCAGCAGCAATACCTTTCATTAATTTATTTTCGCATCCTGTGAGTAAGGTACAAGCAGAAATAACCGCAGATAAACGCGGATGAATCTGTATTTTATCTACATGAGAGGTAGATTAATTTTGTATTACCTTGAATTCCAGTACTTTACTCTTTCCGGGATTCATTAATCCATAAGGGTCGACCATTTCTTTAAATTTCAATTGCTCAGGGTCAATGACTTTTCTGCCGCCGTCTTCAATAATATACGTGTGAGGATTAGCAATAAACACACCTTTAGCTTCGTGGTAGTGAATAATTTCATTGAGGCGTTCTTCGGTGGTGTAATGCACAAGTTGTAAAGCGGCAGGTATTACTCGGCCGTTGACGCGAATAAATTCCAAGTGCATCATTACTTCATCACCGAAATGATGATATAGTTCTTCTACTAATTCTAACCCTTTATCAGCAGGGAAGATACTTTGCAAGTAAGTAATGGAAGTATCTATAGTCCTGGCGTGTAACGTGGTATGATTCCAAGTATATTCAGCTAAATTTAGTCCTTTACCTGCTTCTTGTGCTGGTTTTTGATAGATAATCTGACCACCGTATTGTTGTACCAAACCAGATAATAATTCTAAACTGGGTTCTGCAACTATTAATAATGCTGGGTGAGTTCCTTCAGGAATATATTGGTGTAGGGCGCTAAAGTATTGCGGGATGGGAGATGCAAAGACCGAGATGATTTTTTTGATCATGCCATCGGCGTTACCTAGAGACTGCCCAAACTTGGCTGCTGTCATGAAGTCGTCAAAGGTAACAATAACTTCCGCCCAAGGATAAGCAGGAGCTAGTGGAATTTCAACTTCTGTGATGATACCGTTAATTCCCCAAGCATGGTTGACTTTCTGCACATCGTCGCCACGTAGTTCAATTACACGGGGTTCATCTTCTAAAGTTACCACGCGCAGCCCTAAAAGATTGCCGCGATCGCCGAGTAACCCATACTGTATCGACCCAATACCACCACTTCCACCAGCAACAAACCCGGCAATAGTGGCTGTGCGGTAGGTAGAAGGAGACATCCGCATTTCCCAGCCGCTTTCTCGCGCTTTTTTATCTAAGGCTGCTAATTTCACCCCAGCTTCTCCCCGCGCTACCCCTGGTTTTACCCAAAGAATTTCCTGCAACCGCGTCATGTCTAAAATTACGCCACCATGCATTGGGACACATTGCCCATAATTCCCAGTTCCTGCACCGCGTACAGTTACAGGTACACGTAATTTTGCACAGATAGCAGCTACTTTTATAACTTCCTGTTCATTGGCAGGACGCACTACGATATCCCCGACTTTGCCAGCCAGTTTGGGTACGAGGACGGGGCTAAAGGTGTGGTAATCCTGGGATAGTTTGGCGACTTGGTGGGGGTCAGTGATGGTTTCTATACCTGTAAAAGCAGCAGTGAGAGTCTCTAAATTGGTAGTTGCCATAGTCCTTTTTTTAACGCAGAGTGGCGTAAAGTTTACCACAGAGGTACATTGAGAATTTATCTCTCCACGCACCTTTGCGTTTTAATATTTACATTTAAATTTTTTTTGCCAACCATTTACGGAAACTCGAATGATAAAAATTATAATATTTTTCTCCTGCTAGTTCTTGCTGATGTAAAAACTCAAACCAGTTTTCTAACACTTCTTCAACATCAAATTCATCTGCGTTCATAATTTCTGCAACTGCTTCTACAGATGTAGGCTGCTGTTGCTTAACTAAAACATTCAACACAGCTTGGCTAAATTCTTCATTTTGATTTGCAGTTATCATTTTTTGCCAATGCTGTTGATAATATGTCTCTAAACTAGATGGAATTTGATTGAACTGCAAAGATTCTGGGGAAAAACCCTCAGTCATAGCAGATAAAACTTGGCTGACATACATAAAATTACTTTCCGCTTTAGCAGCAAGGCTAGTGCAGAATTCTTGTTCTGTGATGTTGTGATGTGTGGTGTGGATGATGAATTCATAGATTATGAGAAATAATTAAAAGATAAGGCAACAGTGGGGGTAATGATAGCTGTGCAGTTGTTAAGACGAAAGTTTACAGTTAAGCAATATCATAAAATGATTGAGTCGGGGATTCTGACAGAGGATGACCGAGTGGAATTGATAAGGGGAGAGATTATTGAGATGTCACCTATTGGGACAAAACACGCGGCTTGTGTAAATCGTCTGATTAATTTGTTGGTGCAGTTGTTGGGAAAGCGTGTCATAGTTGCGGCTCAAAATCCTATTGCATTGAACGATAACTCAGAACCTCAGCCAGATGTAGCATTGCTCAAACCCCGTGATGATTTTTATGAAACCGCACACCCCCAACCCCAGGATATTTTTTTATTAATTGAAGTGGCTGATTCGACGGTTTTGTATGACCGGGAAGAGAAAATACCTTTGTATGCAGAAGCTAACATTATAGAAGTTTGGTTAGTAGATATTAATGAGCAAATTGTCGAAGTTTATCAACAACCAACAGCCGCAGGATATCAGTTGATGCAAAAGTTCTCTCGTGGTCAAACTTTATCAATTCCAGCTTTCCCTGATGTCAAAATAACCATTAACGAAATCCTCAGCTATTAGTATTTTATGTAGTTTCTCGATTACGAATTACGAATTACGAATTACGAACTACCCTCCATGTTCTCAAGGCGCAAAGAAGAAGATAAGAAGGGTTGTAATGGTTGAGTTTTTAGGTGATATTGCCCACTCATCTCTAAAATAAACTGAAGCTTGGAGTGTAGGTGTAGCCTGTTGTAGACATTGGCTATTCATTTCGACTTCCAAACAGGAACGTTCTCATTTGGAACTTGAATGTTCTCGTTCGGAGCAGGAAAGTTTTCGTTTGCAACAGGAACGTTCTGGTTTCAAACCCGAACATTCTAATTTCAAGCCTCAATTTTCAGGTTCTAAACCCGAAGCTTCTAGTAAAAAATGCGATGTCTCCGACTGGCTACGCCTACGCTCCTCTAAAATACAAGAGGATTCATTGAGTAAACTGGTTTAACAACAGTGCAGCGGTGTTAATTCTCGTGTTTAACGGCGCTTTCGTGCCATTTACTTAATATAAGGTCTGATAGGTAACTGAGGCTGACAAATATTAGTACACCTAAGCCAGTGGTGAGGAATAAGGCGGCAAACATCCGGGGAATTTGGAGGTTGTAGCTAGAAATCAGGATACGGTAGGCAATACCGGCTTTTGCACCACCTGTCCCGGCGACAAATTCAGCAACGACAGCCCCAATTAAGGCTAAACCACCGCTAATTTTCAACCCGCCTAAAAAATAAGGCATGGCACTGGGTAAGCGGAGATACCAGAGGGTTTGCCAGCGTGAGGCTTTGTAGAGTTGAAAGAGGTTGAGTAAGTTGCGGTCAACGCTGTTGAGTCCCAGGGTAGTGTTAGAGACGATGGGGAAAAAGGCGACTATCCAAGCGCAGACTACTAGGGCGGCAAAGGTGTTATTTTTAAACCAGAGAATGATGAGGGGTGCGATCGCTACTATCGGTGTTGTCTGTAAAATGACCGCATAGGGAAATAAACTTTTTTCTATCCACTTACTTTGGGTAAACAAAATTGCAATTAATAAACCAGAAACGACAGCCGCAATAAAAGCAACTATCGTAATTTGTAACGTAATTAATAACGAAGAAAATAATTCTTGCCAGTCGGCAATTAACGTTTTAAATACTAATAAAGGCCCAGGCAGAATATAAGGTGGTAATTTAGTTACCCGCACCAAAACACCCCACAGCAGCAACACTAACACACCAACTACAACAGGTGCTAAAACCTCAGCCGAAATCAATTTACTTGTATTTCTCTCCAAAATCTTCATCGGTGTTAATTCATCGCTTCGGCTAAACAATGGGAAACCTTGCGACAATATTGGTTATATATTAGACCTGTCCGAAATTCGTCATCACGAGGATAAGGAACATCAATTTCTATATCCGCCACAACTCGCCCAGGATTTGTCCCCATAACTAACACTCGATTAGATAAATACACTGCCTCGTAAATATTATGAGTTACAAACACCACCGTCCAGCGATATTTTTGCCACAAATCTAATAAATCGCTGTTGAGTTTGCTGCGCGTAATTTCATCTAATGCGCCGAATGGTTCATCCATTAACAGAATATTGGGCTGAGTGACTAAAGCCCTCGCAATGGAAACTCGCATTTTCATCCCACCTGATAATTGTCGGGGATAGCTATCTGCAACATTTGTTAGTCCTACTAACGCTAAGGCTTGTTGTACCAAGTTTTGTGCATCTTGTTTGGATATTCCCGCCAATTTCAGCGGTAAGCGGATGTTCTCTGTGACGTTTGCCCACGGCATAAGTGTGGCATCTTGGAAAACAAAGGCTAATTTTCTTGCGGGTTGAGGTATACCCCAGTTAATGTTGCCGGAACTGACTTTACCTAATCCGGCTATCAGCCGCAACACTGTACTTTTACCACATCCGGAAGCACCCACTAAGCTGACAAATTGCGATTCTGGAATTTCTAAATTCAGGTCTTGTAAGGCAACTGTGCCATTAGTGTAGACCTTGCTAATTTGACTAAGTGTAATTGCCGGATGGTTACTCATGAAGACTTGTAGTAGTCTATGCCTTTATCGACAAATTGCAAGGTAAACGCGTCTTTATAGTTAAGATTGGGCTGATAAACCCCAGCAGTTACCATGCTATCGTAGAGTGTTGTCCAGTGTTCCTCACTCATTGACCCAATACCTTGTTGGGCGGCAGTACCAGAAGTAAGAATCCCATATTCTTTGAGTTTTTGAATACCGTAAGCTAGTTGGTCATCGGTCATTTCGGGGTTATCTTTTTTGATGAGTTGATTTCCTGGTTGGGGATTTTCGAGGTAGCTGTACCAACCTTTAATTGAGGCATTCACAAATCGCTGGACTAAATCTGGATTTTTTTCTACTAGTTCTTTTTTGGCTTCAATTGTTGTGGCGTAGGGAGAATAACCATAATCTGCTAGTAAAAAGATTGTTGGTTTAAATCCGCCTTGTTTTTCAACAGCATAAGGTTCTGAAGTGATGTAACCTTGCTGTGCTGAATTTTTATCTGCTAGGAAGGGGGCAGGATTAAAGTTGTAAGGGCGTTTTTGGTCGTCGGTAAAACCATACTTAACTTTGAGAAGTGGCCAATATGTAATATTTGCTGCTGCTGAAATGTAAATTGGTTTGCCTTTAAGGTCGGCAAGGGTTTTGATTGCTGTGTTGGGATGGGATATCAGACACTGCGGGTCTTTTTGAAAGATTGCCGCGACAGTAATTTTGGGGATTTCTTGGGCAATGGCGTTGATGGCATCGATGCCATATCCCATGAAAAAGTCAACTGCACCCCCTACTAACAACTGAGTGCCGCTAGGTACTTGTGGGCCACCCATTTTAATGGTGACATCTAGACCGTGCTTTTGGTAAATACCTGTCGCGATCGCTTGATAAAATCCGCCGTGTTCTGCTTGTGCATACCAGTTTGTGCCAAAGCTGACTTTATCTAACTGTGAACTAGAATTTGCTGGTTGGTTGCTGTTGGTACAAGCTGCAAGCAAGCTGCTACTCATACAGATAGAACAATACTGAATAAACTGGCGGCGACTAAGGCGATGAATCACTATTGTTGAGGGTGGTAACGGATTCATAGAACAAGAGAATGTAAGCTTCAGACAAATTTTTTAACTGAGTCTGAGTGTACATTCTAAAATCAATTTTTGATTTACTAAAGAATAAGGCTGGATTGCTAAAGCGCGTTTAAAGGCTTTGATGGCATCAACATACTGGCCGATGGCGGCATAACATAAGCCCATACCATGCAATGCACCAAAATGCACTGGATTAATCTGGATAACCATTTGACAGTCTGCCAGAGATTCTTGATATTTACCGACACTGTAATATAGAAAAGCTCGGCGATTCCACGCTTCAGCAAAATCAGGTTGTTCTTTGATCAGTTTGGTCAATAGTAATTCCGCTTCAGTGGTTTTACCTGCATCCAGCAATTTTTGACTTTGGTCGATTTTTTCCAGACCATGAATTCCTTTTTGCTGAAACCAGATCCGCCAGAGTTTCTTAGTTGCTTGTTCCCGAACTGAGGCATTGGGGTTTTTCAAATCTTCAAGTAAGGAATTAATAGATAAAGAATCCATGAATTTGAGAGAATTTGAGATTAGTGTTTTTACCTTAGTAATAACTTTCGCACAAAATTATCTCTTAAGTCATGTTTAAAGTCATCTTTAAATTTATCTCGCATTAATATGAATTATCAGCAAATTTTGTGTTAGTAATTGTATTAACCAATACTGAGAAATACGAGACTCTACATAACAGAGTTGTAAACAATTAGTCATGAAGAAACAGCACTTTCAAAAAAAGAAAACTTACTATTGATAGTTGACAACTACTTAGTGACTAATAATTCATAAAAACATTACATAAAATCATGACTATGCCCAAACCAAATAGTGTGTCCCGGCATATTGTTTTAACATCACATCCAAGTAATTTTGGCCCCAAGCCAATTGGGATTCGCTGGGGCGTAAGTGAACCGATGGAACGTGGCCCAGTAATTGCAACGTTGACTAACCAAGCACATCGTAATGTGATTGGAACTCATTCGGGCGGTTATGCAATTTATCGCGCTTTAGCAGTAGCGAGTGGCGCTTTACAAACAGATCATCGTGCTGATTTAACGAATACTTCTCCAATTGAACATATTGGCCCCTATCCTAGTTGGGCTGACCCTGATAAAATTGTCTCACTTGATCCCTTGGGAGCGATCGCACCAGAAGTTTTCTCGTCTTATTTACAAAAAGGTTACGATATTCGCCCGACAATTGCGATTACCAAGGCGCATATCAATATGCCAGAACTACAAGATGCTGTAGCCAAAGGGCGCTTGCAGGTGGACGGGCAAATTATGAAAACTGGTGGTGATTTGGTTGTTACCAAAGCGGCGATAGAACCAGTGTGGTATCTACCTGGAGTTGCCAAGCGCTTTGGTATTACCGAAGGAGATTTGCGGCGGGCTTTATTTGAACAAACTGGCGGGATGTTCCCGGAGTTGGTGACACGTTCTGATTTGGAAGTGTTTTTGCCACCAATTGGGGGTTTAACTGTATATATTGTGGGTGATATCGCAGCAATTACTGATCCTAGTAAACCTGTAGCTGTGCGAGTACACGATGAGTGTAACGGTTCTGATGTCTTTGGTTCAGATATTTGTACCTGTCGCCCTTATTTGGTACACGGTATTGAGGTATGTGTCCAAACAGCCCAGAAAGGTGGTGTGGGGATAATTGTTTATTGTCGTAAAGAAGGCCGCGCTTTGGGCGAAGTGACGAAATTCTTAGTATACAATGCCCGTAAGCGTCAGGAAGGAGGCGATCGCGCTGATGCCTACTTTGCCCGCACAGAATGCGTAGCAGGTGTTCAAGATATGCGTTTCCAAGAACTGATGCCCGATGTGTTACATTGGCTAGGCATTACCCGCATTGACCGCATGGTGTCCATGAGTAATATGAAATACAACGCGATTACTCATTCAGGCATTGAAATTGTCGAACGCATACCTATACCTGAGGATTTGATTCCTCAAGATGCACGGGTGGAAATTGAAGCGAAGAAAGCTGCGGGTTATTACACTACAGGAGATGTGTTAGATACAGATGGTTTGGCTGAGGTGAAGGGACGTTCGTTAGAAGTGTGAAGTTTGAAGTCTGAAGGATGACTTTTCATCAAAGGCTGAGAACCCGCGCAGGCGGGTTTTGCCTGTGTAGATGCGACTTCAGTCGCCTGGCACAATATGATCTGAGTCATTTTTCATTCCTATGTTATGGGGTAATGTGAAGGGTGGAAATACGAACCGCAGAGGCGCATTCACAGAGGGTAATTGAGTATCTTCGTTCTTCAAGGGCGATACGAGAACGTTGTCGGCAAATTTTTGCACTGGTGAATGAGGATAAGTCGCGTTACTTTACTTGTGATTTGTCACAGTTGGGGCGGGTGGCAGATTATGTAATTGAGGTGATGCGCTGCGAGTATCCAAATTTAGAAATTCCGTTTCATAGTCGTTGGCGACATTTTGAGGCGCAAGACATACCGCGTTTGGCAAAGTTGGATGATTTGTTAGCGGAACTAACGCCTTTGCAACAAGCTATTGCTAAGTTTGATTTGGCAATTGTTAGTGTGTTGTTAGATGCAGGGGCGGGGGATAATTGGCGTTATCATGAGCAGGACACTGGATTAAGTTTGGGACGTTCTGAGGGGTTGGCTATTGCTAGTTTGGAGATGTTTTGCCAAGGGGCGTTTTCTGTGTCAGGTTTGCCGCAAGTAGATGCGTTGAAATTGCTAAGGTTAACAGAGGCAGAATTGGCAAATGGATTTCAAGTAAGTGCAGAAAATCCATTGGTAGGAATTAGTGGGCGATCGCAATTATTACAGAAATTGGGTCGAGTAGTACTTGCTTTCCCGCATTTGTTTGGCGAAGAAAACCCGCGTCCAGGAAATTTAGTCAATTATCTTGTCAGTAAATCGCAAAATGGGCAGTTAGCAGCAACAACGGTATTAAGTGCAGTTTTAGAAGGGCTGAGTGATATTTGGCCGAGAAGATTAATAATTGCTGGGGTTAATCTCGGTGATGTGTGGCAACATTGGGCTGTGGCTGATGATGGGTTGGTTCCATTTCACAAACTTTCTCAGTGGTTGACATACTCTTTATTAGAACCATTACAAGAGCTGGGTTTAATAATTACTGAGTTAGATGCTTTGACTGGATTACCAGAATATCGTAATGGTGGTTTATGTCTCGATTTGGGATTAATTAGGCTAAAAGACCCAGAAATTTTGCGTTCATCTCACTCCGTAGCATCAGAACTCATAATTGAATGGCGTGCTTTAACTGTGATTTTATTAGATCAAATTGCTGCTACAGTCCGCGAAAAGTTAGGTATGAGTGGGGAAGAACTGCCTTTAGTCAAAATTCTCCAAGGCGGAACCTGGACAGCAGGACGTAAAATTGCCGCCCAGATCAGAAAAGGTGGTCAACCCCCTATCCAAATTGACAGTGATGGCACAGTATTTTAAAGGATGAAAGATGAAGGCTAAATTTACACTTCATACTTCATACTTCATACTTTATACTTCATACTTCAGTTGACTAAAATGCAAAATCAAGTAACAGTTATTGAACATCCATTAATTCAACATAAACTGACTTTGATGCGGAAAGCTGAAACTAGCACGACGAAATTTCGCAACCTCCTCAAAGAAGTTAGTCTGTTGTTAGGTTATGAAGTAACGCGAAATTTGCCTCTGAAATATGAACAAATTAAAACACCCCTAGCCCCAATGAATGCACCAGTGCTTGCTCCTGATAAAAAACTGGTGTTAGTATCTATAATGCGGGCAGGACAAGGAATTTTAGATGGAATGTTAGAATTAATCCCATCAGCACGAGTCGGTCATATCGGTTTATACCGCGACCCAAAAACATTAATTCCAGTTGAATATTACTTCAAAGTTCCCCACGATGTTGAACAGCGGGACATGATTATTGTTGACCCAATGTTAGCCACGGGAAATTCTGCTGTTGCGGCTGTGGAACGATTGAAATCTACTAACCCTCTATCGATGCGGTTTGTTTGCTTATTAGCCGCCCCTGAAGGTCTGCAACATTTCTGTACAGTTCATCCTAATGTGCAGATTTATACTGCTGCTATTGATGAGTATTTAGATGAATACGGTTATATTATTCCCGGTTTGGGAGATGCAGGCGATCGCTTGTTTGGGACAAAATAAGCAAAAATTTCTTAGGAAGTAAAAAGCGAAAAAATTATATTTAATTTTTTACTTCCTTTCTGACTACTATTTCCCTCTATAGGAGTCCGGTTTGATTTCTGAAAAAATCTAAGTATCTGTAGTGGACTGTTTTAGCTGAAACAGTCCACTACTGGCAAGGCAAGGCTAAAGTTGTGCATTAGCCGTAGGTTGGGTTGACGTAAGGAAACCCAACATTAATCTTGGTGTTGGGTTTCGCTGATGCTCAACCCAACCTACATTTTTTTGCTACGTATATTTCAAAAATCAAATAAGAGTCCTATATATCTATCTTGAGGTAGAAAGAAAGTCTCAACTTTTTCACTATTATTTTTATAATAGCCAAATTTATATATATTGTAGTAAAGTATCGCTGAATTATTTTACTTACTACAGTGCCAAGTATGTAAACGCTATTGATAAAGATACCAAAATATTCGGTTCTTTACAAGTAGATTGCAGATAAATACAAGAACCAAATAAACCTCAAACGTAAACATCGTTTTACCTTTTGCTTATTGAGATTGAGTAGAAGTATTTTGCTTTTTACCTTACGGGAAGCTGTGCAAGTGATAGCAGTGGTCAGGTAGGTGAGGACGAGCAAATTTACAGAGGAAGACTATCACAGCTATCCATAGCAGTCTTGTCTTAACCAATCATAGAAACCGTTAGAAAATTTGTTATCAGCAGCTATTGCTAAGACAAGTTAGCTAAATTAAGATACATTATTTGTGCTAGGAACAAGTGTTTTGGGAAATTTTCCAAGCCCAGTTATTTTTAACCAAATAATCTAAACTAAGCTCTATTAGTTTATCGCTCCTTAGGCAAATTGTGAAGAAAAAATTAAGGTAATTAAACTTTTTTTCTCTTCTCCCTGTTGCTTGCTCTAAACAATAAAAATTTCGGTTGACATAGCTTGATTTTCAGTGATAATAGCTAAGGCGATTCTTCTGAATAATTTTTTTTATAAAACTGTAATACATAAAAATAAAATCAACTTTGACCTTGATTGTTTAGAGGTAATGCTATATATAATATGATAGATATTATGCAAAATAAATCAATAAATAATAATGACCTAATATTAAACCTGTAGATTTATTTCATAGACAAAATTCTCTAAATCGATAAAATTGCTAGAGCGTAAATACTGACTAATGTCATACCCAACTATTGGACAACTAGAAAGAGAAATTGCACAGCGAGTCAGTGCTTTATATTATGAACAACTAGGACAACGTCCGAGCCAAGTAGTTTGTCATTTTTTTGATTCAGAATTAGTTATTTCATTAGAAAAATCTACTACCCAGGTAGAGATTACATTGAGAGCTGGAGGCTATGAAAATTTAGCAGAACAAGTACGCTTATTTTTAGACAAAATTATTAAAATACAACTTCAAGATTTGATTGAAGATATAATTGGTAAACCAATACTTGACCTGATGAGTAATACAAATTTAGCAACAGGTCGTACTGGGATAATTGTAGTTTTACAACAACTACCAGAAGTGCGTAATCCGGAATCTATTCCTAAAGCAAACTGGAAGAACTTAACTGAGTGAGATGGCGAGACAACAAGTTTAATTTGCTAAAATCATAGGGTTTGGTGAGATAGCCATCAGTACCTATTAAAAAGAGGCGTTCGGAGTTTTGTTCTAAGTACCAAGGAATAACTGCAATAATGGGAATTCTTGCAGTTTTTTGCTGTTGCTTTAGGTAATCAATAACTTGACCGCCACTAATATCAGAAATCATCATGTCTAAAATAATTAAATCAGGCTGATGTGTTTGTGCCAATATCAAAGCTTTAATTCCTTGTTTGGCACAAATGCAAGAAAAATTTAATGATTTGAGGTGATAATTTAGCAATTCTAAATTGTGTAAATTTTCCTCTACAACTAAAATTAGCGGCTGTCCATCCATAAACAACAAGTCACCTTTAAATAAAGACTACCTACCCGACTTCTACATTTTCAGCTCAAGAATGACCCCGCTAAAAGCGAGGTCGGGTTCTCTGGTAAATATTTGACGGTTGTACGAGGTTATCTTCACGCGGCTATGTGCGGCTTGAGATGGACTAGCTCGTGCATGACTCACTAGGTTGATTGTCTATGCTGAAGTTAAGGGTAGACAATAACAAGCCAGTGACCCTGTCAAGCAAACATCATGATTAAAAGTGTACATTTCGTCAAGTGTTACTTGCAACTAGAGCAAGTATAAATTTTTTTAAAGATTACTACAGTATTTACTGGAGTTCGTGATTTTCGGGATTATAGGTCACGCCCAAAGCCTTGGGAGGTGAGGCTTTACCAGCTAATCCTACCAATGCTAACAAAGCGATCGCATAAGGTAACATAACGAGAAACTGGTAAGGAATATTCGCACCCAAAGCCTGAATACGCAATTGTAAAGCCTCTGTTGCTCCAAACAGCAAACAAGCCAAAGCACTACCGATAGGATGCCATCTACCAAAAATTAAAGCAGCGATCGCAATAAATCCTCTACCTGCACTCATCCCTTCGCTAAAAAATCGAATTTGTACCAAAGCTAGATACGCGCCACCTAAACTTGCCAGACAGCCACTCAGCACCACAGCCCAGTAACGCACCATTGATACCGATATCCCAGCCGTCACAGCAGCCTGGGGATATTCCCCCACCGCCCGCAACGTTAAACCATAGCTGGTGTGGAACAAAACGTATACACTCACAGCAATTAAAAATAGCAGTAAATATACAAGCACATCTTGCTGAAATAACAGTACTCCCAAAACAGGAATGTTAGCCAAACCAGGAATTATTAGAGGTACAATTCCTGGTAATCTTTGAGTGCTAACACCGCTAAACACCAACCGCGCCAAAAACGACGTTAAACCAGCAGCGACTAAATTAATTGCTAACCCCGATACCAACTGGTCAACCCGCAAACTTACTGACAAAAAAGCGTGAAGTAAACCTACTAAACCTCCAGCTATCACAGCCGCAAGGACACCAAACCAGACATTTCCGGTAAAGAAGGTAGCCACTGCACTAGTAAAAGCACCAACCAGTAACATTCCTTCCAAGGCAATATTTAACACTCCCGACCGTTCAGAATATAATCCGCCTAGGGCAGCAAAAGCTAAAGGTACAGCCAGATGTAAACTAGCGACTAGATAATCAGAGAAGAAGTTGAGGTTATTCATAGTATTTTTTAACGCAGAGTATCGCCAAGGTAAACGCAGAGGAACACAGAGAAATCTCTGCGAGACTCTGTCTTGAAAAGTTGAGCCACTTGCTTGTGGGGGTTCCCCCGTTGTGCAAAGTGGCGTTCCTACGGAGAGAGACCCTCCTTCTCCTGACGGAGACGCTACGCGAACAGAACTTTTCGCTGCGTTAAGCCTCTGCGTCTCTCTGCGTTTTAACTCTTATCTGTCTTTCTACGGCGAGACTGATAGCAATAAACAGCACAGTCAAACCTTGAATAGCATAAACCACAGTCACCGGGACACCTGCGCTACGTTGCATGACATTCGCACCACTACGCAAGGCGGCAAAAAATAAGGAAGTTAGCACTACACCGCCAATATTACCGCGACTCAAGAAAGCGATCGCAATAGCATCAAAGCCATAACCAGGGGAAACTTGTTCAAATAACCGATATTTCAACCCCATCACCTCAGATGCACCCGCTAACCCAGCTAAACCACCAGCCAACGCCATCACTAACATAATGGTGCGTTCAACTGACATCCGAGCATAACGGGCAGCGATAGGGTTAAATCCGATGGCGGTGATTTGGTATCCTAGAGGCGATCGTACTAACAAAATCCATAATATGACCGCTGCAATTAACGCCAATATAATTCCGGCATGGGCCAGACTCCCCGGTAAAATAATTGGCAACTGGGCAGACTTGGCAATTAAGGGTGAGTAAGGACTAGGTGCAGCTGGTGCTTTCAAAGGATTTTGCACCAAGTAGCTAACCAAATTCATCGCTATGTAATTCAGCAGCAAGGTTGTGATAACTTCGTTGACTCCCCGCACAGCTTTGAGATAACCAGGTATCCAACCCCAAACCGCACCAAAAACAAATCCTGCTAACAAAGCCAAGGGGATGTGAATAATAGCAGGTAATCCTTGCAGATATAATCCAATTAGAGTGCTTCCCAATGCGCCGAGGTAAATTTGTCCTTCGCCACCGATATTAAATTGACCAGCCTTTAATGCTACTAAGACACCTAAACTCGTAAATAACAACGGTGTCATTTTGGTGAGGGTGTTACCAAAACCAAAGTAATTTGAGAGTGATTCTTGAAATAAGGCGGTGTATGCGGTAATAGGGTTTGCGCCTGCAAATATGATCAGGATAGCACCGACGAGCAGGGCAGAGGCGATCGCTATGAGCGGTGATAGGATGGTCAATAATGCAGGATAAATCCGATTAATTGCTGTCATTTATAGTAAAGATAATCATCAAATTTAATTCCTATGAATACTAGGACATCTAGAGGCAAAAATACCGAATCTCCAGCGGTTCATGAAATTAAGGAAGCTCATGTACAAGAGATTCAACAGATTACTCAAACATTAGCTCAAATAACAAATTTATCAGAAGAAGCAGTAAAACCTCACCTTGATGCAATGCTAGAGGAGTTAGTCAAGTCTCAAGAACGTCCATTCTACGAAACCGCCACACCCGAAGAGTGGGTAAAGGCATTTCGAGAATGGGCAGACAGCCACAGACGAGATACTCCATTGCTTTCTGACTATGCAGTAAGTCGGGCAGGTATATATGAGGATGAGGAATTTTAGTGGCTTACCTTGTAGATACCAATTTGTTACTGAGAAGCGTTGAGCCACATCACCCCATGTATGGGAATACTGTAAATGCAATCTCTATTTTAGGCGGTGCAGGGGTTGAGCTTGTGATTACACACCAAAACTTAGTTGAGTTTTGGCGAAGTGCTACTCGCCCAGTAGAGAGAAATGGTTTAGGTTTTACTCTACCGCAAGCTGAAGCAGAACTACAACGTTTAGAAACGCTATTTCCTGTACTGCCGCATCTTGATAATATCTTATAAGGGGGTCATATGTGTAGTTAAATAAATGATTATAACTATCTTCTTTTAAACCTCGAAATTCTAGCCTTTGTCTGATATGCTCACTGGAAAAATCTGATAAAGCGTTGGCTATTGTTTTGACTTCACCATCACTAAAATAATACAACGGATAATCACAGCCATCATATTCAATTCCATTACTAGGACTTACTGCTCTAATTAAAGGAAGATAATCTTCTGGATTTTTATCAACGACTGATTTAGTTAAATATAATGCTTTATCATAAAAGTCATACCCTGTAAGTAAAAAGTTAATTGGTAGCCAAGTTTTATCTAGATCTAAATATTTAGTTTTACCTTCATTAATAACTAAAGGAATATTGTCCTGGATTTTTTCAAATTCTTCTGGGTTATCTTTTACTAATTTATCTAATCTCTCTTGTGCATAATTAGCTGCCTCATTAAACCACTCAACATCGTCAATGTCATTTGGGTTTATTGTAAACTGTTGCCAAAAATGTGAATCTTCTAAGTATTTTGCATCTAAAAATAAACCAGCTAATTTAGGATGTTTTTTTACTTTTTTCAATATGTTCGGAGATACTTGTTGAAGATTTAATGTAATTCCCATTTGTCTTTACTTACAGTATTCTGTTGATTTTGAATTGCTGGAATCTCATCAGCAGATAGAGTTACAAGCTTCCCATCTCGCATAATACTAATAGATTGACCAAGTTTGCGATGTCGTTCAATGGCGGCTGCAATTGCTGCTTTAACTCCAGCATCAATTTTGCTATGCAACTTTTTCATCTCTTCTTCAGTCATTTCCTACCTCTGTAATTCGACTCCAAATCTCATTTACATAAATTATAGGTTGCTGATTGATAATACGTTCAGCAACAAAAACAGGTGATGTCCCAGAATTGTCATATATCATCCAACCATCACATAACGGTAGATACAAAGAAATTAAATTTCTCCTTCCCCTTTCATATCGCCAAACTCATCGCAACGGTTGTCTTTCCTGAACCATTTGCGCCACCAATTATGTAAAGGCTTGGCATTTTATGTTCTGCTTGTCCCCCCAGCCATCAATAAACCAATCTCTTCGACTGTTGCTGTCTGTGCATCTAAAATAGCGACAAACTCACCTCTGTAGATTACGGCAATGCGATCGCTCATGGCCATGATTTCTTCTAACTCAGTAGAAATATACAAGATTGCGGCACCGCGATCGCGTTCTGCTAACAACTGAGAATGTACCGCCGCCGTCGCCCCTACATCTAATCCGCGTGTCGGTTGCATAGCAACAATTAAGGTTGGTTCCCCTGCAAGTTCTCGCGCTAAAACTACTTTTTGTTGATTTCCTCCCGACAGTTGGCTGACTTTGATATCTTCTCTTGTCGCGCGGATATCAAACTGTTGCATTGCAGCTTGGGCGTGATTTTTAATTGCTGCTTGTTGTAATAAATAATTACGACAAAATGGCACCTTTTTAAAACTTTTTAAAATTAAGTTTTGAGCAATACTAAATTGCAATATCAAACCCATCTTTTGTCTATCTTCGGGGATGTAACCAATAGTTTGATAATTTTCTAACTGAATTTTACCTAGTTTAATCTTTCGTAAACCAGTTATTGCATCAGCTAATTCTCGTTGTCCATTACCATCAACACCCGCAATTCCTAAAATTTCGCCTGCGTGTAGTTGAAAGGAAACATCACGCACAGCAGTAATATTTCTATCATCAGCAACTTGTAAACCTTGTACCGACAATATTACTTTTCCTGGTGAGGCTGGTAATTTATTGATTTGTAAATCCACTTCACGCCCTACCATTAATTCGGCTAATTGTTGAGGTGTTGCAGCTTGGGTAGTTGTTGTTGCGATGACTTTTCCTCTTCGCAACACTGTTACTGTATCGCAAAGGTTGATTACTTCTTCTAGCTTATGACTGATAAAAATAATTGTATTACCCGCTGCTGCTAATTGCCTCAAGATCACAATTAATGATTCAACTTCTGATGGTGTGAGGACTGCGGTTGGTTCGTCAAGTATTAATAGTTTGGCTTTGCGGTAAAGAACTTTGAGAATTTCTACACGCTGTTGTGTTCCGACTGGTAAATCTTCAACTTTAGCTGTTGGTTCAACTTCTAAACCGTAAGCTTGGGATAAAGCAGCAATTTCTTGTTGTTTTTGCCACAGATTTAAACGCCAGCTATTTTCCAAACCCAAAATAATATTTTCAGTTACAGTCAACTGCGGTACAAGCATGAAATGTTGATGAATCATGCCAATACCTAGTTTCGTTGCATCTTTAGGTGATGTTATTTTGACTGGCTTATCTTGTATATAAATTTGCCCAGTATCCGGTTGATATAAACCACTAATAATATTCATTAAAGTGGTCTTACCAGCACCATTCTCACCTAAAATTGCATGAATTTTACCAGAGCCAACTTGAAAGCTAATGTTATCATTGGCAACAAATGAGCCAAAGCGTTTAGTAATATTTTCTAAGCGTAAATATGACATTTATGCTGATGCTTTCTTGACGCAACGTGTATCTTTCCCAGCTTCCTGACAATTGTCAAAAGTCACTTTTTTATCGATAATTTCTTGCTTGACTTTGAGAGCATTATTTTTAACCTGTTCTGGTACTACTGCGGCAAAGCTTCCTAAAGATAATATATCTGGTCGTTCTAATCCTAGTGAATATATTTGCCCTTTTAGCTGTTTCTGTTTTCCTAATTCTGCTAAGTATGTTATGGCTAAATCTAATCTTTTCACAGCACTAGTTAAAACTGCTTTTGGCGCAATATCTAACTGGTCTTTTGTGTTACCAAAGGCATAAACATTTTTATCACTTGCTGTTTGCAAAACTGCGGGTGAGGCACTATCTAACCATTGATAAATCACATCTGCACCAGAGGAAATTAAGGCAAGTGTCGCTTCTTTTGCCTTAGCCACATCATTCCAATCACCAGTGAATGTAGAAACAATTTGAATATTTGGCTTAACTGATTTTGCGCCTAATTCAAAGCCACGCAATTCTTCTTGGGTAGCTTGAAATTCCTGCCCAGCAATATAAGCTAATTTGTTAGATTTGGTCATGGCAGCACCAACAATGCCACACAAATAGCTACCTTGTAGGTGATCTATGCGTAAAGAAGCGAGATTTTCGCCTTTCACATTACCATTAACACCCACAAAAAATGTATTAGGAAATTGTGTAGCAACTTGTTCTACCGCTGCATCAAATTGTCCACCGTGGGCAAAGACTAAATTGTAACCTTTACGAGCAAAGTCTGTTAATACTTCTGTTTGATCGGCTTGGGCGACTTGTTCGACATAGGCGATTTCTGCACCCAGTTTTTGTTTAGCTAGGTTTACGCCTTCATAACCAGACTGATTCCAAGCTTTATCTGTGATGACTCCAGGAAGTGCGATCGCTATTTTAAACCCTTCATTACCACTACTCGCTGTTGGTGTCTGCGTTTGATTAGTACTACAAGCCTTCAGCAGCAAACTGGTGGCAAAGGTAGCTGAACTAGAAAAGATAAATTGACGACGACTAAAATATAGTCTCATACACTGGCCTTTTTGTTAATTCATTTTAAATACTAAGTTACTCAGGATTTCCTTTGCTAATTCAAGACAAGCGATCGCTTGTTCACGGCTAACACTAAGAGAATAGTCTAGAATAAAATATCTTGAAATAACCCCAAACGCAGCAGAAAGCATCTCAGTCTATCTGCTGCTGTCAAGTATGAGGCTGTGTCACTCCTTACATACGTGTAAGGGCTACTACTTTGGTCAGCTTATCTTTTTCCAGTCCCTGTAGTTCATCAAGATGCAGCCAACCCTCTTTGATCAATCTAGCGAAGACAAAGATCAGAACTGAATATCTGTAGTCGTACTTACCATCTATCTCGTGTCTCCTAGCACTTAAAAAATCATGTAACTGCCACATCTCATTAGGCTGTGCGATCGCACTGACTCTTTGACGGACTTCTTTGATCACAGCTTCAATTTCTCGCTCATAGGCTTTCTCAAAAGCGGCTTGAGCTATCTCTTTCTCGGTCGTAGACCATTCAACTTCACTCACTTGCATCACTCTTAAAATCTATTTTATCGACTTGTATCATTTGCTTCAAAAAAGAGGAGCGCCCTTGGCTAGAGAGCGCCCACCCAATCATTAAAGGTCTATTTGCACAGGGCAGTTCTCTAGCGAACTAAATTTAATAGTTCTTTAGGAGATGCCAGCAAATCAATTGCCACAAAGAAAATTTTGCCTTTAGGATTGATCAAGAATCGCCAAGCCATATTCATTCCTACCTCAGCACCAAACCACGGAGTTTGGACTTTGCCAGTAACTTTGACTTGGGTGTAACCATCTTCTGCGGGTTCAGCAACGCCTCGCTCCGGAATTAATTTGAGGTTTTGGCATTCTTCATTAAAAAATCGCAGGATAGCATCTCTGCCAACGATTGGTCTTTGGAAAGGAGGTTGCAGCGCAGCATCAGGTGCGAACAGATCAATTAATGCCCCAAAGTCATTGGCATTCAGGTTGTTCATATAACTCAGCACCGTTTCATTAGTAATGCCTTCAATGGTGACTTGAGTTCGTTGTGATATCTCCTTGGGAGTAACAACAGGTTCAGAGACTCTGGTATAGTCGCCCAACTTCTTGGGATCAAATCCCATATCAACTACAGAATTGCGTAAGACTGTAATTTGTTGTCCTTGATCCAGTTCTCTGACTGCTTGCAGCACTGTTGAGGCATTGGCAGACAACTGATAGCCAGCAGGAATCGGAGCGACAATACCCTGATCCATCCATTGTCCAAGTTGATACCAGAAGCCTAGCTTGATATTTGCAGACCAAGTAGCATAGGTACGACAAATCGGTGTATCAGCATTATTTGCTAAATCACACATAACTTGCGATTGCTCAGGGAAAGTCATTTGCCGAATTTGATTCAGAGTTGGTTCGGCAAACTGCATACTAGCAGCCCCTGGAGCAGCAATAGTGATTGTCTTACCCATTTCAAGATAAGCAAACCAAGTCCATGCCAGCTGATCTTCGGCACTGAGTTGTTTAAATCTAGCGATTGTGGCTGGTACTGCATCAGCAGATAGGGTTTCTGGAAAAATACCACGAGCTGAGTCTATTGTAATGGGCATATTACAGACCTAAATTTATTGTATTTACAACTAGCAAAAAGACGGAAGCAAAAGCATTTGAACGCTTTCGCTTCAGTAATCTGTTACAAAAATATCATAAATCTTTATAAAAGTTAATATAAATTTATAAAAACTTTCCAAGATACCTCTTTAGCTTTGTGGGAGACAGCAAATGTTCAAACAACAGCCATCTCTGCATTCAACGACAAACTCATAGTGCGATCGCAGTATTTTCAGAGAGCTACCCATTCGATAGTAGCGATCGCACCCATTGCGATCAAAGTTGAGGGTTTATTGTAGAGGCGATGGCGCTACATTGCTAAAACTGAGACAGCAGTTTGTCATACTCTGCGTGTGAACCCAGCCAAAACCAAATAATCGTATCTTCCTCTAGCTGTCCAACTGCTCGATAACTTTTGCTAATCCGGGCTGAATAAATTGGTAGTTCTGGATGTACTTTTTTGAAGCGCAAACTTGGATGGCTGGGATTTTGCTTGAAGAGGCGGTATGCTTGACGGGTTTGCTCTTGAATTTGCTCAGGTAGATCACCAAATGCTTGCCGAAACTGAGTAGTTATACGTGATTTCACAATTCATCTGGATCTAATTCTTGAGTTTTGCCTGTACGATATTCAGCCATCGCCTCAGATGCTAGTTTGGCAAGTAAATTTGGAGAACGAGCAAAAGCTTCATCCCAACGGCGTTCATCTTCTAGTTCTTCTAAAATCATAGCGGCGATCGCATCTTGCTCATCAGCTGGTAAGTTTTTCAACCGGGATACAGCGTATTCTAGTAGCTCAGTCATAGCTGTCTATTGTTAGGAAGGTCTTACTATAAATTATCTCTGTTTGCTCTCAATAATAGTAAAGATATCAAACTAATTTATCGCAGCGAATTGATGTACTTACCACTGTTTAAAATGAAGTGTAAATAACGAAGTAATTAAAGCTAAATTCTAGCATTGCATGACTTGGGTAATATCTATTAATTAAATATTTGCGAAATCTTTCAACAAATGGCTTTGGCATGGTTTTACCTAACTATTTATAAGTAAGAAATTTCTAACTACAAATGCTACTTGAAATATTATATAAATTTTTACGCATATTCACTAAGTACTCTAAACTCTAATTACTCTAATAACCAACCGAATAAATTGCCGACCGTAAGCTGTACATCACTTGCAAAAGATGGCACAGGAAGTAACAGATCTGCCTTGTCAAATAACTCTGGTGGCTGGTTTGAAAAATATACAAATACTAATCTTTCACTTGGTTCAATTAACCAACCCATTTGAGTTCCATGCTTCAAAGAATGCAATATTTTAGCAATGACCTTACTTTGGCTTTGCTCAGGCGAAAGGATTTCAATTATCCAATCGGGAGCTAGGGCGAAAACATTTGCCACACCTCCATTCTCATTTCGCGGAATTCTCTCCCAAAGAAACACCGATACATCTGGGACAATCGCACGTCCTGCAAAAATGCAGCGCAACTCTGGAAATGCTCGTGCAATTTTCTGCGGCTTCGTGACTCCATTGATGGTAATAATCAGTTCACCTTGAATTGTGCTGTGTTCACCCTGTGGCATAGGTTTCTGAATAATCTGACCATCAATGTATTCACTGGCAGGTTTAGTTTCTGGTAGCTTGAGAAACTCCTCTAATGTCAAATTTTTGGATGGTGTTTGTACCATTGGTAACTACCTTGAAGATGCCAGATAAGTTTCACTTAATCTTTAACTAACGTGTGTAGGGTTGCGCCATAACAAGACCAGGAATAACACGGTAATGTTTGACATTGAACGTACAAATTGTTGCTCCTCGCCCAACAGCACAAGCACCAATTAAAGCATCTAACAATCCTAAACTGTCTGACAAATGGTAAGCTGTGAAGTCTGACAAGGCTCGATTTAAGTCAACCTCAGTCGGCCAGATTTTAGTTAGCGGTGCAACCAATTTTAAAGTATTACGCAGCTTTTGCTTGTTTTGAGCATCTTGGATTAATTCCATAACCACAAAACCAGGTACATTAGGTAACTCTGGTAGACCAGCAAACCAAGCGATCGCAGGAGCATGGCCGCGTTGAATATCAATCAAAATGTCCGTATCTAGCAAATACATCGAATTGACCTATGCTTGCTCACGGGTTTCAGCCTCGTGACGCAACTGACGAGCGTAGGCTTGACTATCTGTAATATCAGGTCGTGAGTTGATTATACCTTCACTTTGCCAATAGGCTACAAGTTCTGCTCCCGTCTTAGGTGGATTTGTGATAGCTTGTCTGAAACTAAGAACACGAAGAATGTACTCAGAAAGAGTCAAGTTAAGCACAGAAGCTTCATGAGAAAGCTGTTTTTCTAGTTCTGGTGACAAATCAAGATAAATGCTCACTTCGGTTCTCCTGTTTACTTTTGGCTCTAATTATTGATAGAAATTGGATTTCAAACAACAGCCGCTTCTGCGATCGCAGGTGAAAGATGTGCATCTACCCAGATTGTCATGCTACTAACATGGGATGATTCAACTTCCGCGAAGCATATAGCAGTGCTGCTTTGAGATCATCTGCCTCAAGATCAGGCATTTCTTCCAAGATTTGTTCTGCATTAAGTCCAGATGCAAATAAATCCAGTACATCAGATACCCGAATTCTCATGCCTCGAATACATGGGCGACCACCACATTGTTTGGGATTAATTGTAATTCTGCTAAGTAAGTTTGACATATAGCTCCAATTGATGATTAATCCTAATTTACTATTTAAACAATAACTGCTTCTGCGATCGCTCCTTGCATTCTCCCCATCGCATCAATCAAACTTTGCAATTGTTGGTCGGCTTTCATCACAGCTAAACCGCGTACTGTGACTTTACCAGGAGAGTAAACAAAGCGTGTTTTGAGATGTTCTGGTAAGTTGGCTGCAAGTAAATTCCATGCAGGTTCTTCCATTGGTGTTTCTAAAATTACGTGTTGTTTGTTTTCTGGTTTAATGCGGCTAAATCCTAATTTTTTCGCTATTTGTTTCAGTTCCATGACGCGCAAAAGTTGATTGGCGGGGACGGGTAAAGTACCATAGCGATCGCTCCATTCAGCAGCAATCTGCGTTAGTTCTTCTTTCGATTTCGCCGCCGCTACTGCACGGTAAGCACTCATCTTTTGATCAATGTCAGGAATGTAATCTGCCGGGACAAATGCGGTGAGGTTGAGGTCAATTTGCGTATCGTCAACTTGGGGAATTTCTTGACCACGAATTTCTCGAATCGCCTCTTCTAACATTTCCATGTACAAATCAAAACCGATCGCATCCATTTGACCGGATTGTTCTGCACCAAGCAAGTTACCCACGCCGCGAATTTCCATGTCGCGCATTGCCAGTTGATACCCAGAACCGAGTTGCGTAAATTCTTGAATCGCCCGTAACCTGTGCCGCGCCGCATCAGATAATGTTCGTTGCTTGGGATAGAATAACCAAGCATGGGCTTGAATACCTGCACGTCCGACACGACCGCGCAATTGGTATAGTTGCGCTAATCCAAAACGGTGCGCGTCTTCAATTAAGATGGTGTTGACGCGGGGAATATCTAATCCCGATTCAATAATTGTCGTACATACCAAGATGTCTGCTTCACCATTGCTGAAGGTGAGCATGGTTGATTCTAACTCGCTTTCGTCCATTTGCCCGTGAGCGATCGCAAATCTCCCCCCCGGTATCATCTCCCGCAATTTGGCTGTCGTCTCTTCAATCCCTTCAACTCGCGGAACAACATAAAACACCTGTCCGCCTCTGTCTAGTTCTTGGCGAATTGCACTGCGGACTGTTTCAGGATTTAAGGGTGAAAGATGGGTTTGAATCGGTCGTCTGGTTGGCGGTGGTGTGGTAATCAAACTCATTTCCCGAATCCCTGACAAGGACATATACAAGGTACGGGGAATGGGTGTGGCGGAAAGAGTCAGTACGTCAACCTGAGTTTTCAAGGATTTGATTTTCTCTTTTTGATTTACCCCAAATCGTTGTTCTTCATCTACCACCAACAACCCTAAGTCGCGGAATGACACGCCTTTACCTAACAGTTGGTGCGTACCGACAACTATATCTAACTCACCCGTTGCTAATCTCTTTTGAATATTCCGGCGTTCTTCGGCGGTGCGGAAGCGGTTGAGTAAGCCGACGTTTAAAGGGTAAGGGGCAAAGCGTTCTTTGAGGGTATGGTAATGTTGCTGAGTGAGGATGGTAGTTGGGGCGAGGAGTGCAACTTGTTTACCAGCAGTCACAGCTTTGAAAATGGCGCGGATTGCAACTTCCGTTTTACCGAAGCCAACGTCACCACAAACTAAGCGATCCATTGGGCGATCGCTTTCCATGTCCCGTTTGACATCTTGGACGGCTTTTAACTGGTCGGTGGTGGGTTGGTAAGGGAAGGAATCTTCCATTTCCTCTTGCCAAGGCATATCGTGAGGAAAAGCAAAACCTTGTTGTTGCGATCGCGCTGCATACAATTTCAGCAAGTCTACCGCTAATTTCTTGATGGCTTTACGGACGCGATTCTTGGTATTATCCCAAGCCTTCCCAGTCATTTTATGCAGTTCTGGGGCTTTATCGCCAGTACTGCGAAAGCGAGACAAGGAACCTACTTGGTCAGCCGCTACTCGCAAAAGACCATCGGCGTACTGTACGACGATATAATCACGGGTTTCGTCGTTAATCGTCAAACTTTCCAGCTTGACAAATTTACCAATACCGTGACTTCTATGAACTACATAATCACCAGGACGCAGTTTATTCGGGTCAACTTGCTTAGAAGCGGCTTTACGGCGTTTGCGAATATATCCCGGTGTGGCGAGGGAGTGCTGTCCATAAAATTCACGGTCGGTGACAACTACTAAGCGATATGTTGGTAAGATAAACCCTTCGAGTTCCGCCAAACCCGAATATTTCAGGGCGACTGGTACATGATTAATTTGCTGCTTTTCAATGGCTTGATAGTCGCGTGGGTTCGGGATAAATTGTGCTGGACAGTCGTGTTCTTGTAATAAGGAGACAGAACGAGAAGGTTGGGCAGAAATTAGCCAAATCGAGAAATTGCGATCGCGTTCTTGTCTTAATGTCTCCGCAAGTTTACCAAACTGGTGCGGTGTAACTGGTACAGACCGACTAGCCAAATTGATACCGTTGTTTTCTTCTGCTAGTTCCGATAAATAAACAGTGGGAAATTGAGTAACTTCTACCAGACACTCATCAAAAGACCGATGGATTTTGGGCAATTGCAGAGAACCCAAATCTAATTCCCCAGTCCCTAATGACCATTGTTCCTCAGCATTTTCTACCCAGCGATCGCTGTGTGCATGACACTGTTCTGGTTCATCGATGGCAATTAAAGTATTTTCGGGTAGATAATCTAAAACCGATGCTGGTTTTTCAAAAGCTAACCCCAAAAACCGCCTACTTCCTTCTATGAGTGCTGAGTGCTGAGTGCTGAGTGCTGAGTGCTGAGTCACCGAAGTTTGCTCAACGGGGGGAACTTCCGCACGCAACTTCTCGCTGAGTGCTGAGTCTGGTTCTGTGATGAGGGTTTGGAACTCAGCACTATCTTTGAGTGCGTCTAGAATGATTGGGGTAAAGCTGGTCGGAGTCAGCACTATCTGTGCTATTTTGTCAAGAGCCGAACGCTGAGTTGAGGGGTCAAATTCTCTGATTTGCTCGATTTCGTCCCCAAACCATTCTAAACGTACTGGCAATTCTGAAGAAACGGGGAAGATATCGACAATATCACCACGCCGACTCCATTGCCCTTCTGTTTCTACTAGGGGTACGCGTTCGTAACCCAAAGTAGTAATTTTGGTACTAAAGGTATTTAAGTCAAATTCCATCCCCTTGTTGAGGGTGAGGCTGAGGGGTGTAAAAGCTGCTGGTGGCGGTAAATGAGGTTGTAATGCCCCTGTGGTAGCAACAACTGCTATCGTCTTATTTTGACCATTGACAGACTCTTGACTCTTAACCAAATCCGCCAAAACTTGCATTTGTCCCCAAGTCATTTCCGTTTCGGGGTCAAAAGGTTCGTAAGGGGATGCCTCAGAAGTGGGGTAGAAATGTACTGTTTGCCATCCCATCGCCTCTAATTGAGCATAGGCGCGTCCGGCTTCCTCCAGCGTGGCACAGACAACAAATAAATTCCTTCCTGAATTTTGTGCTAATGCCGAGGCTACCAGGCCCTTGGGTAGGCGGGGAATCCCATTTAAACGTAAATCTTGTTGCCGATTGAGCTTGGAAAGCAGTTCTGTGGTGAGAGGCGATCGCGCCAAGGCACGCACAATAGAAGAAAATGCCATAAGTTCTACAAGAGGTGGAAATCTTCAGTGATAAGAAAATCTATAGGAAGTTTATGTTCACCATTTTAAAAGTGTTAACACCTGTCTTATTACTTCTATGGAAGAATGATGATTGAAATATAAATATATAAATTTAAGTACATAGATAAACGAAGTATGAACGATGAATTATAAAGTATGAAATCTAATATTTCTTCCCCTGCTCCCTTGCCCCTCTGCCCCCCTGCCCCCCTCCCCTGCTCTCCATAGCGGCAAATCCAAACATGTTCTCCATCACTTCTGAAATTCTAATCATTTTGGTACTAATTATTGCTAACGGAATCTTCTCGATGTCTGAGATGGCTGTTGTCTCAGCGCGGAAGGTTAGGCTACAGCAGCTTGCCAATCAAGGAGATGCCAAAGCCAGGGCAGCATTGAAACTAGCAGAGTCTCCCAATAATTTTTTGTCTACCGTTCAAGTCGGAATTTCCCTTATCGGTATTCTGACTGGTGCTTTTGGTGGAGCCACAATTGCTAATCGGCTGGCAGTTTATGTAAAACTTATCCCCGTTTTAGCTCCTTACAGCGAACCAGTATCCTTTGGGATAGTCGTTTTAATTATTACGTATTTATCTTTGATTATTGGGGAATTAGTGCCGAAGCGCTTGGCATTAAACAACCCAGAAAGAATTGCCGCCTTTGTTGCTATACCGATGCGGGCTTTAGCGGCCATAGCTTCCCCAGCGGTGCATTTGTTAAGTGCTTCTACAGAATTAGTACTGCGGATTTTAGGCATTACACCTTCTGAAGAGCCGCAAGTTACCGAAGAAGAAATTAAAATCCTGATTGAGCAAGGTACAGAAGCGGGAACCTTTGAGGAAGCAGAACAGGCTATGGTAGAACGAGTCTTTCGTCTAGGCGATCGCCCTGTCAGTTCTTTTATGACACCTCGCCCTGATATTATTTGGCTAGACTTAGAAGACACTCCCGAAGAAAACCGCCAAAAAATGACTGAGAATGGTTATTCTCGGTATCCAGTTTGTCAGGGAGGACTTGATAATGTGCTGGGGATTATCCCAGTTACAGACTTACTCGCCCGCAGTTTTCGCGGAGAATCTCTGGACTTAACAGTAGGATTGCGCCAGCCTGTGTTTGTCCCAGAAAGCACCCGTGGCTTGAAAGTGCTGGAGTTATTTAAGCAAACTATCACGCACATGGCAATTGTCGTGGATGAGTACGGCGTGATTCAAGGATTGGTCACTCTTAACGACATTATGAGCGAAATCGTCGGCGATGTTCCCGCAGGCCCAGGAGAAGATGAACCCCAAGCAGTGCAGCGAGAAGATGGTTCATGGTTACTGGATGGGATGTTACCTGTAGACGAGTTCTTTGAACTTTTCGAGATGGAAGAGTGGGAATCTGACGAACGCGGTAGCTATCAAACCTTGGGTGGCTTTGTGATTACCCATTTAGGCCGTATCCCCGCAGCTGCTGATCATTTTGAATGGGAGGGAATGCGGATTGAAGTGATGGATATGGATGGTAATCGCGTGGATAAGGTACTAGTTGTGCCAATGATCAATCAAACAGAGACGGCGAAAGAAGCTGAATAAAGCATAAAGTTAGGTGATAGGTCAATACTGTTCGGTTAAGATCCCCCCGCCTACGGCAACCCCCTTAAAAAGGGGGTAAACAAGAATCACAAGCCCCCCTTTTTAAGGGGGGTTGGGGGGATCTTCAAAAGATTAAAACGTTAACCGAACCGTATTGGGTGATAGGTTACAGGTTACAGGTGATAAGTTACAGGTGATAGGTTACAGGTTACAGAGTTAAGAGTTGGTATCTAAGGTTTTACCATTCACTCAAAAGATAAGGTTTAAAGCCTCGCCCCTTGTGGGCGATAGATCCCTTGCTCTCTTGCTCCCTTGGTTGAAGCCCTACAAGAGTGTGGGTAGTTTTTCTCCTCTGCGCCTCTGCTCCCCTGCCCCTCTGCTCAAGAGCTTTTTCACTGTACCCTGTTTCCTGTTTACTGAAGATTAGGACACATAACTAAAATAACTGGCTGTTAAATTTAGTCCTGAGACTCCCTGTGCGATCGCAATCAATTCATCGGTAGAGTTGAAAGTTCCATTACCATTGCTATCAAAGTAAATAGATGTTCCTGTTATTCCCGCAATAGGTGATGTCCGCAGGAAGTAAGAACTTGCTGCACCTCTGAGTTGGATTCTATCTTGAATACTGTTGAAGTCCGTAATTAAAGCATAATCATTTAGACCAGCATTGGTATTATTACCATCGTTGTAGAAAACAGCATTCCTGTTACCCAGGATAAATAAATCGCTATTGTTGCCGCCAGTGAGCCTGTCTCTTGTTGCCCTACCAAACTCACTACCAACACCATTCAGAGTATCATTTCCATCACCACCCAAAATGGTGTCATTACCAGCGCCACCAATTAAAGTATCATTTCCAGTTCCACCATTAATCGTATTACTACCACTATTCCCTGTAATATTGTTGGCTAAACTGTTTCCTGTACCATTGATGGCTGCTGTACCAGTTAAGATTAAGTTTTCCAGATTCGCACCCAGAGTGTAGCTGATAGATGATTGGACTGTATCTGTGCCTGCACTTAGGTTTTCAGTTACCACATCACCAGTGGTGTTAACTATATAGAGATCATTGCCAGTACCGCCTAATAACAAATCATTTCCTGTTCCCCCATCGAGCGTGTCATTACCAGCACCGCCTCGGAGGGTATCATTACCAGCACCTCCCCGGAGAGTATCATTACCAGCACCACCATCAAGAATATTGTTGGCAGCATTACCGGCGATCGTATTATTCAAGCTATTGCCTGTACCATTAATTGCTGCTGTACCAATTAAAGTCAAATTTTCCAGATTCGCACCCAGAGTGTAGCTAATTGAAGAACGCACAGTATCGATTTCTGTTGCTAATGTCGAAGTTTCAGTAACGACATCTCCTACACTATCAACTACATAAGTGTCGTTACCTGTACCACCCCTAAGCGAATCGTTGCCTGTACCACCATCAAGAGTGTCATTACCTGCACCAGCCTCAATTGTGTCATTACCTGCACCGCCTCTAACATTGTTATCTGCCGGAGTCGCAGAAGTAAAGCGAATCCTGTCATTGCCACTGCCAGCTGTTACATTTAGGAAAAACTCAAAACCTTGATAGGTGTTGCCACCAGAAACTATTGTTGCCAAGGTGCTACCATTGATTGTCAAGCTTCTGCCTGTGGTGTCTGCGGATAAATCGGCATCAACGAGCGTATCAATCCCTGTACCACCATCAACTGTATCGGCTCCGGCTCCTTGAGTAATAATGTCGTTCCCAGCGCCACCGCTAATCTCATCATTACCAGCACCACTGTTGAGGATATCGTTGAGTTCTCCACCAATGAGTAGGTCGTTACCACTACCACTGGTGATGTTGAACCGCTCAATGTTGCTGTAGAAGGTGCGATTACCTGTGGTGCGATAGGAATTACCGAATCTGCTGACGTTGGTTCCTAAACTAGAGTAATCAATGACTAAAGTATCAACGCCAATTCCACCATCTACTTCGTCTGTGAATCCTAACCCTGCATCCAGGATGTCGTCTCCGGCTCCACCATTGAGTTGATTATTTTCGAGAATTGTCGTGGTGTAGCGAATGTTGTCGTTACCACTACCAGCAGTGATGTTGCGTAGAAACTCAAAGCCTTGATAAGTGTTACCACCAGAAACGATTGTCGCGAGAGTACTACCTGTGATGCTTAAGGTTCTGCCTGTGGTGTCTGCGGATAAATCGGCATCAATGAGCGTATCAACGCCTGTACCACCATTGACTGTATCGTTCCCTGCGCCTTTAGTGATGGTGTCGTCACCCGCACCACCATTGAGTACATCGTTCCCAGCGCCACCGCTAATCTCATCATTACCAGCACCACTGTTGAGGATATCGTTGAGTTCTCCACCAATGAGTAGGTCGTTACCACTACCACTGGTGATGTTGAACCGCTCAATGTTGCTGTAG
>NZ_JAIVFW010000002.1:324939-330294 GCF_020829595.1 Nostoc sp. CHAB 5844
AGGAATTACCGAATCTGCTGACGTTGGTTCCTAAACTAGAGTAATCAATGACTAAAGTATCAACGCCAATTCCACCATCTACTTCGTCTGTGAATCCTAACCCTGCATCCAGGATGTCGTCTCCGGCTTCACCATTGAGTTGATCATTGCCACCCAGACCTCTAATAGTATCGTTATTTGGAGTGCCTGTAAGTATGTTATCGCCAGCATCACCTGTAATTACTGCCATAAATCTACTTACCCTCAGAAAGAAAATTAAAAAAATTTGACTCAAACTTAACTTTTTTCTTTTGTCAAGCAATCAGCTGATTAATTTAAGTTTTGATTTTTAAATCAATGAGCTTTTTAAGCATAAAAAAAGCAGCTTAATTAAACTGTTTTTTTATGCTAAATTAGCAGGATTATTTTGCTATTTACTTGCTTGATAGAAAATGTTTTAATGTCTGAGTATCTTATCCTAAATTTTGGATAATTTTCAAGTAGTTTTGATATTGTCATTAATACATTCATCAGAGAAAAATTAGGATTTTTATTCTTTCTAGAAAATAAAAATCCTAATCTACATCTATTGTTGAGATAAACGTTTTACTTCTTTACCGCCCAACATTTGATGAGCTTTAGCAAGAACTTGAGGAATTTTGTCGGCGTGTGGGCTGTGGACAAGACAGTGACGGAGATCTAATTCGTTGAGATGATCTGCTTGATTACCAGGAAACCAGTGATTTGCATTGCCCAGTAGGTTGTAGCGCATTTTTGCATAGTCTACTAAATCGTAAGCTGTAGCTAAATTCCACAGCCACAAAATCACTGGAATATTTACCTCACCTGGAGTTTTTTCCCAAGCTGGTAAGTTGATGTGCCAAGATTTTACCCAATCTTCTGCTAAAATAGCGATCGCTTCTGCTTCCAATCTTGCTAAAATAGGGGGCAAGATTTCTGATGAGTCATCCAATAATGCTAATGTTTTCAAATGTTCGTCAAAATCTTGGGGTTTTGCTGCACCTAAACTGAGAGTATGTACTTGGGGATGGCTCAAACAAAACAAATCATTAAACACCATCGGACTCAAAGGCGCACAAAGATTAACTAACTTTTGCGGTGGATTATATAGCATTCCTCCTTTATCTGAAGGGCTAATAATAAACACCCCCATATCCAGGCGATTAGCAGCTGCAATTGCAGGCCAATTCCATTGATTAATGTAGTACCAATGCAGATTTACATAATCAAATTGATTAGTATTAATTGCCTGCACAATTAAATCTGTCGCCCCGTGGGTAGAAAAGCCAATAAATCTCACTTTGCCTTCGGCTTGTAATTGTTTTGCTATGTCTAAACAACCACCAGTACGAATGCTATAGTTTAATAATTCAGCATTATTAATTCCATGTAATCCCAACAGGTCTACATAATCTAATTGGAGATTATGCAGTGATTTTTCAAATGTTTGACGGAATTCTTTGGCATCAGCAACAGGTGAAACTTTAGTTTGCACAATTAATTGTTCACGGGGAAACTTTGGCAGTATTTTGCCCAATTGCATTTCGGAGCTACCATAACCACGGGCAGTTTCAATGTGATTAATTCCGAGTTCTACGGCTTTGTGAATGGTTGCTTCGAGATTTTTCTGGTTATCTGCGGGAATTTCTCTCCAAGAAACATCTTGCCATTTGAACTGATATCTCATACCGCCGCAAGAAAACACCGGCATCTGTAATTCTGTGCGTCCAAATCTTCTATATAGCATTAGTGGATTTTTGATTCCTGACTAATTTAAAACCTAAAGTGGACGATCGCTCTCATTTCTCAGCGTCGTCGTTGTCGCATCTTCTCAACTCCTGACCCCAGCAAGATTAATCGAGTCGTTAAATTAGTCAGTTTGATTAGTGATTAGATAGCGACAAGTTTTTCAGTCCCTCAAAGTAATTATCACACTTTAATTGACTCTAGCAATCGGTGAAAGATAAACTTGCCCAAAAAATATGGGGGTAAGTCTCAGCATACCCCCATTGTTAGGACTCAAAACTCAGCACTTATGAAGCAGCATTTTGTAACTCAGCCGTGCGAATTGATAACTGTTGTGTCTGACTACCGCGTTGGACTTTTACCTGTAAAGCTTGACCAAGGTTGGTATTTTCCACAAGGTTCTGCAACTGTTCTGCACTAGTGATTGCTTGTCCATCTATTTGAACAATGACATCACCACGGCGAATACCTGCTTTAGCCGCTGGGGAATTTGGTACAACTCGCATAACTAAAACCCCGTTAACTTCTGGGATTTCAAATGTCGAGTTGGGGTCGCTGTTATTTTGTTTAGCTAACTGAGGTGTTAAAGTGACCATTTGCACACCTAAATAAGGGTGAGCAACTTTACCATCTCGTTCCAGTTGTGCAGCGATCGCTTTAGCTTTATCAATAGGAATAGCAAAGCCAATACCCATCGCATCAGCACGAATTGCGGTGTTAATTCCAATCACTTCACCCCGCTCATTCAACAATGGCCCGCCAGAGTTACCAGGATTAATTGCTGCGTCGGTTTGAATGAAGTCTAAGCGTTTGTCAGAAATTCCCACTTGGGCGCTAGAACGCTTGAGGGTGCTGACAATACCTAAAGTAACGGTATTATCAAATCCTAAAGGATTACCAACTGCGATCGCCCAATCTCCGACTTGTACAGCACTCGAAGAACCCAAAGGTGCAACAGGTAAATCTTTACCAGTGTTAATTTTGACAACCGCTATATCTGTTACTTCGTCAATGCCTTGAACTTTGCCGTCAAAGGTACGGCCATCCTTGAGGCGGACTGTTACTCTATCTGCTTTATCAACGACGTGGGCATTGGTTAAAATCAAACCACTTTTATCAATAATGAATCCAGAACCAAGACCACGCAATTGTTCTGGCGGTAATTGTTGAGAATAACCATCACCAAAAAACTGCCGGAAAAATGGGTCTTCCATAAAAGGGTCAACACGACGGCGAGTAATTGTGCGTTCGGTGTCAATTCTCACCACAGCTGTGCCGACACGATTCACTGCTGCTGTAACAAAACTACTATTACCTATCGCCGCAGTTGCTGGTGATTGCCGTTGAGCAATGAGTTCTGGTGCATCACCAACTTTCACTGAACTGGGTGCAGGTTCCGCTTGGGAAGGTAACACCCGCAGAGTGCTAACAGTTAGCACGACTCCCAAAAATATAGCGAAAATATGGGTACTAAGTCGACGTAGAGAACGAGATATTTTGGACAATCGCATAATCACAACCTTAATTGAGAAGCCGAATTTTTGCTTAGTCGTGACAAATCTATCTAAAGTTATTTTTACACCTAGGATGAAATTCCTGCGTACTAACTTTTGTCTACTGCTTCAGATACTCAATACTGGAACTAAAGCATGGTATATGCTACCTGTAATTTAAATTAATTGAAAATTTCCCTTAATAGCTATTACGGACATTTACCCTGTGAAGGTTCGGGTATCACTAGTTTAGTAGTTTAAACGTAAACTATTTTACATTTGAACAGCAAAGTTGAGGATAAACAGGTATGACTGTTAGCATATTCTCAAGAACTAGCTCAACAGGTTTATGAAAATCAGAGCAATCATTCATCCAGCAGAAGAAGGTGGTTATTGGGCAGAGGTTCCTGCACTTCCTGGTTGCGTGACTGAAGGCGACACGATGGAGGAAGTGATGGCTAATTTGCAAGATGCAATTGAAGGCTGGCTCGACGTTGCTAACAGTCGTAATGCAGTCGAGTCAAGCGATCAAGTTGTCGAAATTGCTGTATGAAATCCATTTCTGGCAAGCAGTTGTGTAAGATTGTAGAGCAAAAAGGCTGGGTTTTGCGAAGAATTACTGGTAGCCATCATATCTACGAAAACCCAAAAACAGATCAAATTCTGTCAATTCCTGTTCACCGCAATCAAGATCTGAAAGTTGGAACATTGAAAGCTTTGATGAAAATAGCCGAGCTATCTGAAGATGATTTACTCTAATTGTGATTAGTCAAAATTGTAGACGTGTTTGTTTTGGGCAATCGCCTCTAAGCCCGTCACTCAGACTCTTAAATCTGGATTAGCCAAGCTTTCAACAATTCATTAAGCGATAATGGTTAGTAACTCTTTGGTAGAAGTGCTTTTGCGATGACCGAATTACTTAAAAAAGCGATCGCTCAATTGAAAACTCTACCTGCTGACGAACAGGATGCGCTCGCCTAAATAAGCGCGAGTTCAAAGTAAACTTCTGGTACGCTACATTTGGCGTATATATGGGAGTTGTAGCTTGCCAACGCAGCAACAATCAAATACAGCAATATTTCTCTGTCAGTTACTATCCAACCTGTACCAACCAATTCAGGTATTCCGTTACGATCAGAAATTAAAGACGATTTACATTCAAGCCGGAACGACTGATGAACTGGCGTTGATAATAAAAGAAGATGGCAATTGGGATTTTATTCTATGACACAAGACCTGGATCAAATGACCAATGCTGAACTAAAGCAGTATATTTCAGCACACCGAAACGATGAAGAGGCATTCAGGGCAGCTTTGGAAGTGCTGATTAGCCGCCGTGATCCAAATACTCCGTATCAACCTTATCCCTTCGACCTTACTGATCCTGAAGGTGAGGTACAAGCTATTTTGGCAAAGAAGCTGAGAAAGACTGAGCAGTAGGAATCTAAATCTGATGCTAATGGTGAGAAATCCTATCGTGCGATCGCTAGAGATAAACTCAATGTTGGGGATATTACACCTCTAGATGAGGTTTTTCCTTCTAAGCCCATATTATAGCGTTTCCCTATCTAATGAAGTACACTCAATCAAATAAAGCTGTGTATCTTAGTTAAGGATAAAAGTGAAAGCATATTCCCTCGATTTACGTCAAAAAATACTTGATACATATTTGTCAGGTGAAATATAGCGTTTCCCTATCTAATGAAGTACACTCAATCAAATAAAGCTGTGTATCTTAGTTAAGGATAAAAGTGAAAGCATATTCCCTCGATTTACGTCAAAAAATACTTGATACATATTTGTCAGGTGAAATATCACAACGTCAGTTAGCAAAAAGATTTTGTGTAACTTTAGGCTTGATTGAGAAACTACTGAAACGATATAGAGAAACAGGAAGTATCGCGCCTAAAGTCAGAACGCAACAAACTCCACCAAAGCTAAACGAAGAACAATTTAATATTCTTAAAGAAATAGTAGAAGAGCACAATAATGCCACCTGAAAAGAAATTCGCTTAATTCTCCAAGAAAAGACAGGGATAACCATTGGTATTTCTACAGTAGATAGAATGTTACAGAAGATGAAAATCAGCTGAAAAAAACACATTGCACGCCACGG